>NZ_JARGZF010000002.1:307713-615427 GCF_029222705.1 Knoellia sp. p5-6-4
CGCGCACCTTCTGCTTCAGCATTTCGCTTCGGCGTCCGGGGCTCATCTAAGGTACTTCCTCACCCGGCCGGCTTCCAAATCCGCTCTGCGGAGCCTGGTTGCGCAGCCTGGCGTTCCACCCTCTCGCGCTCGGCGCCAGAGTGACCGCCCGGCGGATCCGACCGACATCGGTACCGGGTGATTCGGTCTGGTGGTTGTCTGCCCCGGGACCGGCCTGCTTCGCGGTGGTGACCGCGGTGGTGTCCGTTCCTCCCTGTCGGGCTGACGAAGAGAACATTACGGGGAGCCCGACGAGAAAGACAAATCCGCAGGTCAGCGGC
The DNA here is from genome assembly GCF_029222705.1 of Knoellia sp. p5-6-4. Taxonomy (NCBI): domain Bacteria; kingdom Bacillati; phylum Actinomycetota; class Actinomycetes; order Micrococcales; family Intrasporangiaceae; genus Knoellia; species Knoellia sp. p5-6-4. The sequence goes on from NZ_JARGZF010000002.1 coordinate 308,034, forward strand.
CTGCGGGGCCTCGGACCCCCCGGCCGGGCCTTGTGACGGAGGGGCCCGGTGTGCGCGCTCAACACCGGGCCCCTCCGTCGTGGCTGCTCCTGCTCAGGTCGATCGCCGTGCGGCTGCCAGCGACTTGCGTCCCCGGCGCAGCAGGGCCACCCGGCCGTGGAGGAAGTCGCCCTCCCCCAGCACGGCCTCGGTGTCGGTGACCTTCGCGTTGTTGACCGACGCCCCGCCCTCGTCGATGGCACGACGCGCCGCCTTGCGCGACTCCACCAGCCCGGCCGCCACCAGCGCGTCGACGACCGAGGTGCCGACCTGCACCTCCGCCCCCGGCAGCTCCGCCGTGGCATCGACCAGCGTCCCCTCGTCGAGGGAGGTCACGTCGCCCTTTCCGAACAGCGCCTCCGAGGCTGCCTGCACCGCGGCTGTGTGCTCGGCCCCGTGCACCAGGGTCGTGACGTCCGCGGCCAACGCCTTCTGCGCCTCGCGCAGGAACGGCTTCTCGGCCAGCGACTGCTCGAGCCGGGCGATCTCCTCGGGCCCGCGGTCGGTGAAGACCTTGAGGTAGGAGATCACCGACGCGTCCTCGGCGTTGATCCAGAACTGGTAGAAGGCGTACGGCGACATCATCTCCGGGTCCAGCCACACCGTGCCCGACTCCGTCTTGCCGAACTTGGAGCCGTCGGCCTTGGTGATCAACGGCGTCGTCAGCAGGTGGACCGACTTCCCCTCGACCCGGTGGATCAGGTCCGACCCGGCGGTGAGGTTGCCCCACTGGTCGGCTCCCCCGGTCTGCAGCGTGCAGCCGAACTCGCGGAACAGGTGGAGGTAGTCCATCCCCTGCAGCAGCTGGTAGCTGAACTCGGTGTAGGAGATGCCCTGCTCGGTGTTGAGCCGGGCGGAGATGGCGTCCTTCTTGATCATCTGGTTGACCCGGAAGTGCCGGCCGATGTCGCGCAGGAACTCCAGCGCCGACAGCGGCGCCGTCCAGTCGAGGTTGTTGACCATCACCGCCGGGTTGTCGCCGTCGAAGTCGAGGAACGGCTGCACCTGCTGCTGGATCCGCTTGACCCAGTCGGCCACCGTGTCGGCGTCGTGCAGGTCGCGCTCGGACGTCGACTTGGGGTCACCGATGAGGCCGGTGGACCCGCCGACCAGGCAGAGCACCCGGTGCCCCGCCCGCTGCAGGTGGCGCATGGTGATGAGCTGCACGAGGTTGCCGATGTGCAGGCTCGGTGCTGTGGGGTCGAAGCCGCAATAGAGCGTGATCGGCCCGTCGGCGAGTGCTTCGCGCAACGCGGACTCGTCGGTGGTCTGCGCCACCAGCCCCCGCCACTGCAGCTCGTCGAGGATGTCGCTCACGGTTGTTGTGCTCCTTCGTCCTGGGTGTGCCGGGTGCCCGGCGCAGTGCCAAGCCTGCCCTATGCCTCGACTCGCCTGCGACGCGGTTTCGCGGGGCGGTACACCGACACGGTCGGCTCGCCGTCGAGCCAGAACCGCCACGGGTAGCGCTCGGCGTCACCACCGTTTCCCGCGACGCCCACCCGAGGTCCGGTGCGGATGCGGCTGGCGGGGACGTGCTCGGGCGGCGCGTGGAAGGCCACGGGGCGGTCGGGATCACACGCGTCGAGACCGGTCTGCTCGCCCCGCAGCCCCAGCGTCGAGGCCAGCCTGGCCGGCCCACGAGCCCAGTCGCGCTGCGCGATGCCGGCGCGCCGGACCGCGGCCACCGCGTGGCCGTCGACGACCTCACCGGCGCGCAGGAGCACGGCGCTGGCCTCCCCCTCGGTGCCGGTCACGACGTTGGCGCACCAGTGCATGCCGTAGGTGAAGTAGACGTAGAGGTGACCGGCCCGGCCGAACATGACCTCCGTGCGCGGGGTGGGACCACGGAAGGCGTGCGACCCCGGGTCCTGCTCCCCGGCATACGCCTCGACCTCGGTGAGCCGGACGGTGACGCCGGCGTGCGTGATCGTCGCCCCCAGCAGTGCGGGGGCGACGTCGAGCACGTCCTCGCGGAAGAACTCCCGCGGCAGGGCCGGGCCGAGAGGCATCTCAGCGGACGCTGACCGCTGCAGCGGCCCACGCCCCGGCGGAGGCGGTGGCAGCGGTCACCGCCTCCAGCTGCTCACGCACCCGGTCGGGGGCCGTGCCGCCCTTGGCGTCGCGGGAGGCCAGTGAGCCCTGCACGCTGAGCACCTCCCGGACACCGGGGTTCAGGTGTGGCGAGATGGACGCGAGGTCGTCGTCGCTGAGGTCCCACAGCTCGATGCCACGCTGCTCGCACGCCCGGACGCAGGCCCCGGCGACCTCGTGGGCCACCCGGAACGGCACGCCCTCGCGCACCAGCCACTCCGCGATGTCGGTGGCCAGCGAGAAGCCTTGCGGGGCAAGCGACGCGAGTCGGTGGGTGTTGAACTCCATCGTCGCCACCATGCCCGCGAAGGCCGGCAGCAGCACCTCGAGGGTGTCGACGGCGTCGAAGACCGGCTCCTTGTCCTCCTGCAGGTCGCGGTTGTAGGCGAGCGGCAGCGACTTCAGCGTCGTCAGCAGCCCGGCCAGGTCACCGACGAGGCGACCGGCCTTGCCCCGCGCGAGCTCGGCGACGTCGGGGTTCTTCTTCTGCGGCATGATGCTCGACCCCGTGGAGTAGGCGTCGTCGAGCGTGACGAAGGAGAACTCCTTGGTCGCCCAGAGCACCACCTCCTCGGCGAGACGGGAGATGTCGACCGCCGTCATCGCCGCGACGAACGCGAACTCGGCGACGAAGTCGCGCGAGGCCGTGCCGTCGATGGAGTTCTCGACGGAGGTGGCGAAGCCGAGGTCGGTGGCAACGGCCTCCGGGTCGAGGCCGAGTGAGCTGCCGGCGAGGGCCCCCGAGCCGTAGGGCGAGGCGTTCGTGCGGGCGTCCCAGTCCTGCAGCCGCTGCACGTCGCGCAGCAGCGCCCAGGCGTGCGCCAGCAGGTGGTGCGCCAGCAGCACCGGCTGGGCGTGCTGGAGGTGGGTGCGCCCCGGCATCGGCACCGACAGGTGCCGCTGCGACTGCTGCACGAGGGCGTCGACCACGTCGAGCACCAGCGCGGCCACGGAACGGGCGTGGTCGCGCAGGTACATCCGGAACAGGGTCGCGACCTGGTCGTTGCGCGACCTGCCCGCGCGCAGCCGGCCGCCGACCTCGGACCCTGCCCGCTCGATGAGGCCACGCTCGAGGGCGGTGTGCACGTCCTCGTCGTCCTCGGCGGGCGCGAAGGTCCCCGACTGCACGTCGGCGAGCAGCCGGCCGAGCGCGTCGAGCATCGCCTCGAGGGTGGCGTCGTCCAGCAGCCCCGCCCGGTGCAGCACCCGGGCGTGGGCCCGGGAACCGGCGATGTCGTACGGCGCGAGCCGCCAGTCGAAGTGCGTCGACTTGCTCAGCGCGGCCAGCGCGTCCGCAGGGCCGCCGGCGAACCGGCCACCCCACAGGCTCACCCGCTCGGCACCTGCCGCAGCGCCCACACCGCTCCCCTCCTCAGGGCTGACCACCACGTCAGCCCTGCGCGAGCCGCTGGTCGCGGGCGGCGGCGATCTTGCTCGACAGGCCGTGCAGCTCGATGAATCCCTTGGCCAGCGACTGGTCGAAGGTGTCGCCCTCGTCGTAGGTGGCCAGGTTGAAGTCGTAGAGGCTGCTGTCGGACCTGCGGCCGGTGACCGTGGCGCGGCCACCGTGCAGGGTCATCCGGATGTCGCCGCTGACGTGCTCCTGGGTGGAGGCGATGAACGCGTCGAGCGACCGCTTGAGCGGGCTGAACCACAGGCCGTCGTAGGCGAGCTCGCCCCATCGCTGCTCCACCCCGCGCTTGTAGCGGGCCAGCTCACGCTCGAGCGTGACGTTCTCGAGCTCCTGGTGGGCGGTGATGAGGGCGATGGCCCCCGGCGCCTCGTAGACCTCCCTGCTCTTGATGCCGACGAGGCGGTCCTCGACCATGTCGAGACGCCCGACGCCCGCGTTGCCGGCGCGCTCGTTGAGCTGCTGGATGGCCTCGAGCACGCTGACCTTGTTGCCGTCGATGGCCACGGGGACACCGGCCTCGAACGTGATGAGGACCTCGTCGGCGTCGTGCTGGCGGGCCGGGTCCTTCGTGTAGGAGTACAGGTCCTCGATCGGGGCGTTCCAGATGTCCTCGAGGAAGCCGGTCTCGACCGCGCGACCCCAGACGTTCTGGTCGATCGAGTAGGGGTTCTTCTTGCTCGTCTCGATCGGCAGGCTGTGCTTCTCGGCGTAGTCGATCGCCTTGTCGCGGGTCAGGGCGAGGTCGCGGACCGGCGCGATGCAGGCCAGCTCCGGCACCAGGCTGGAGATGCCGGCCTCGAAGCGGACCTGGTCGTTGCCCTTGCCGGTGCAGCCATGGGCCACCACGGTCGCGCCGTGCTCCTTGGCCGCGGTGACGAGGTGCTTGACGATGACCGGGCGGGACAGGGCCGACACCAGCGGGTAGCGGTCCATGTACAGGGCGTTGGCCTGCAGCGCGGGAAGGCAGTACTCCTCGGCGAACTCGTCCCTGGCGTCGGCGACGTAGGCCTCGACCGCACCGCAGTCGAGGGCGCGCTGGCGGATGACCTCGAGGTCCTCCCCGCCCTGGCCCACGTCGACCGCGACGGCGACCACCTCGGCTCCGGTGGCGTCGGCGATCCAGCCGATGGCGACGGAGGTGTCGAGGCCTCCGGAGTATGCGAGGACTACGCGCTCGGTCACGGGTTTCTCCTTGTGTTGCTGCGGTCTGCGGTCTGGTCTGGGGCTGGTGGGCTGGCTACTCGCGGTTGTCCGCGAGCGAGAGGAACAGGCGGGCGATCTCCTCGCTGGCCGCCGGCCCGGTGGTGATCACCATGATGGTGTCGTCGCCGGCGATGGTCCCGAGGATGTCCTTCTGGTCGACGTGGTCGATCGCCGAGGCGAGGAAGTTCGCGGCACCGGGCGGGGTGCGCAGCACGATGAGGTTGTGCGACGCCTCTGCGGAGACGAGCAGCTCCTCACAGAGCCGCTTCAGCCGGGCCGACACCTCCTGGCCGTCCTGGGCGGGGCGAGCGGTGCGGTCGCCGCCCTCCCCCGGCACGGCATACACGAGGGCACGCCCGGAGCGGACCTTGACGGCGCCGAGCTCGACGAGGTCGCGCGACAGCGTCGCCTGCGTGACCTCGATGTCGTCGGCGGCGAGCAGGTCGAGCAGCTCGGACTGCGACTTCACCGCGGTGCGGCCGAGGATCTCGACGATGCGCCGCTGGCGCCCGGTGCGGCTGGTCGCGACGGTCATGAGGACACCTCGAGGAGGAAGGACATCAGTGCCTTCTGGGCGTGCAGCCGGTTCTCGGCCTCGTCCCACACGACCGACTGCGGGCCGTCGATGACGTCGGCGGCGATCTCGAGCCCGCGGTAGGCCGGCAGGCAGTGCAGCACGATGGCGTCGGGCTCGGCGTGCCCGAGCAGGGCGCCGGTGAGCGAGTACGGCACGAACGGGCTTCCCTTGCCGGCCTTGGCGTCCTTGAGCTCCTCCTGGCCCATCGAGACCCAGGTGTCGGTGGCGAGCACGTCGGCGCCCGCGGCAGCGGCCTGCGGGTCGTCGGTGACGGTGACCGAGCCGCCCTGCTCGTCCGCGATCTCCTTGGCCCGGGCCAGCACCGCGGGGTCGGGCTGGTGGCCGGCGGGGGCGCCGATGCGCACGTGCAGGCCCGCCAGCGCGCAGCCGAGCAGGTAGGAGTGGGCCATGTTGTTGGCCCCGTCACCGAGGTAGGCGAGCGTGAGGCCCGGCAGCTGGCCCTTGTGCTCGGTCACGGTGAGCAGGTCGGCGAGCACCTGGCAGGGGTGGAGGTGATCGGTCAGCGCGTTGACCACGGGCACCCCGGCGTGCCGGGCCATCTCCTCGAGGCGGTCCTGGCCGAAGGTGCGCCACACGATGAGCGACGTCTGCCGCCCGAGGACGCGGGCGGTGTCGGCGATGGACTCGCGCTCGCCGATGCCGGCCAGCCGGCCGTCGACGACCATCGGGTAGCCGCCGAGGGCCGCCACCCCGGCGGTGAAGGACGCCTGGGTGCGCAGGGTCGGCTTGTCGAAGAGGATGGCGACCGACTGCGGGCCGGCCAGGCTCCGGTCCGAGTACGGGTCGGCCTTCAGCGCGGCCGCCCGGCGCAGCACCTTGCGCTGCTCCTCCGCGCTGAGGTCGTCGTCACGCAGGAAGTGGCGGGTCATGGGGTGTCCTCCGGGCTGGGCGTCGTGCAGGCGTCGAGGAGTGCGGGCAGCGCCGTGACGAAGGAGTCGAGCTGCTCGAGGCTCACCACGAGCGGGGGTGCGAGCCTGATGGCGTCGGGCGCGACGGGGTTGACGATGAAGCCGGCCTCGCGCGCGGAGGCCGCCAGCTGCGGCGCGACCGCCTCGGCCAGGGTGATGGCGCGCAGGAGGCCGGCGCCGCGCACCCCGGTGACGAGCGGGTGGCCCAGGGCCTGCACCGCCTCCGCCAGGTGCTCCCCCGCCACTCGCGCGTGCTCGAGCAGGCCCTCGGACTCGATCGTGTCGAGCACCGCCAGCCCCGCCGCTGCGGCCAGCGGGTTCCCGCCGAACGTCGAGCCGTGCTGGCCGGCGGTGAGCAGGTGGGCGTTGTGGTCGCCGAACGCGATGAGCCCACCGATCGGCACGCCCCCACCGAGGCCCTTGGCCACCGTGACGGCGTCGGGCACGACACCGGCCTGCTGGAACGCGAACCACGTGCCGGTGCGGCCGATTCCGGTCTGGATCTCGTCGAGGATCAGCAGGGCGCCGTGCTCCTGCGTCACCTCCCGCGCGAGGCGCAGGTATGCCGTGCCCGGGCTGAGGACGCCCGCCTCGCCCTGGAGGGGCTCCAGGACCACTGCGGCAGTCTCGTCGGAAACGGCCTCGCGCAGCGCGGCCTCGTCGCCGTAGGGGACGTGCCGCACGCCGGGGATGAGGGGCTCGAACGGCTCACGGTAGGCCGGCTTGTGCGTCAGCGCGAGAGCACCGGTGGTGCGGCCGTGGAAGGCGCCCTCGGCGGCCACGAGACCCGTGCGACCGGTGCGCCGGCTCAGCTTGATCGCCGCCTCGATGGCCTCGGCGCCCGAGTTGCAGAAGAACACGGCCGAGCCTTCGGGCGCCCCAGCCACCGAGATCAGGCGCTCGGCCAGGGCGATCTGGGCCTCGGAGGTGAAGAGGTTGGAGATGTGGATCGCCTCGGCCGCCTGCTTGGAGACGGCGCTCACCAGGCTCGGGTGGCCGTGGCCCAGGGCGTTGACGGCGATGCCGCCGACGAGGTCGAGGTAGCGGCGGCCGTCGACGTCCCAGACATCGCAGCCGGCGCCGTGGTCGAGCACCAGCGGCGGCAGTCCGAAGACGCCCATCACCGAACGCTCGTAGCGCGCCAGCAGCTCGTCGTTGCGCGCGCCCATCAGCGGTCCTCCTCCGGCTGGTCGTCGTGGTGGGGCTGGTCCGTGGCGTCGGGGACGATCATGGTGCCGATGCCCTCGGAGGTGAACACCTCGAGCAGCAGCGAGTGCGGCTGCCGGCCGTCGACGACGTGTGCCTGCGGCACGCCCTGCTCCACGGCGCGCACGCACGCCTCCAGCTTGGGGATCATGCCTGCGTCGACCTTCTGCAGGAGGCCCTTGGCGCCGGAGACGGACAGCTCCGACAGCAGCGAGTCGCGGTCGGGCCAGTCGCCGTAGACACCCTCCACGTCGGTGAGGACGACGAGCTTGTGCGCCCGCAGCGCCACCGCCAGGGCCGCGGCCGCGGTGTCGGCGTTGACGTTGAGCACCTGGCCGTCGGCGTCGAGGTCGGGGGCCACCGTCGACACCACCGGTATCCGGCCGGCGTCGAGGATGTCGCGCACCGCAGAGGGGTTGACCGTCTCGACGTCGCCGACGAGGCCGAGGTCGACCTCCTCGCCGTCGACGACGGTGGAGCGGCGGCGCGCGCCGAAGAGGCTGGCGTCCTCGCCGGAGAGGCCGACGGCCACGGGACCGTGCTGGTTGAGCAGGCCCACGAGCTCGCGCCCCACTTGGCCGGTGAGCACCATCCGCACCACGTCCATGACCTCGGGCGTCGTGACCCGCAGGCCGCCCTTGAACTCGCTCTCCAGCCCCAGGCGGCCGAGCATCTCGGCGATCTGCGGACCGCCGCCGTGCACGACGACGGGGCGCAGCCCGGCATACCGCAGGAAGGCGACGTCCTGGGCGAACGCGGCCTTCAGGGCGTCGTCGGTCATGGCGTTGCCGCCGTACTTGACGACCACGAGGGCTCCGCGGAAGCGCTCCAGCCAGGGCAGGGCCTCGACGAGGACCTGCGCCTTGGACTGGGCGACCCGCAGGGCGGCGGCGTCGATGGTGCCGCGGACGGTGTTGCGCGCGGCCGGGCCCGGCTGGGCCGGCTGCGCGGCGCTGGTGGGTGCGGTCATGAGCTGTAGGCCGAGTTCTCGTGGACGTAGTCGTGGGTCAGGTCGTTGGTCCACACGGTGGCCGACTCGGTGCCGGCGTGCAGGTCGACGAGGACGTGCACCTCGCGGCCGGTGAGGTCGACCAGGCTGCGGTCCTCCCCCACACCGCCGGCCCGGCACACCTGCACACCGTTGATGGAGACGTCGAGCTGGTGCGGGTCGAAGGCCGCCCGGGTGGTGCCGACGGCCGCGAGCACCCGGCCCCAGTTGGGGTCGTTGCCGAACACCGCGCACTTGAAGAGGTTGTTGCGGGCGATCGCCCGTCCGACCTCGAGCGCGTCGGCCTCGGTGGCCGCGGAACGCACCGCGATCGCGATGTCGTGGTGGGCGCCCTCGGCGTCGGCGATGAGCTGGCGCGCCAGGCTCGCACACACCTCGCTCACCGCCTCGGCCAGGTCGCCAGCGGTCGCGCGGACACCCGAGGCCCCGGAGGCCAGCAGCACCACGGTGTCGTTGGTCGACTGGCAGCCGTCGGAGTCGATGCGGTCGAAGGTGGCCGCCGTGGCTGCGCGCAGCACGTCGTCGAGGTCGGCAGCCTCGACCACCGCGTCGGTCGTGACAACCACCAGCATGGTGGCCAGGGCTGGGGCCAGCATGCCCGCGCCCTTGGCCATGCCGCCGACGCTCCAGCCGTCGCGCTGGACCTGCGCCTGCTTGCTCACCGTGTCGGTCGTCATGATCGCGGTGGCCGCGGCGGGCCCACCGTCGGCGTCCAGGCCCGCGGCAGCCGAGTCGACGCCGGCCAGCAGGCGCTCCATCGGCAGCAGCTCGCCGATCAGCCCGGTGGAGCACACGACCACGTCGCCTGCGGAGACCCCCAGCACCTCCGCGACGTGCTCGGCCGTGAGGTGGGTGTCGGCGAAGCCCTGCGGACCCGTGCAGGCATTGGCTCCACCGGAGTTGAGGACCACGGCGTCGACCCGGCCGTCGGTGACGACCTGGCGCGACCAGGTGACCGGTGCGGCCTCCACCCGGTTGCTGGTGAAGACGGCCGCGCCGTGGTGGTCGGGCCCGTCGTTGACGACGAGGGCGACGTCGGGCGCGCCGCTGGTCTTCAGGCCTGCAACGACCCCGGCCGCCCGGAAGCCTTGGGGGGCGGTGACGCTCACGACGCACCTCCGCTCAGGCGGGCCGGCGCGACGGCGTGCCCGCCGCGCTTCCAGATCTTCTCGGCGTCGTCGCTGCGCTCGGCGTCGACGAGGATCCAGTCGGTGTCGTAGGTCGACAGGGCCAGGATGCTGATGCGCTGCCGGGCGAGCGGCTCGAGCAGACCGGAGAGGACGCCCACCATGGTGAAGTCGAGGGGCCCGGCGATCTCGAAACCCACCAGCGGTCCCTGCTTGACGACGCCCTCGGGGACGGCGTCGAAGGCGCAGACGACCGAGGTCTCGCTGTCGGTGTAGGTGATCGAGCTGAGCGGCCCGGTGCGCCAGTCCCACGAGGGCTCCTCGCCGGCGGCGAGACGGGCGAAGGCGATCGGCGCCTCGTGGCGCATGAGGTGCATCCCGAGGGTCACGGGGCCACCCCCGCCAGGGGGAGGCCGGTGGTCTCCGGCAGGCCGAGCGCGAGGTTGAGGCACTGCACGGCGGCGCCGGCCGTGCCCTTGGTGAGGTTGTCGACCGCCGCGACGGCCACCACCCGTCCGGTGCGGTCGTCGAGCGTGACCTGCACGTGCAGGCTGTTGCTGCCGAGGACGCCGGCGGTCGAGGGCCACTGCCCCTCGGGCAGCATGTGCACGAACGGCTCTTCGGCGTAGACCTTCTCCCACGCCGCACGGACGTCGGTGGCGCGGACGTCACCAGCGCCGGCGAGGCGCGCCGTGCAGGTCGCGAGGATGCCGCGCGGCATCGGCGCCAGCGTCGGGGTGAACGAGACGGTCACGTCGTCACCGCGGACGCCCGAGAGGTTCTGCTCGATCTCCGGCGTGTGACGGTGGACCCCGCCCACGCCGTAGGGCGACATCGAGCCCATGACCTCGGCGCCGAGCAGGTGCGGCTTGGGCGACTTGCCGGCGCCCGAGGTGCCAGAGGCCGCCACGACGACGACGTCGTCGGGGTCGAGCAGGCCGGCGGCGAAGCCGGGCGCGAGGGCGAGGCTGACGGCGGTGGGGTAGCAGCCCGGCACCGCGACGCGGCGGGTGCCCTGCAGCTCGGCCCGCTGCTTGCCGTCCGCCCCCACGCACAGCTCAGGCATCCCGTAGGCCCACGACCCGGCATACGGGGTGTCGTAGAACGAGGTCCAGGCCGCCTCGTCGCGCAGGCGGAAGTCCGCCCCGCAGTCGATGACGACGACCTCGTCGGGGAGCTGCGCCGCCAGGGCTGCGGAGTGCCCGTGCGGCAGGGCCAGGAAGACCACGTCGTGGCCGGCGAGCGTCTGCGCGGTGGTGTCCTCGACCACCCGGTCGGCCAGCGGCGTGAGGTGCGGGTGGACGGCTCCGAGCCGCTGCCCCGCGCTCGAGGCGGCGGTGACGGCCCCGACTGCGACCTCGGGGTGCCCGAGGAGGAGCCGGAGGATCTCACCCCCGGCGTAGCCGCTCGCTCCTGCCACCGCTGCCCGGATCATGTGCATGACTATACAGGCGAGCGCGAACCTATGCAGAGCGGGGGTTCACGCCAGGGGGTCGTCGCTCCCCCACGGCACCAGGGCGATGCTGCGGTCGGTGTCCGTGAGCCCGGCTGCCGCACGCGCGCGCAGCGACTCGGGGGTGTCGGCACCGGCGCGGACCATGCGACCCGACCACGCGTCGAGCTCACCGGAGGCCAGCGCCAGCACGAGGTCGACAACCTCCTGCGGCGACGTCCACTCCGTGCGCCCCTCGTGGGAGGGCATGGAGAGGGTCATGTCCGTGCGGACCACCCCCGGCGCGAGGTCGAAGGCGCGTATGCCGTGCGCCGCGCCGCTGAGGTGGATGGACCCGGTGATCCGGGCCAGCGCCGTCTTGCTCACGTTGTAGGCCGAGGCGAGTTCGCCGGCCCGGGTGCCGGCCCCGCTGTTGAGGTTGACGACCCGGCCACCGCTGCGCCGGACCATGTGCGGCATGACGAACCGGGTGACGAGGTAGGGCCCGAGCACGTTGACCTCGATGGTGCGCCACCACTCGTCGGGGTCGGACTCCTCGATGGGCACCTCGGTGTCGATGACGCCCGCGTTGTTGACCAGCAGGTCGATGCGCCCGTGCCGGGCGGCGACGTCACCGATCCACCGCTCGACCGACCCGCGGTCGGTCACCTCGGCGACCTCGCGCGAGCCGCGCTCCACGGCATACCCGGCCCCCTCTAGGCCCTCGGCGACGTGGTGGCCGATGCCCCGCGAGGCACCGGTCACCACCGCGACGGGGGCGCTCATCGCTGCACGGCTCCCGTGGCGCGGGCGGCCGCCGCCACGGCCCGGTCGCGCAGGGCGCTCACCTCGTCGGTGGTGAGGGTGCGCTCCGCGGAGCGGAAGGTGAGTCGGAACGCCAGCGACTTCCTGCCCTCGCCGACCTGGTCGCCACGGTAGATGTCGAAGAGCACCAGCGACTCCAGCGATGGGCCTGCACCTTCGCGCAGCGCCGCCTCGACGGCCGCGGTCGGCACCGCCTCGTCGACGACGAGGGCGACGTCGGAGTGCGCGAGGGGGAACGTCGACAGGGCCTTGGCCTGCAGCGGCTCACCGGTGGCGTCCACCAGGACGTCGACGTCGAGCTCGCCGGCCACGGCGCGGGCCGGGAGGTCGAGCGCCGTGACGACCTTGGGGTGCAGCTCGCCGGCGTGGCCGACGACGGTGCCGTCCGCGAGGGCGAGCTGCGCGCACCGCCCGGGGTGCCAGGGCGCCCGGTCGGTGGCCGAGACCACGAGCTCGACCCCCACGGCCTTTGCCACGGCCAGCGCCCACGCGACCGCGTCGCTGGCGTCGAACGGACGGGCAGCGCCCCACGGGCCGGCCGGCTCGGCGTCGCCGGCCGCGGCGAAGGCCACGTGTCGCGGCTGGGCGGGCACGGCGCCGAGGATCGCCGAGAGCGTGGCCTCGTCGGGCCTCGACTCGATGCCCGGCACGGGCGCGCTGCGGACCTGCTCGGGTCCGACGGTGACGAGCCCGAGCTCGTAGACGGCGGCGTCACGGTTGCCGCGGGCGACGTTGCGGCGCAGCGTCTCGAGCAGGCTGTCGAGCACCGAGGTGCGCATGAGGGGCGCCTCGTCCGACATCGGGTTGGCCACGGTGACCGTGCGCCGGCGGCTGTCGTCTGCGGCGTAGCCGAGCCGGTCGAACAGGTCGCGGGCGATGAACGGATAGCTGAGCACCTCGACCAGTCCCTGCTGGGCCAGGGTGGTCGCGATGACGCGGCGGGTGCGCTGGCCGTGGGTCAGGCCGCGCCCGGCGGTGGCCTGGGGAAGCACCGACGGGATCTGGTCGTAGCCGCGCACGCGCGCCACCTCCTCGACCAGGTCGGGGCCGTCCTTCAGGTCGGGGCGCCACGACGGCGGCAGCACCGAGACGACGTCGCCGTGCCCGAAGGCGTCGGAGACCTCGGAGACCCCGTCGGGGCCGCTCACCCGGCAGCCGATGGCCCGCAGCGTCTCGAGCACCTCCGCCCGGGGGTACTCCAGCCCCACGTAGCGGGTCGGCAGCGCGGGGTCGAAGTCGAACGGCTCACGGTCCACCCGGTGGTCGACGTCGGTGACGCCGGCGTCGGGGGTGCCGCCACCCAGCGACACGAGGAGGTCGACCGCGAGCTGGGCCGCGGCAGCGGTCACCTCGGGGTCGACGCCGCGCTCGAAGCGCTTGGACGCCTCGGTCGTCAGGCGGTGACGGCGCGAGGAGCGCGCCACCGTCGTCGGGTCGAAGTGCGCCGACTCGATGAGCACGTTGGTCGTGGACGAGCCCACCTCGGAGGACTCACCGCCCATGACGCCGGCGATGGCCAGCGGGGTGTCGCTGCCGTCGACGATGAGCAGGTCCTCGGGGTCGAGCGCGCGGTCTACGTCGTCGAGGGTCTTCAGCCGCTCCCCCGGCCTCGCCCTCCGGACACCGACGGAGCCGGAGAGGGTGTCGAGGTCGAAGGCGTGCAGCGGCTGTCCGAGCAGCATCATCACGTAGTTGGTGACGTCGACGGCCAGGCTGATCGGGCGCATGCCGACCTGCGTCAGGCGCTTCTGCATCCACGACGGCGTGGCGGCGTTCACGTCGACCCCGCGCACGGTCCGGGCGATGTAGCGGTCGCAGCCGGCGTTGCCGTTGATCGGCGCGCCGTCGGCGAGCTTGACGGCATACCCGCTGTCGTTGGGGGTCGGCACCTCGACGTCGGCGGGGTCACGGAAGCCGCCACCGGTGGCGAGCGCGTACTCGCGCGCGATGCCGCGCATCGAGAAGCAGTAGCCGCGGTCGGGGGTGACGTTGACCTCGACGACCTCGTCGGCGAGGCCGAGCAGCTCGATGGCGTCCTGTCCCGGCTGGAGCCCGGCGACCACGTCGGGGTTGTCGCCGAGCCACTCCTCGAGCACGATGATGCCGTCGTGGTCGTCGCCGAGGCCGAGCTCCATCGCGGAACAGATCATCCCGTTGGAGACGTGGCCGTAGGTCTTGCGGGCGCTGATCTCGAACGGGCCGGGGAGCACGCCGCCGGGCAGGATGCACACGACGTGGTCGCCGGGCTTGAAGTTGTGGGCGCCGCAGACGATGCCCTGCGGGGCGCCCTCGGTGAGCATTTGGCCGTTCTGGCCGACGTCGACCTGGCACCAGTTGATGGTCTTGCCGTTCTTCTGCTTCTCGGGAGTCACCTCGAGGACCCGTCCGACGACCAGCGGTCCCTGGATGTCGCCGCCGTGCAGCGCCTCCTCCTCCAGGCCCACCTTGACCAGGCTCGCGGCGATGTCGGCACCGGTGGCCCCTGCCGGCACGTCGGCCAGCTCCCGCAGCCATGACACTGGCGCGCGCATCAGATCTCCATCCCGAACTGCGTGCTGAACCGCACGTCTCCCTCAACGATGTCTCGCATGTCGCCCACCCCGTGCCGCAGCATGAGCGAGCGCTCGATGCCCAGCCCGAAGGCGAAGCCGGTGTAGCGGTCGGGGTCGATGCCGCTGGCGTTCAGCACGCGGCGGTTGACCATGCCGCAGCCGCCCATCTCGATCCAGCCTGTGCCACCGCAGGTGCGGCACTGGCTGTCCTGGCCCCCGCAGATCCAGCAGCGGCAGTCGATCTCGGCGCTGGGCTCGGTGAACGGGAAGTACGACGGGCGCAGCCGCGTGACCGTGCCCTCGCCGAACAGCCGCGAGACGAAGGCGTCGAGGCTGCCCTTGAGGTGCGCCATGGTGATGCCCTCGTCGACCACGAGTCCCTCGAACTGGTGGAACACCGGCGTGTGGGTGGCGTCGAGCTCGTCGGTGCGGAACACCTTGCCCGGGCACAGCACGTAGATGGGCGGCTCGCCCACGAGCATGGTGCGCACCTGCACCGGTGAGGTGTGGGTGCGCAGCACCAGGCCCAGCTCGGGCGGGTCGATGAAGAAGGTGTCCTGCATCTGCCGGGCCGGGTGGTCGGCCCCGAGGTTGAGCGCGTCGAAGTTGAGCCACTCCGACTCGAGCTCAGGGCCCTCGGCGACCTCCCAGCCCATGGCGACGAAGATGTCCTCGACCCGCTCGGAGACGAGGCTGATGGGGTGGCGGGCACCGAGCCGGCGGCGCGGCACCCGCACAGTGAGGTCGACGGTCTCCTCGACGAGGATGCGCTGGTCGCGCTCGGCCTCGAGCTCCTTCTGGCGCACCTTGAGGGCCTGCGCCACCTGGCCGCGGGCCTGCCCGACGCGCTTGCCGGCCTCGGCCTTGGCGCTGGGCGGCAGGGCGCCGATCTCGCGGTTGGCCAACGCCAGCGGGCTCTTCTCCCCCTGGTGGGCCAGACGCGCCGCCTTCAGCTCCTCGAGGCTGGCGGCCGCGGAGATCGCGGCGACGGCGTCGGCCACGGCCTGCTCGATGGCGGCCGGGTCGAGCGCGGCGACCTCGACGGGGTCGTACTGCTTGTTGGGTCCAGACATCTCAATCCACTCTGCGCAGAATGCTTTCTTTGCCTTGGCGCGGCGCACCGAGTCTAGGGGTCAGCGGATGAGCCCTCGGAGGCGAGGCAGTGCGGAAGGAGCGGTGACGGTATGCCGCGTGGCCTGCCGACGCGGTGCTCGCACCAGGTGGCGGGCGCCCGGTCGCGCGGGCGGGGGCGGCGTGCCCTCAGAGCAGCGCAGCAGCCGCGTCCGAGGGCGCGGTAAATCGCTGGCGGCGCGAGGTCATGGCTCCAGCGTGCCCCGCGCCCACGGCATACGGCATACGGCATACGGCAAGGGAGTTTGCCGGGGCCGGGCCGCCCGACGGGCTCAGGCCAGGTAGTCCGGCGGCTCGGCGGGCAGGTTGAAGCGGAACTGGGCGCCGCCCCTGGGTGAGCTCTCCACCACGATGCGCCCGCCGTGCGCCTCGACCAGCCCCTTCACCACGTAGAGCCCGAGGCCGGTGCTGCCCCTGCCCGAACCGTGCCAGAAGCGGGAGAAGACCAGCTCGCGGTGGGCCGGGTCGATGCCCTTGCCGTCGTCGCTGACCACGAGGTCGACCGAGCCCTCGATGCGCCGCCGGGCACCGCCCTCGCCCGCGCCGTCGTGGGCAGGGGCCGCGGCGAGGGTGACGGTGCCCTCGCCGTGGCGCAGGGCGTTCTCGATGAGGTTGGCGAGGATCTGGTCGAGCCGGTCGGGGTCGGCCCAGACCTCCGGCAGGTCGGCCGGCACGTCGACCACGAACTGGTCGCGGTCGTGGCCGGTCGCCACGGCACGCTCGATGTGCCGCTCGTAGATGGAGGTGACGTCGAGCGGCTGCGGGCGGATCTGCAGGCGACCGGCGTCGATGCGCGAGACGTCGAGCAGCTCGCTGATGAGACGGGTGACCCGGTCGGCGTCGGCCTCGATGGTCTCGATCATGAGGCGCTTCTGCTCGTCGCTGAAGCGCTCCCACCGCCGCAGCAGCGTGGAGGAGAAGCCCTTCACCGAGGTCAAGGGTGAGCGGAGCTCGTGGGCGACCGTGGAGATGAGCGCGGCGTGGTTGGCCTCGGTGCGCCGGCGGTGCTCGGTGTCGCGCAGGGCCACGAGCACCCGGTTCACCGGCTCGTTGCGGCCGGGCCGGAGGTAGCTCGCCGTCACCAGCACCTCGCGGCCGTTGGCGAGGAGGAGCAGCTTCTCGCGGTGCCCTGTGCGGGTGCGCAGGCCGTCCCACGGGTTGGTGCACTCCCACCACGAGCTGCCGTCGCTGTCCTGCAGGGTCAGCACCTCGCGCACGTCGTGGCCGACGACGTCCGCGACGGCCAGGCCGGTGATCTCCTCGAAGCGCGAGTTGCAGTAGATGACCTGGGCGTTCCCGTCAGCGGCGACGAGCCCGTCGGGCAGCATCTCGACGGCCCTGGCTGCGGCTGCAGGATCCAGCAGCTCGTCGTCGCGGAAGAACATGGCCGCCACCCTAGCGACGACGGGGGCCCAGGGCCCCCGCTGACGCGTAGAGGCACACCGTGGCCGCCATCGCGAGGTTGAGCGACTCGGCCTTGCCGTAGATCGGGACGCGCACCACCTCGTCGCACTGCTCGCGCACGTGCGGCTCGAGACCCCACGCCTCGTTGCCCATCACCCAGGCATGGGGCGGGTCGAGGTCGGCGTCGGGCAGCAGGCGCTCCCCCGCCCCGTCGGCCGCGAGGAGCCGCACTCCTTGGTTGCGCAGGGCGCTGAGGGCGTGATCGATCTCCAGGCCGGTCACGACCGGCAGGTGGAAGATCGACCCGGCGGTCGAGCGCACGACCTTGGGGCTGTACACGTCGACCGAGTTCCCGCTCACCAGCACGGCATCGGCGCCCACGGCGTCGGCGCCCCGGATGACCGTCCCGGCGTTGCCGGGGTCGCGCACGTTGGTGAGCAGCACCAGGAGGCGCGGCCCGGCGCTCAGCACGTCCTCGAGGGAGGCCGGGGCCACCCGGCACACCGCCGTCAGACCCTGCGGCTGCTCGGTGTCGGACATGGCCGCGAGCACCGGCTCAGTGACCTCGTGCACGAACAGCCCGGCCTCGTGGGCCAGGGCCAAGATGTCGGGGTGCCGTTCGGCGGCCGCCGCGGTCAGGTACAGGTCGACGACGTCAGCGGGCCGCCAGCGCACCGCCTCGCGAACGGACTGCGGGCCCTCGGCCAGGAACCGGCCGGTCCTGGCACGCACAGAGCGCCGGGACAGTGCCCGCACCGCCTTCACCCGGTCCGACCGTGGGTTGGTCAGCGGGCTGCTCAGCGGGGGCATGTCCCGGCGCTCTGTCAGAGAGTCAGCGCAGGGTCAGGCGCTGGCCTCGGCGGTCGCCGGCACGTTGGCCTTGGCGATCTCGACGAGCGCCGCGAACGCGGCCTCGTCGTTGACGGCCAGCTCGGCCAGCATGCGACGGTCGACCTCGACCTCAGCGGCCTTGAGGCCCTGGATGAAGCGGTTGTAGGTCATGCCGTTGGCGCGGGCGCCGGCGTTGATGCGCTGGATCCAGAGGCGCCGGAAGTCACCCTTCTTGGCGCGGCGGTCACGGTAGGCGTAGCCGAGGCTGTGGGTGACCTGCTCCTTGGCCTTGCGGTACAGGCGCGAGCGCTGCCCGCGGTAGCCGCTGGCGCGCTCGAGGACGACCCGGCGCTTCTTCTGGGCGTTGACCGCCCGCTTCACGCGTGCCACGTGAGTTCTCCTTGCTGTTCTTGTCTAGCTGTCCGGGGCTGGTGTGCTGCCCCGTCACACTGGGAAGGGATGGGGGGCGGCTCAGCGGCCGAGAAGCTTCTTGACCTTCTTGGCGTCCGGCTTCGAGACCTCGACGTCGTTCGCGATGGAACGGGTGTAGCGCGAGGACTTGTGCTCGAGCAGGTGGCGGCCGTTGGCCTGCTCGCGCATGACCTTGCCCTTGCCGGTCAGGCGGAAGCGCTTCTTGGCGCCGGAGTGCGTCTTCATCTTCGGCATGGGAGCCGATCTCCTTCAGTCGTTTCGGTACTGCGTGGGGGTCTTCGTGCGGCTACTGCGCCGACTCGGGAGCCTGCGGCTCCGCCGGGACGTTCTCGTCCTCGGGGGCACCGACGGCGCCCTCCGCGGCCGCCGCGGAGCGTGCGCGTCGCTGCTCGGCCTTGGCCTCGGACTTCTTCTTGGTCGGGGCCAGGACCATGATCATGTTGCGGCCGTCCTGCTTCGGAGCCGACTCCACCGTGCCCAGCTCAACCACGTCCTCCGCCAGCCGCTGCAGCAGGCGGAAACCCAGCTCCGGACGCGACTGCTCGCGACCGCGGAACATGATCGTCACCTTGACCTTGTCGCCGCCCTTGAGGAACCGCTCGACGTGGCCCTTCTTGGTGCCGTAGTCGTGCGGGTCGATCTTCGGGCGGAGCTTGATCTCCTTGATGACGGTGTTGACCTGGTTCTTGCGGGCTTCCCGCGCCTTCATGGCCGCTTCGTACTTGAACTTGCCGAAGTCCATGAGCTTGGCGACGGGGGGCTTCGCCATCGGGGCCACCTCGACGAGGTCGAGGTCGGCCTCGGCCGCCAGGCGCAGCGCGTCCTCGACGCGCACGATGCCGACCTGCTCTCCGTTGGGGCCAACCAACCGCACCTCCGGAACCCGGATGCGGTCGTTGATGCGAGGCTCGCTGATAGTGGTGCTCCTTCACGTCACGGGGTCGTCCGCAGCAACGAGAAGAGGCTCCTCGCCGCCGTTGCGCGAGAAGCCTCACCATGTCCGTGCCGGGATCGCAGGCGGTGGGTGTGCCGTGGAGTCGCCTCCGCGGCACACGCCCTGCGGACCCGGGGAACCCGGCAGCCTCTCGGCCACAGCGGGTGGAAGCGTGGTGCTGCTTCTCTTGCACACCGTCCCTGTCTGGGTCACCCCGCGGGCAGGAACGGCCGGTCGATCTGCAAGGCTACCAGCGTGAGCACGGAAAATCCCAATCCCAGCCAGGCCGGCGACCAGCAGTACGCCCGGGACCTCGCCGACGTCCCCGCCGTCGAGGTCATCACCACCGCCGCCATCCACATGATGAGCGCCGCGGCCGTCAAGTGCGGGCTCGCCGAGGGCGAGGACGCCGCCGACCACCTCGACCTCGACGAGGCGCGTCGCCTCATCACCGCCCTGGCCGGCCTGGTCACCGCCGCGGCCCCCGACCTCGGCAGCCAGCACGCCGCCCCGCTGCGCGACGGCCTGAAGTCGCTGCAGCTGGCATTCCGCGAGGCCTCGCTGGTGCCTGACCCGCCGGGTCAGGGCCCGGGCGAGAAGCTCACCGGCCCGGTCGTCTGACGGCCGTCACCGCGGCTTGCGCACCTTCGCGACCCCGCCGTCGCCGCCCGTGTCGTCGCGGCGGCGGGCCCGGCTCTCGGCCAGGTAGGCCAGCCGGCGCAGCGCCTCGGTGTTGCGGGCGTGCAGCACCGGATCGAGCGCCGGCTGCGGGATCAGCTTGGCCGGGCCGTTGGCCGCCCACTCCTCGATGGTCACCGTGGTGCCGGTCGGGTCCGGCTCGCACCGCAGCACGACCCGAGCCTCACCGGTCGGCCAGGCCCGGGCCTTGAGCTGGAGCATCTGCGGCTCCTCGACGGCCTCCACCTCGGTGCTGTCGCTGATCAGCAGCGGCCAGGCCCCCACCGAGTGGTGGATGCGCGAGCCGACGGTGGGCCAGTCGTGGTCCACGTCGCGGATGCGAGCGGCCCCCACCACCCACGTGGCGTAGCTCCAGCCGTCGGCGAGCACGTCGAAGACGTCCTCGGGCCGGCACTGCAGGTGGCGGGTGGTCGTGCTCATGGCGTGGAGTCCTTCCTGCCGAGTGGGATGAGGGAGCGGACCGACCGGACCCGGTCGTGCGCCAGGGCGGCACGGGCCGCGTTGGAGCCGCACGCCCCGTGCACGCCGCCACCGGGGTGTGCGGACGCCGAGGCGAGGTAGAGGCCTTTGACCGGCGTCTCGGCCCGGCCCAGTCCGGGCACCGGCCGGAAGACCAGCTGCTGGTGCAGGCCGGCGGTGCCACCGTTGACCGAGCCACCGACGAGGTTCTCGTCGCGCGCCTCGAGCTCGCGGGGCCCCATCGCCCGGCGAGCGACGACCCGGTCACCGAATCCCGGCGCGTAGGCCTCGACCCGTGCCTGCATCCGGTCGGCCATCCGCTCGACGTCGTCGCGGTCCCACCGACCGGTGATGGTGCCGTCACCGGCATCCGAGGTGGTGTGGTGCGGCACGTGGGTGTAGAGCCACAGGGACTCCGCGCCCTCGGGGGCCCGCCCCGGGTCGGCCGCGGCCATCTGGCCGCAGAGCAGGAAGGGGGTGGCGGGCGCCGCGCCGGCGGCGATCTCCGCACCGTTCTGCCGGATCTCGTCGATCGACTCAGCGATGTGCACCGTGCCGGGCGCGGCCGCTGGGATCGAAGCCCACGGCACCGGCCCGCTCAGGGCAAAGTCCACCTTCACCGTGCCCGGGTCCCACTCGAAGTGCTCCATCCGGCGCAACAGGCGGGCCGGCAGGTCGTCGGCCGCAACGAGCGCGCCGAACAGCGCTGGGGCGCTGACGTCGGCCAGCACCGCTCGCCGGGCCGTGAAGACCTCGCCGTCGTCGGCCGCGACCGCGGTCGCTCGACCGTCCCGCACGAGCACCCGCCGCGCGTGCTGGCCCAACCGGAGGTCGCCCCCGCGGTCCGCGAACCGCCGGACCATGGCGCCACTGAGCATGCCGGCCCCGCCCCGGGGCACCGGGTAGCCGAGGTGCTGGCCGATCATGGCGAGCAGCCAGGCCATGATCGTCGACCCGGGTGCGTCCATGGGGATGTCGGCGTGGGCGGCGTTCCCGGCCAGCAGCATCTGCGCGCCCCTGCCCCGGAAGCGCGTGCCCGCCATGCTCTGCAGCGGCGAGAGCATCATCTGGACGAAACCGAGACCGCCGGCTCCGGGCAGCCGGGTCACCAGCCGTGCACCGGCCCGCATCGGCGGGAACGGCTCCAGCAGCGCTCGGACTGCCGCA
Organism: Knoellia sp. p5-6-4; assembly: GCF_029222705.1. NCBI lineage: Bacteria > Bacillati > Actinomycetota > Actinomycetes > Micrococcales > Intrasporangiaceae > Knoellia > Knoellia sp. p5-6-4. The sequence continues at coordinate 329,495 of NZ_JARGZF010000002.1, forward strand.
TCTCCCACCTTCTGCCAGCCGGCGCACAGGTCGAGCCAGGCCTGCCCGTCGCCCGGCGCCAGCACGTCGAGGGCGGCGGCGGTCTGCTCGGGGGTGCGGTGCATCAGCGCCCACTCCCCCGTGAGGAACGGCGTTCCCGCCACCGCGGGGGCGTCCAGCCACTCCAGCCCGTAGCGATCGAGCCCGAGCGCGGCGATGGTCGGGGAGGCTGCGGCCAAGGGGTAGAAGGAGCTGAACGTGTCGTGCACGTAGCCTGGGTGCACCTCGGAGTCGGAGCGCACCGCGCCGCCGGGGGTCTGCTGCGCCTCGAGCACCGTCACGTCCCAGCCCTGGTCGGCAAGCAGGTTCGCTGCCACGAGGCCGTTGGGGCCGCTGCCGATGACGACGGCGTCGGAAACCGGCACGGGCATCCTCCTCAGGACGGCTGTGGGCCTCCCACCGTATGCGGCGTGCGCCGGGCCTGCTCGTCGGGACGGCGAGCCCACCGCCCGCGTCGAGGGCATGTCGTGCCGGGTTGTGCAGGTCACGCCTGCGTCGGCGCATGCGGAGACACCGACAGCCGCGGGAGCAACTCAGCACGACATGCCGAATCGTCGAGGGGCGGGGCCAGGTGAGGGGGCCAGATGGGCCAGCTTGGGCGGGTCAGGCGGCGCCGGCCGTGGCGAAGCGCCGACGCCGCACCCGGGTGGCGGCCGCGCCGGTGGCGGCGACCACCAGCCCGAGGCCGGCCACCATGGTGAAACCGGCTCCCCAGCCCCAGCGGTCGATGGCGACCCCCGCGGCGGGGGCCCCGAGGGCCAACCCCGCGGTCATGAACGAGCCGTGCCACCCCATCGCCTCGCCCCGTGCCGACAGCGGCACGACGCGGCTCACCTGGTCGACGGTGGCCGTGATCGTCGGGGCGCACAACAGGCCGGCCACGAAGGAGAGGACCGCCAGCGACGGGACGCCGGCTGCCAGGGTCATCGGGGCGGTGACCACACTCAGGCCGCCGAGCAGCCAGAAGGCCGAGATCGAGCGGTGCAGTCCGCCGTAGACCAGTCCACCGACGAGCGACCCGAAGCCCCAGACGGCCAGCACCCAGCCGATGGACGCCTGCTCGCCGAACGCGCGCAGGGCCGCGACGATCGCGATGTCGGAGCCGCCGAGCACCACGGTGGTGGCCGTGGCCGCCAGGCAGATGGCGAGGAACTGCGGGCGGAACCACTCGCTGCGGGCAGCGCCCGCGGCCGCCACCGGTACGCCGTTGCCGTCGAGCACGGACTCGTCGGCAGCCTCGCGGATTACGGGGTTGGCGAGCCACAGCAGCACCCCGGCGGCCACCCCCACCATCTCGATGGTGAACAGGACCCAGGAGGTCGGCCACACGGTCGCGGCCCAGACCCCCACGGCCGGTCCCACCATGAAGGACAGCTCCACTGCCACCGAGTCGAGCGAGATCGCGGTGCGGCGGTCGCTCTCGGGCACCGCCGCGATGACGGCCTGGCGGATGATCGAGAACGACGGGATGACGAACAGGCCGGCGAGCGCCGCGAGCGACAGCAGCCACCAGTACCCGACGAACGGGGCGATCGACCAGCAGACGGCGGCCACCACGATCGAGGGGACGACCACCCGGCGCAGGCCGAGGCGGTCGAGCAGCCGGCCGCGCCACGGCCCGCTGATGGCGATGGCGATGGTTGCCGCGGCCGACACCAGCCCAGCGGCACCGTAACTGCGGTGCAGGGAGCTGACCACGTGGAGCGTGAGCACCACGCCGCCGGCGAAGATCGGCATGCGCACCAGCAGCCCGAGCATGAGCGCCTGCCTCAGGGCAGGGCTGGACAGGACACGGCGGTAGCGCTGGATGGGCACCCGCTCAGCATCGCATCCCGCACCGACACGGCTCACCCGCATTTCCGGCGGTGGCCCCAGCCGTCACGAGGGCGGTCAGGGGCCGCCGCGCCGGGAGAGCAGGAAGCGCCGTTCCGCCTCGCTGTCCGTGAGGGCCAGCGCGTCGTCGTACGCCTGCCGGGCCTGCGTCCCGCGGCCAAGCCGGCTGAGGACGTCGGCCCGGGTCGCCGGGAGGTACGGGTAGGCGGCGAGTGTCGGCTCCCCCTCGAGCGCGTCGAGGTCGCGCAGCACGGCCTCGAGGTCCGCGCCGGGGACGAGGCTGGCCGCCGCGGCCCGGTTGAGGGCGACGACGGGGCTGGGCCAGCGCAGCAGCAGTGCGTCGTACATCCGCACCACCTGGGGCCAGTCCGTGGCCTCCCACGCCGGGGACGACATGTGGAGCCCGGCGATGGCCGCCTGGAGGGTGAAGCGCCCGTCACCGGCGCCGAGGGCCCGCGTCGCCAGCGCCAACCCCTCGTGCACGAGAGAGCTGTCCCAGCGTGAGCGGTCCTGGTCGGCGAGCAGGACGAGGTTGCCGCCCGGATCGAGGCGGGACCTCGCCCTGGCCTCGGCGAACAGGAGCAGGGCCAGCAGCCCGAGCGCCTCCGGCTCCTGGGGCAGCTGGGCGACCAGGAGCCGCGCCAGCCCCACCGCCCGCGCGGTGAGGTCCTCGCGCACCAGCCGGTCGCCGGAGGCGCTGTGGCCCGCGGTGTAGGCGAGGTGGACGACCGTGAGGACGGTGTCGAGGCGGGCCGGCAGGGCGTCGTCCGAAGGGAGCCGGAATGGCACACCGGCTCCGGCGATCTTCTGCTTGGCCCGGGTGATCCGGGCAGCCACGGCTGTCTCCTTGGCGAGGAGCACCCGGGCGATCTCGGCGGTCGTGAGGCCGCACATCAGGCGCAGTGTCAGGGCCAGCTGCGCGTCGCGGCCGAGGGCCGGGTGGCAGCAGGTGAACACCAGGCGGAGCGGGTCCCCCGGCCGCGGGTCAGGACCCGCTCTCGGGGCCGCCTCCACCGCCAGGAGCGGCAGCTTGCGCCGCAGCGTCGCCTCGTGCCGCATCCGGTCGAGGGCGAGGCGGCGGGCGACGGTCGCCAGCCAACCGCCTGTGCTGTCGGGGATGCCCGTCGCCCAGGTCTGCAGGGCCCGGACGAAGGCGTCCTGGGTGCAGTCCTCAGCGAGGTCGAGGTCACGGGTGAGGCGCACCGTCGCCGCCAGGACCGTGGCCCAGTGGCTGCGGTGCGCCTCCTCCACCGCTCGCGCGACGTCGCGGGCGTCGGGCACGTCGTCCTCAGCCGGTGGAGCCGGAGCCGCTCGTGTCGAGGATCGGGCGGATCTCCAGCGCGCCGGTGGGGCACAGCGCGCCGAGCTCCAGGGCCTGGTCGAGGTCCCTGGCCTCGATGACGTAGTAGCCACCGAGCGCCTCCTTGGTCTCGATGAACGGCCCGTCGGTGACCACCGGGGGCGCGGACGGGTTGTCCCAGTCCTTGCGAACCGTCGTGGCTGTCGTCGTGCGCTGCAGCGCCTTGCCGTCAAGGATCCTGGCTCCGGCAGCCTCGACCGACTGGGCGAACGCGCCGTGCAGCTTCATCGCCGACTCCCAGGACTCCGGGGTGAGGTCGTCGAACCAGCTCTCGTCGTCGAACAGCAGGAACATGTACTCGGCCATCGTGGCCTCCTTGTCGTGTGAGGGTCTGTGCACTGTTGACGAACGCCCCACGCCCTATTCGACAGGTCCGCGGCAGAAAGTGTCCTCCGCTTCTGTCGATCCCGTCCGGGCACCGCCGTGGCGCTGCACAACCTCCGTCGACAGCGCAGCTACCGGATGGAGAAGGCCAGCCCGTCGACCCGCGCCCGCAGCTCGCCGTCGGTGGCCAGCCGCTCCCCCACCCGGGTGGCGACGGCCTGCACCTGCTCGGCCGTGAGGCCGGGCACGAGCTCCAGGGTGACCGCGAGGACCCCGCGCCCCTGCGGCAGCCCGGCCCCGACCGCGTGCGCCCGCACCGACTCCTCGGGTCGCACCGCGGCGGCGACGGCGCGCTCGACCACCGGGTCCTCGTGGGCCGGGACCCAGTCGCGCTGCTGGGCCAGCGCCCAGACCATCGACGGGCGCAGCACCACGGTGCGCGGGCCTGCGACGTCGAGCACCATGACGTCGCAGCGCTCCGAGACGGCCGCCTGCGCGGCCCGGCTTGCGGTCACCGGCACGGGGCGGGCCTGCGGGTCCCAGGCCTGCAGGGTCTCCAGGCTCGTGAAGACGGGCAGGGCGCGCTGCCCGTCGGGTGCCACGAGGGTCACCGCAGCCATGTCGGTCTGCTTCTCTGCGACCAGGCCACCGACCTCCTCGACGCTGACGGGCTCGGCGACGATGGGCACCAGCAGCCGCGCCGGAGCCACGGCACCCATGAGGGCCGCCTCGTCGCCGGGGTGCTCGAGAGCGGCGGCGAGGGCCGGGTCGGCCGCTCCCGTGTCGTCGTCGAAGCCGGTGCCCGTCAGCTCGCGGCCACCCCAGGGAACGCCCGCCGAGTCGTGCTGTCCGCCCGTCACGACGGTGCCTCCCCACCCGTGTCGGACCCGGGCGCGCCCACGACGGCCTCGACCTCGACCTCGACGAGCAGCTCGGGCGAGATCAGCCCGGCGACGACGAGCATCGAGGCCGCCGGCCGCACAGCGGCGAACAGCTCGCCGTGCACGTGTCCGACCGCCTCGGCGTCACGGCGGTGCACGATGTACATCCGGGTCCGCACCACGTGCTCGACCGTCCCGCCCAGCGCCTCGACAGCCTCGACAGCGGTGCGGAAGGCGGTGCGGGCCTGGCCGGCCGGGTCGCCGAGGTGCTGCGCGACGCCGTCCCGCACCGCCGTGCAGCCCGAGACGATGATGCGGTCGCCGGAGCGGACTGCACGCGAGTACGCGAAGGCGTCCTCCCAGGGGCCGCCGGTGCTGTGCCGCTGCACCTCGGTCATGGGCGGCCCGCCACGTCCAGGGCCGCGGGCAGCGTGAACGCGCCACGGTAGAGCGCCGACCCGACGATCGCCCCCTCCACGCCGAGCGGCACCAGCCCGCGGATGGCCTCGATGTCGGCGAGCGTCGACACCCCGCCGGAGGCGACGACCGGCCGGTCGGTGCGCTCGCACACCTCGCGCAGCAGCTCGAGGTTCGGCCCCTTCAGCATGCCGTCCTTGTTCACGTCGGTGACGACGTAGCGCGCGCAGCCCTCACGGTCGAGCCGCTCGAGGGTCTCCCACAGGTCGCCCCCGTCCTTGGTCCAGCCGCGAGCCGCGAGCGTGGTGCCCCGCACGTCGAGGCCGACGGCCACCCGGTCGCCGTGCTCGGCGATGGCCGCGGCGGTCCACTCCGGGTCCTCCAGCGCTGCGGTGCCGAGGTTGACCCGGCGGCATCCGGTGGCGAGGGCGGCCTCGAGGGACTCACCGTCACGGATGCCTCCCGACATCTCGACCAAGATGTCGAGCCGGCCCACGATCTCGGCGAGCAGCTCGCGGTTGCTGCCCCGGCCGAACGCGGCGTCGAGGTCGACGAGGTGGAGCCACTCGGCCCCCTGGTCCTGCCACGCCTTGGCGGCCTCCCACGGGTCGCCGAACTGGCCGCCGGTTCCGGCCACGCCCTGCACCAGCTGCACGGCCTCACCCCCGGCGACGTCGACGGCGGGCAGGAGCTCGAGACGGGGGGCGTCGGTCATGTGGTTCCTCGGGTCGTGGTGGACGGTCGTTCGGGGGTCAGGGGAGGCGGTCCGGTATGCCGCGGGCGGAGGCGGTCGCCCGGCGTCACCGGAGGGTGCGCACCCAGTTCTCGAGCAGGGCGAGTCCGGCCTCACCCGACTTCTCGGGGTGGAACTGGGTGGCCGACAGCGGGCCGTTCTCGACGGCGGCGACGAAGTCACCGCCGTGGTGGGCCCAGGTGACCCGGGGGGCCACGGCGGCCATGTGCCCGGAGGGCTCGGCCATGGTCCACTCCTGCACGGCATACGAGTGGACGAAGTAGAAGCGCTCGTCCTCGACGCCCTGGAAGAGGCGGGAACCGGTCGGCGGGCGGACGGTGGACCAGCCCATGTGGGGCACGACGTCGGCCTTGAGCCGTGCCACCGTGCCGGGCCACTCCGACAGCCCGGGCTCGGGGTGGGCACTCGGCTCGTCGGAGCCGTCGAACATCACCTGCATGCCGACGCAGATGCCGAGCACCGGACGGCCGCCGGCGAGCCGAGTCTCGATGAGCAGGGGTCCGCCGGCGCGGCGCAGACCTGCCATGCAGGCGTGGAAGTTGCCCACGCCCGGCACGAAGAGGCCCGCCGCGGACAGGGCCGCCTCGCGGTCGGCGGTCAGCTCGACAACGGCCCCCACGTGCTCGAGGGCGCGGACGGCGGAGCGGACGTTGCCGCTCCCGTAGTCGAGCACGACGACTCGGGGGTTCATGAGGACTCCTGTCCCGTCTCGGCACGGTGGCGTGCCTCTTCCAGCATGAGTGCGTCGAAGCGGGCGACGACCCGGTGGTCCGGTTCAACGAGCTCGCCCTCCCCGCTCGGCGGGGCGTCGACGAGGAGCCCCGCCCCGGGCAGGCCGAGCAACGTCATCAGGTCGCCCAGCATGCCGAGCGCGTCGCCGCTGCCGTCGCGCAGCAGGGCGCCCACCGCGGAGGAGACCCCGCGGGTGCCCGCCCCTGCTGCCGTCAGCAGGTCGCCGGGCCGCGCCACGCGCAGGCCCGGCGCCCGGGCGGCCCCACGGCCGGGCTGCCAGACCACCCAGCGCTGGACCGCACGCCAGCCCTGGCCCTGCACCATCACCACGGCACGGCCGTCGATGACGAACAGCCCGAGGGCAGCGCGCAGCCGGTGCGCGACGGGCCGCGAGGCCAGGACGGTCAACGCGTCGTCGTAGGGCGCCATGGCCCGCGAGGTCGGCTCCGCCGGGAGGACGGCCGTCCACGACGGCAGGGGGACGACCCGGGTGGCGACCAGCCCACGCGCCGCCCACCGGGCCACGTGCTCGGGCTCACCGCGCAGCAGGAGCACGCCCCGCCCGTGGCGCGCCGACTGCCACGGCACGCTCACGGCCTACAGGCTGCCCTTCGCGCTGGGGATGCCGCTCACGCGCGGGTCGCGCGCCACGGCCGCCCGCAGCGCCCGGGCAACCGCCTTGAACTGCGCCTCGACGATGTGGTGGGGGTCGCGGCCGGCGAGCACGCGCACGTGCAGGGCGATGCCCGCGTGGTAGGCGAACGACTCGAGGACGTGTCGGGTCAGCGAGCCCACGTAGTTGCCGCCGATGACGACGTACTCCTGCCCCTCGGGCTCGCCCGTGTGCACGACGTAGGGACGGCCGGCCACGTCGACGACAGCCTGCACGAGCGCCTCGTCGAGCGGCACGGTGGCGTCGCCGAACCGGGAGATGCCCCGCTTGTCGCCGAGCGCCTCGCGGACCGCGTCACCGAGCACGATGGCGACGTCCTCGACCGTGTGGTGGGCGTCGACGTCGAGGTCACCGGTGGCCTTGACCCGCAGGTCGATGAGCGAGTGCTTCGCCAGCGACAGCAGCATGTGGTCGTAGAAGCGCACGCCGGTGCTCACCTCGCCGACCCCGCTGCCGTCGAGGTTCAGCTCGAGCTCGACGCTGCTCTCGGAGGTGGTCCGGCTCAGTGACGCGATGCGGTCGGGGCTGCTCATGCGGGGCGCTCCTGTGCGGTGGCGGGCACGGTCTCGTGTCCGGGGACGTTGGCGGGGGTGGGGTCGCCGGCGGTGCCGGCGGTGGACAGCAGCTCGGGGACGACCTCCGCCATCGCCGCCAGGAAGGCGTCGGTCTCGGCCGGGGTGCCGGCCGTGACCCGAAGGTAGTGGGGGATGCCGACGTCGCGGACCAGGACGCCCCGGTCGAGCAGCGCCTGCCAGGCCACCGCGGAGTCAGGGAGCCCACCGAAGAACACGAAGTTGGCGTCGCTCGGCACCGGGTCGAGCCCCAGCTCGCGCAGCCCGTCGACGATGCGGTCGCGCTGGTGCTTGATGACCGCGACCGTCGAGAGCATCTCCGGCGCGTGCCGCAGCGCGGCCAGGGCGATCGCCTGGGTGGGGGTCGACAGGTGGTAGGGCAGGCGCACCAGCCGCAACATGTCGGTGAGCGCCGGCGCCGCGGCCAGGTAGCCGAGCCTGCCGCCGGCGAACGCGAAGGCCTTGCTCATGGTGCGCGTCACGACGAGGCGCTCGCGCCCCTCGAGCAGGGTCAGGGCGCTCGGCACGCCCTCGCGGGCGAACTCCTCGTAGGCCTCGTCGACCACCACGACGGCGTCCGCGGCCGCGTCGTGGACCGCCTCGACGAGCTCCAGGGACAGCGCCGTGCCGGTGGGGTTGTTGGGCGAGCAGAGGAACACGACGTTGGGCTGGTGCTCGCGCACCTGCGCCACGGCCGACTCCACCGTGAGGCCGAAGGGCCCGTCCGCCCCCATGCCCCGCTTCCCGTCCACCCACCGGGTGCCGACCGTCTCGCTGATGATGGGGTGCATGGAGTATGCCGGCGTGAAGCCGAGCGCGGTGCGGCCCGGGCCACCGAAGGCCTGGAGGAGGTGCTGCAGCACCTCGTTGGACCCGTTGCCGGCCCAGACCTCCTCAGGCGTGACCTCCACACCGGAGGTCGAGGTGAGGTAGCCGGCCAGCGCGGTGCGCAGCTCGGTGAACTCGCGGTCCGGGTAGCGGTTGAGGTGCGGCGCGACCTCGGCGACCGCGGCGGTGATGTCGCGCACCACGTCGTCGGGCACCGGGTAGGAGTTCTCGTTGGTGTTGAGCCGCACGGCGACGTCGAGCTGGGGCGCGCCGTAGGCGGTCTTGCCGCGCAGGTCGGGGCGCAGCAGCTCCCGCAGCCGGCTCACAGCGCGTCGCCGAAGCGGGCGGTGACAGCCTCGCCGTGGGCCGGGAGGTCCTCGGCGTGGGCCAGGGTCACCACGTGGCGGGCGACCTCTCTCAGGGCCGACTCGTCGTAGGTGACGACGTGGATGCCGCGCAGGAAGGACTGCACCGACAGCCCGCTGCTGTGCACCGCGCACCCACCGGTGGGCAGCACGTGGTTGGAGCCCGCGGCGTAGTCGCCGAGGCTGACGGGGGCCCACGGCCCGACGAAGACGGCCCCGGCGTTGCGAACTCCAGCGGTGACCGCCGCGGCGTCGCGCGTCTGGATCTCGAGGTGCTCCGCGGCATACGCGTTGACCACGGCCAGCCCGGCCTCGACGTCGTCGACGAGCACCGTGCCCGACTGCCGCCCGGTGAGGGCGGTGCGGACCCGTTCGGTGTGCTTCGTCTGGGCGACGCGGCGCTCGAGGGCTGCTTCGACACGCTCGACGAGGTCGGGGCTGTCGGTGACCAGCACCGATGCCGCCAGCGGGTCGTGCTCGGCCTGGCTGATCAGGTCGGAGGCGACGTGCTCGGCATCAGCGGTCTCGTCGGCGAGGATCGCGATCTCGGTGGGACCAGCCTCGGCGTCGATGCCGATCAGGCCCTTGAGCAGGCGCTTGGCGGCGGCGACGTAGATGTTGCCCGGACCGGTGACGAGGCTGACCGGCTCGCAGGCCTCGTCCTCGTCGTCGAAGCCGTAGGCGAACGCGGCCACGGCCTGGGCGCCGCCCACGGCATACACCTCGTCGACGCCGAGCAGGGCGCACGCGGCGAGGATGGTCGGGTGCGGGTAGCCGGCGAACACGCCGCTGTTCTCCCGCTGCGGAGGGCTGGCGACGGCGAGGGAACCGACGCCGGCGGCCTGCGCGGGGACGACGTTCATGACGACGCTGGAGGGGTAGACGGCGAGGCCGCCGGGCACGTAGAGGCCGACCCGGTCGACGGGCACCCAGCGCTCGGTGACCTGGCCACCCGGCACGACCTCGGTCGTGGTGTCGGTGCGCCGCTGGTCGGCGTGCACGACCCGGGCCCGGCGGATCGACTCCTCCAGGGCTGCGCGGACGGCGGGGTCGAGGGCCTCGAGGGCGGCGGACAGCACCTCGGAGGGCACCCGCAGCGAGTGGGGGCGCACGCCGTCGAAGCGCTCCCCCAGCTCGTAGAGCGCCTCGGCTCCACGATGACGCACGGCCTCGCAGATCGGGCGCACCGTCTCCAGTGCCGCCTCGACGTCGAACTCGGCGCGTGGCAGTGCCTGACGCAGCTCCCGCGTGCTGAGCACGCGGCCGCGCAGGTCGATCGTGGACATCATGGGCACGATTCTAGGCGGCGCCGGCGAGGCCCCGGTCCGCGGTCCGGCCTCCGGGAGGCGGTGGCCGTGGTGACCGCCGTTGCGGCCGGGCAGGCCTCACGCAGCGCGCGAGGTGCCCTCGGGGAGGCTGAAGGTACGGTGGACCGCGTCGGCCAGCTCGGTGCGCGGCCAGCGCGCGGCGACCAGCACCAGACCGCCGAGGCTGGCGATCGCGCAGACACCGATGGCGGCCGCCGGGGTGGTGTGCTGGGAGATCCACCCCGCAAGGAGGTAGAAGGCGCCGGTCGCGGCCACGGACAGGGCGCCGGCAAGGCCGAAGACCCGGCCGCGCAGCTCGGCGGGCACCATGAGGGTGAAGGTGGACTGCAGCGGCAGCATGTAGGCCTGCAGGGCGCCGCACGCGAACCAGGCGCCCCAGATGGCCGGCAGCGGCGGCTCGAAGACGGTCACCAGCAGCGGCAGCGGCATCACCAGCGCCATGGCCAGGACGGAGCGGTTCTGCTCCTCGGCGCCGAAACGGCTCACCACGAGCAGGCCCACGACCGCGCCGAGGATCGGGGCCGCCATGAGCATGCCGCCCCAGCCGGGCTGGTCGGTGTGGGTGTTGACGTAGGGGATCGCGACGGCCTCGGGAGCGGCCATCGCCAGGGTGCTCGTGATGCTGAGCAGCAGCAGCGAGGTGAGCACGCGGTTGTGGAACAGGTGGCGCCCACCCTCGAGGACGTCGCGCACGAACCCGGAGATGCCCTCCTGGGCCATGCCGACGGGGTCGCGTCGCGGCACCACCACGGCGAGCACCGCCGCGGCGACGAGGAACGTGACGAGGTCGAAGAACAGGCCCTGCACCGGGCTGGTCATCGTCACCACCAGGCCGCCGACGGCCAGGCCGATCGCCTGGTTGGTCTGCTCGGCGAGGGTGGTGAGCCCGAAGGCCTTGCTGTAGAGGCGCCGGTTGGCGAAGAGGTCGGTGAGCAGCATCTGGTTGGCCGCCACCGTCGGCCCGCCCGCGAGCTCGAGGAGGAACAGCAGCACGAGCAGCAGCCCCACCGGCGCCGACGACACGGTGGCCGCCAGCAGCGCGATGACGAAGAGCGCCCGCACCAGGTGGCTGCCGATGAGCACGTACTTGTAGGGCAGCCGGTCGGCGAAGGGCGAGAGCACCATGCGGCCGAAGACGCTCGGGAGCATCGAGACGGCGAACGTGGCGGCGGTGGCCACGGCGGACCCGGTGCGCTCGAACACCACTGCCGCCACGGTGATCCGCGCGATGTAGTCGCCCCAGGTCGACAGGGACGAGGCAAGGAAGAACGGAAGGAACGCGGGTGCCCGCAAGACCTCCCCGTAGGACGGCACGCCGTCCCCCCTCCAGCCCCTCTGCCGCATGGGCGAACCGTACCCCCCTAACGGGCCTCGTAAAAGTCGACTTCGACAACTGCCCTGGCGCGTCGCGCGACCCGCCGGTAGGTCTCGGCGAGCTCGCCGCCGCTGCCCGGCTCCATCCCCATGATCCGGCTGACGCCGTCGGCGACCCGCAGGTCGGACGGCACGCCCTCGACCGGACGGCCGCGGAACAGGACGGACGCGTTGCGCATGCGGGAGGCGAGCGTCCACGCCGCGCGCAGGTCGTCGGCGTGGGACGCGTCGATGAGCTCCGCGTCGACCGCGGCCGCCAGCGCCCCGAGCGTCGAGGTCGTCCGCAGTCCCGGCACGTGGTGCGCGTGGCACATCTGGAGCAGCTGCACCGTCCACTCCACGTCGCTCAGCCCGCCCCTGCCCAGCTTGAAGTGCGTCTTGGGGTCGGCGCCGCGGGGCAGCCGCTCGGCCTCCATGCGAGCCTTGAGCCGCCGGATCTCGCGCACCTCCCGGGGGCCGAGGCCGTCTTCGGGCCAGCGCAGCGGGTCGATGAGCTCCACGAACCGCCGCCCGAGCTCGGGGTCGCCGGCGATCGGACGGGCCCGCAGCAACGCCTGTGACTCCCAGGTCAGGGACCAGCGCTCGTAGTAGGCGCGGTAGCTGTCGAGGCTGCGCACCAGCGGGCCGTTCTTGCCCTCCGGGCGCAGGTCGGCGTCGAGGCCGAGCTGCGGGTCCGGGCCCTGGCTGCCGAGCAGGCGGCGCAGCTCCTGCACCACCTCCAGTGCCTGGTCCTGCGCCTCGGCCTCGGAGGTGCCGTCGCACGGCTGGTGGACGAACATGACGTCGGCGTCGCTGCCGTAGCCGGTCTCGGCCCCGCCGAGCCGGCCCATCCCGACGACGAGCACGGATGTGACGAGCCGGCCGTCGCTGCGTTCGGCGACGACGCGCTGGGCCACGTCGAGGCTCGTCTCGACCAGCGCCGACGTCACGTCGCTCAGGGCCCGCCCGACGCCCTCGAGGTCGAGCTGGCCGGTCAGGTCGGCCACCGCGATCCGGAAGAGCTCGTGCCGGCGCACGCTGCGGGCCGCGTGCACCGCGCGCTCGGGGTCGCCCTTGCGCCCGGCGGCCGCCGCCATGCGGAGCAGCAGGTCCTCTCGCGCCAGCGGGGCGAGCCCGCCGCTCTCCCCCAGGATCGAGACGGCCTCCGGGGCGCCCATGAGCAGGTCCGCGGCGTAGCGGCTGCGGGCGAGAGTGTGGGCCAGGCGTTCTGCGGCCGAGCCCTCGTCGCGCAGGAGGCGCAGGTACCAGTGCGTGGAGCCGAGGTCGTCGCTCACCTTGCGGAACGCGAGCAGGCCGCCGTCGGGGTCGGCCTCGTCGGCGAACCAGCCGAGCATCACCGGCAGGAGCGTCCGCTGGATCGCCGCCCGGCGGCTCACCCCCGCCGTCAGCGCCTCGAGGTGGCGCATGGCCCCGGCCGAGTCGCGGAAGCCGAGCGCCGCCAGCCGCTCGCGCGCCGCCTCCGGCGCCAGGCGGGCCTCGGAGGTGCTCAGCCGCGCCACGGCAGCGAGCAGCGGCCGGTAGAACAGCCGTTCGTGGATCCGGCGGACCTCCCGGGCCTGCTGCTGCCACCGGGCCACCACCTCGGACTGTGCCTCCCGGCGGTAGCCCAGGCCCCGTCCCAGGCGGCGCAGGTCGGCCTCGGCCGTCGGCATCAGGTGGGTACGCCGGAGCCGGTGGAGCTGGATGCGGTGCTCGAGGGTGCGCAGGAAGCGGTAGCTCTCGTCGAGCGCCGCCGCGTCGTCGCGGCCGACGTAGCCGCCGCGGGCCAGGGCCCCGAGCGCCTCGAGGGTGGTGCCCGAGCGCAGCGAGTCATCGGCCCTGCCGTGCACCAGCTGGAGCAGCTGCACGCTGAACTCGACGTCGCGCAGCCCGCCGGGGCCCAGCTTCAGCTGCCGCTCGGCCTCTGCGGCCGGCACGTGCTGCTCGACCCGGCGGCGCATCGCCTGCACGTCCTCGACGAAGTTCTCCCGCGAGGCGGCCTGCCAGACGAGCGGGCTGACGGCCTCGAGGTACTCCTCGCCGAGCGCGCGGTCGCCGGCCACGGGGCGGGCCTTGAGCAGTGCCTGGAACTCCCAGGTCTTGGCCCACCGCTCGTAGTACGCGCGGTGGCTGGCGACGGTCCGGACCAGGGGGCCCTGCTTGCCCTCGGGGCGCAGCGCGGCGTCGACGGGCCAGAGCACGCCCGCGGCGGTCGAGGTGGAGCAGGCCCGCATGAGGTGCGTCGCCAGCGCGGTCGCCGCAGCCAGGGCGGTGGTCTCGTCAGCGCCGTCGGCCGGTTCGGCCACGAAGATGACGTCGACGTCGCTGACGTAGTTGAGCTCGCGACCACCCGTCTTGCCCATGCCGATGACCGCGAGCCGGCAGGCGTCGGCCTGCGCGCCCAGCTCCGCCCGGGCGATGACGAGCGCCGCCTCCAGGGCGGCCTCGGCGAGGTCGGCCAGGGCCGCGGCCGTCTCCGGCAGGGTCTGCGCCGGCCCCTCCGACGTCAGGTCGAGGGCGGCGATGCCGAGCAGCTCGCGTCGATAGCCCACGCGCAGGGCGTCGTATGCCGTGGCCTCGCCGTGGGCGCGCACCGCCTCGGTGAGGTGCTGCACGCGTTGGGCGACCGTGCGCGGCTGCGCCTCGGTGACGTCCCGCCAGTGCTCGGGGTGGGCGACGAGGTGGTCGGCCAACGCTGTGGAGGCGCCGAGCACCGCGAGCAGCCGGTCGCGCTCGGGCCCGCGGTGGCGCAGGGCGGCGATGAGCCCCGAGAGCGAGGCCTCCGGGCCGGCGTCGACGTCACGACGGCGGGGTTCGTCGGCCCGCACCGCCTCCATGAGCCGCACCAGGCTGAGCAGCGCGAGGTCGGGGTCGGAGGTGCCGCCCAGGGCGTCGGGCAGCCCGTCGCTGAAAATGTCGTCGAGCGGGTCGACGAGCCCGCCCAGCGCGGGGTCCGCGAGGAGCTGCTCGGCACGAGCCGCCTCCGCGAAACCCAGTCGCGCCAAGGTGGCGGCTCGGGAGGGCTGGCGGGAGCTCACGCCCCCAACCTAGCGGGGACGCGGGGGCCTCCCCGGTCCGGGCTCAGAGGCCGGGCAGGTAGCGCTTGAGCTCGAACGGCGTGATCTCGCCGCGGTAGTCGTCCCACTCGGCGCGCTTGTTGCGCAGGAAGAAGTCGAAGACGTGCTCGCCGAGGGTGTCGGCCACGAGCTCGCTCTTCTCCATCACGCCGATCGCCTCGTGCAGCGTGGAGGGCAGCGGCTCGATGCCCATGGCCCGGCGCTCCGAGCCGGTCAGGCCCCACACGTCGTCCTCGGTCTCCGGGGGGAGGTCGTAGTCCTCCTCGATGCCCTTGAGCCCGGCGGCGAGGATCACGGCGAAGGCGAGGTAGGGGTTGCACGCCGAGTCGAGGGTGCGCAGCTCGACGCGGCTGCTCTGTCCCTTGGCCGGCTTGTACATGGGCACACGCACCATGGCGCTGCGGTTGTTGTGCCCCCACGTCAGGTGCGCCGGGGCCTCACCGCCGCCCCAGAGGCGCTTGTACGAGTTCACCCACTGGTTGGTGACGGCCGTGATCTCGGCCCCGTGGCGCAGCAGGCCTGCGATGAACTGCCGTCCCACCTTGGAGAGCTGGTAGGGCGCACCGGCCTCGTAGAAGGCGTTGCTCTCGCCGTCGAAGAGCGACATGTGGGTGTGCATGCCCGACCCCGGGTAGTCGGAGAACGGCTTGGGCATGAAGGAGGCGAAGATGCCCTGCTCGAGCGCCACCTCCTTGATGACCGTCCGGAAGGTCATGATGTTGTCGGCCGTCGAGAGCGCGTCCGCGTAGCGCAGGTCGATCTCGTTCTGGCCCGGCGCGCCCTCGTGGTGGCTGAACTCCACCGAGATGCCCATGGACTCCAGCATCGTGATCGCGGCGCGGCGGAAGTCGTGGCCCGTGCCGTGCGGGACGTGGTCGAAGTAACCGGCCTGGTCGACGGGGTCGGGCTGCTCACCCGCCCTGAACCCCTGCTTGAGGAGGAAGAACTCGATCTCCGGGTGGGTGTAGAAGGTGAACCCCAGGTCGGCGGCCCGGCCCAGCGCCCGCTGCAGCACGTGGCGGGGGTCGGCCCAGCTCGGGGTGCCGTCCGGGAGCGTGATGTCGCAGAACATCCGTGCCGTGCCGGGGCTCTCACCACGCCAGGGCAGCACCTGGAACGTGGACGGATCCGGCTTCGCCAGCATGTCGGCCTCGTAGACCCGGGCGAAGCCCTCGATCGCCGAGCCGTCGAAGCCGATGCCCTCCGCGAAGGCGCCCTCGAGCTCGGCGGGGGCCACCGCCACGGACTTGAGTGTCCCGAGCACGTCGGTGAACCACAGCCGCACGAAGCGGATGTCGCGCTCCTCGATGGTGCGGAGGACGAACTCCTGCTGACGATCCATGTGACGAATCCTGCCCTACTCGTGTTTCCGGGTCGTTACGGCACCACAGGGCGGCTCACCCGCCCAGGACCGCCTGGGCCGCGTTGTGGCCCGGTATGCCGGACACCCCGCCTCCGCGGCGCGCCCCGGCTCCGGCGAGCAGCACCTTCTCGTAGGGCGTCTCCACGCCCCACCGGCCGATCTCGTCGGCCGACTCGGCCCACGGCCACTGCAGCGAACGGTGGAAGATGTTCCCACCCGGCAGGCCGATGTCCTGCTCGAGCTCCACGGGTGTCCTGGCCTCCAGGCAGAACGCATCGTCGGCGTCGCGCAGGAGCACGTCCTGGATCGGTTCTGCCAGCACGGAGTTGAGCGACTCGAGCGTGTGGCTGAGGGCGAGGTCGCGCATCTCGTCGTGGTCCTCGCGGAACAGCCGGGTCGGCATGTGGAGGCCGAACAGCGTCAGGGTCTGCGCGTCGGAGGCGGCCAGGTCGGCCCCGAGGATGCTGCGGTCGGAGAGGCTGTGGCAGTAGATCTCGCACGGCGGCAGGCGAGGCACGTGCCCGCTCGCCGCGACGGCATACGCGTCCTGGAGCTGCTGGTAGCCCTCGTTGATGTGGAAGGTGCCGGCGAAGGCGGCAGCCGGGTCGGCGTTCGGGTCCTTGAGGCGAGGCAGGCGCGACAGCAGCATGTTGACCTTCAGCTGGGCTCCCTCCGGCGCTGCCTCGGTCGGCACCGGGTCCGCTCCCCCGGCCACGAGCAGCTCGTTGAGCACCACGGGCGCGCAGGCGGCGAGCACCGCCCCGGCCCGGGCGGATCCGCCCTCCCACGTCACTTCCCCATCCGGGGTGACGCTGAGGGCCCGCGCGCTCGTGCGGATCTCGGCGCCCGCATCGGCGGCTGCCCCGGCGAGGGCGGTGGTGAGGGATCCCATGCCACCGACGGGCACGTCCCAGTCGCCGGTCCCGCCGCCGATGAGGTGGTAGAGGAAGCAGACGTTCTGGCGCAGGTCCGCGCCCCGCAGGTCGGCGAACGTGCCGATCAGCGCGTCGGTGGCGACGATGCCGCGCAGGGTGTCGTCGGCGAAGGTCTCCTCCAGCAGCTCGCCGAGCGGTCGCTGGGTCACCGCCCGCCAGAGCTCGTCGTCGCCGACCCGCTCGGCCAGCTCGTCGGCTGAGCGCAGCGGCTCGAGCACCGTCGGGAAGACGGCACGGGCCAGGCCCGCCATCCGGTCGTAGAACTGCTCCCACTGGCGGTGGGCGTCCTCCGAGCCGGTCAGGGCGGCGAACGCCCGGGCCGTGGCTGCGGGGTCGCCGTTGTCGACGAGCACCGAGCGGCGCGGGTCCGCCGGCAGCGGTGTGAACGAGGAGTACCGGCGCCGGATCAGGCGCAGGTCGAGGTCGAGGTCGGTGACGACCTGGTGCGGCAGGAGGGAGACGAGGTAGCTGTACCGCGAGAGGCGGGCGTCGACCCCCGGGAAGGCCTGCGCCGAGACCGCGGCACCCCCGACATGGTCGGCGGCTTCGAGGACGAGCACCCGCCTGCCGGCCCGCGCGAGGTAGGCCGCGGCGGTCAGCCCGTTGTGCCCTGCACCGATGACGACGTCGTCGTAGTCGTGGTTCACGCCGCCCACCCTAGGGCGGCAGGGCGCTACCGGGCTCGCACGCGCAGGAACGAGGGGCCGAGACGCGGGCGGGGCCCCGGGATGTCTCCCGGGGCCCCGCCGTCTCGGTGTGACAGGTCGCGTCGACCGGTCAGCCGAGGTGGTGCGTCACTTGAACTCGACCTTGACCTGCAGCTCGTTGCCGCCGTCCACGGACTTGGCAACCGTCATGGTGGTGCCGGAGCCCGCGACCTTGACCGAACCCATCGGGTTGGTGGCGTCGTAGTAGCGGTTCGGGTCGCTGTCGTCGAACGTCGGGATCGCGGGCTGCGACCCGACGGTCGTCGGGATGCCGTTCTTGTGGAACGTCACCGCGTCGGTCGCCTCGAGGCCGAAGGTGCCGTCGAACGGCTGGCGGCGGTTGCCCAGGCGCGAGCCGTCGTAGAACTTCACCGGGCTCGGGCGGGCGTCGACGTTGAGGACCTGGCCACCGCCGGGGTGCTGGCGGGTGTTGTTGTCCGAGTACTCGTTGTCGATGTACCAGACGAGCATGCCGTTCTGGTACGGGAAGCGCTCCACCCAGTCGGGCTTGGTGTTGGCGAACCCGAAGTTGTACGGGCCCGTCTTCAGCGTCGCGTCGTAGCCGCTGTAGACGCGGTTCTCGGCGATGTAGTAGTGGCTGGCCTGCTTTGTGGTGGAGCCGTCGATACGCGAGAAGCCCTTCGCGACCCAGCCGTTGTCGCCGCTCTCGACGTCGTCGGCGAAGACCTCCGCGCCGTCAGCGGTGATCGACAGGTCGTCGAGGAACGCACCGTCGAGGTGCACGCCGCCGTCGGTGGCGTAGCGGAACCGCACCTGGCCGCTCTTGCCGGCGAGGGAGGAGAGGTCCCAGGTCTTCTGGACCCAGCCGCTGCTCTGGCCGTCGATCGGGGTGCCGACCTGGGTCCAGTTCGCGCCGTCGGTCGAGGTCTCGACGTACAGGTAGTCGTAGTCGGCCTCGATGTCGTGCTCGAGCCAGGCCGACAGGGTGGCGCTGGACTTGCCGGTCAGGTCGACCGAGCGGGTCAGCGTGTTCTGCAGGTCGTCGGCCGAGCCGCTCCACCACTCAGCCGCACCGGAGTGCGGGGTGTTGTACTCGGTGGTGATCGTCTTCTCGGGCAGGGTCACGATGACGGCCTGCTTGTTGGTCGAGGCGTCGAGGTCGGCCGGGCCGAGCTTCACCGTGGTGTCGGCGCCGTGCTTGACCACCTGGTAGTCGAGCCAGCCGAGCATCAGCTTCTCCCACGGGCCCATGTAGCCGGGCGTGGTGCCGATCGAGTCCTTGCCCCAGTTGAGCCACGAGCCTCCGGACATCAGCGTCCAGAAGCCGGTGGTGTTGTCGCCACCGGAGGTGTCATAGAGGTCGGGCAGGCCGAGGTCGTGGCCGAACTCGTGGGCGAAGACGCCGAGTCCGCCGTTCTCCGGCTCCGTGGTGTAGTCGCCGACCCAGATGTCGGCGTCGCCGATGCGGGCGCCACCGAGCCTGTTCTCGCCGGGGCCGGTCTTGCCGATGTCGGTGGAGTTGACGTACCAGCGGTGCGACCAGATGGCGTCCTCGCCGAGCGTGCCGCCGCCGGCCTCCTCACCCTCACCGGCGTGGATGGCCTGGAAGTGGTCGATGTAGCCGTCGGACTCGTTGAAGTTGCCGTCACCGTCGGCGTCGTAGCGGTCGACCTTGTCGAACTGCTTGAGGTACGCGTTGATCTCGGCCGACGACTTGCCCGCCGCGACCTGCGCCTCGTACCAGGCGTTGACGGTGTCCTGCACGTAGGACCAGTAGCCCTCGCGCTCGTTGGCGTTGTCGCCGTAGGTGGCGGCCTCGCCCTTGACCTGGACCCAGTCGGAGACGTCGCCCTTGGCCAGGAAACGGCCGTTGGACTGCTTGAGGTAGAAGTCGCGGAAGGACTCGCCCTCGCCGAACATCATGTCCTGGTAGTGCGCCCGGTCGAAGTTCTCGGTCCAGTACGTCGAGTTGTCCATGGAGCGGTCCGGCTCCGGGATCTCGTTCTGCTGCATGTCGCTGAAGCTGGAGAGGATCGTGAAGATCGACTCCTCCCGCTCCACCGGGTAGGACACGTAGCGGTCTGCGGTCCTCTGGCCGCGGGCGTCGGTCTTGCCCGCCAGCTTGATGACGCGCTGGCCGCCGCGGGTCTCGGTCGTGGCCTCGCCCTTGACGAGCTTCTCGACCGCCTCCTTGCGCAGCTCGCGCGCGGCGTCGCCGAGCGGGTTGGGCAGGTCGTGGTCGCGGTTCGCAGCCTTCGGCTCCTTGTCGCCCTGCACAGGGATTGCCTGTGACTGGGCGGGCGCCAAGCTCAGTGCGACGGCAGCCACCGCCACACCGGACAGGACGCTCACATGACGTCTCTTCACAAATCCTCCAGTGGTGTTCGCGCGCCGTCCCTGGCGCACAAAAGCCGATCAGAACACGATTTGTCGGCATTTCCGATGGCCCCCGGGTAAGGAGTTGTTAAAAAATCACAGACCTGTCGTGACCCTCGACGGCGCTGGTCAGGGCGCCGTCTCACGGCGCCGGAGCCCCGCCGGACCGGCCCTCGGTAGGGTTCCGGCATGGCCCAGCTCCGACTCGCCCTCGCCCAGGTCAACGCCACGGTGGGAGACCTCGCCGGCAACGCCGCGATGGTCCGCGAGTGGACCGCCAGGGCTGCCGCCGAGGGCGCACACCTGGTGGCCTTCCCCGAGATGGCACTGACTGGCTACCCCGTCGAGGACCTCGCCCTGCGGACCTCCTTCGTCGACGCCTCGCGAGCAGCGTTGACCGCACTGGCCGCCGACCTCGCCGCCGACGGACACGGCGACCTGCCGGTGGTCATCGGCTACCTCGACCGCGCGACGCCCGGCAGCGCCGACGCCGACCCCGGTCGTGAGCTGCCCCAGAACTGCGCCGCCGTCCTGCACCGCGGCGAGGTCGTCGCGCGGTACGCGAAGCACCACCTGCCCACCTACGGAGTCTTCGACGAGGCCCGCGTCTTCGCCCCCGGGCACGACCTGGCCGTCGTCCGCGTCCGCGGGGTCGACGTGGCTCTGGCCATCTGTGAGGACATCTGGCAGGAGGGCGGACCCGTGTCGATGGCCCGCGAGGCCGGTGCCGAGCTGCTGCTGGTGCTGAACGGCTCGCCCTACGAGCGCGACAAGGACGACGTGCGGCTCGAGCTCGCCGCCCGCCGCGCCCGCCAGGCGGAGTGCGTGCTCGCCTACCTGAACCTCGTCGGCGGCCAGGACGAGCTGGTCTTCGACGGTGACTCGGTCGTCGTCGCGGCCGACGGCGCAGTGCTCGCTCGTGGCCCGCAGTTCGCCGAGGACCTGCTCGTCGTCGACCTCGACCTCCACGAGTCGACCTTCGACCCCACCGACGTCACCGAGGGCGTCGCCTTCACCCCGGTGAGCGAGGACCCCACCGAGCCGTATGCCGCGCGG
Source organism: Knoellia sp. p5-6-4 (assembly GCF_029222705.1). NCBI lineage: Bacteria > Bacillati > Actinomycetota > Actinomycetes > Micrococcales > Intrasporangiaceae > Knoellia > Knoellia sp. p5-6-4. The sequence continues at coordinate 350,429 of NZ_JARGZF010000002.1, forward strand.
CCGGCTTCCGAGGCCCCCCGCCTCGACCCGGTCGGCGAGGTCTACGAGGCGCTCGTGCTCGGCCTGCGCGACTACGTCCGCAAGAACGGGATGCGCTCGGTCGTGCTGGGCCTGTCGGGCGGCATCGACTCGGCGCTCGTCGCCGCCATCGCGTGCGACGCGCTCGGCGCAGACAACGTCCACGGCGTCTCCATGCCCAGCGTCTACTCCTCCGACCACTCCAAGGACGACGCCGCCGACCTCGCCGAGCGCACCGGCCTGAGCTACCGGGTGCAGCCGATCAAGCCGATGGTCGAGGCGTTCCTCGGCGAGCTCGGCCTCACCGGCGTCGCGGAGGAGAACCTCCAGGCGCGCTGCCGGGGGGTCATCCTCATGGGCCTGTCCAACCAGGAGGGCCACCTCACCCTCGCCACCGGCAACAAGTCCGAGCTGGCCACCGGCTACTCCACCATCTACGGCGACAGCGTGGGCGGCTTCGCGCCGCTCAAGGACGTGCCGAAGAGCCTGGTGTGGCAGCTGGCGACCTGGCGGAACGCCGAGGCGGAGCGTCGCGGCGAGACGATGCCCATCCCGCCGAACTCGATCACCAAGCCGCCGTCGGCCGAGCTGCGCCCGGGCCAGGTCGACCAGGACTCGCTGCCGCCGTACGAGACCCTCGACGCCATCCTCGAGCTGTACGTCGCCGGTGCGCAGGGTCGCGCCCAGCTCATCGACGCCGGTTTCGACGCCGCGGTCGTGGACAAGGTCGTCTCGCTGGTGGACCGGGCCGAGTGGAAGCGCCGGCAGTTCGCGCCCGGCCCGAAGATCTCCGCCCTGGCGTTCGGCCGCGACCGCCGGCTGCCCATCACGAGCCGGTGGCGCGAGCAGGACTCCTGAGGCGCGTCCTAGGATCGCGACTATGAGCGACTCCCCCGCGACCGGCGAGATCTCGGCACCCTACGGCAGCGGCCCCCAGGCCTCGCAGGCCCCGGCAGGCGCCGCACCCGTCCGGCGCATCCGGATCCCGCACCTGCAGGCCATGAAGGAGCGGGGCGAGAAGTGGGCCATGCTCACCGCCTACGACCAGTACTCCGCCGAGATCTTCGACGAGGCGGGCATTCCCGTGCTGCTCGTCGGCGACTCGGCCGGCAACAACGTCTACGGCTTCGAGACCACCGTGCCCGTGACCGTCGAACACCTGCTCCCCCTCGTCAAGGCGGTCACCACGGCTGCGAAGCGGGCCATGGTCGTGGCCGACCTGCCGTTCGGTTCCTACCAGGCGAGCCCGGAGCAGGCCCTGGGCACCGCCACCCGCTTCATGAAGGAAGGACTCGCCCACGCGGTCAAGCTCGAGGGCGGCAAGGCGATGGTCCCCGAGATCGAGCTGCTCGTGCGGGCGGGCATCCCCGTCATGGGGCACGTCGGGTTCACCCCGCAGAGCGAGCACGTCCTCGGCGGCTACCGGGTGCAGGGCCGGGGAGAGGCCGCAGACCGGCTCGTCGACGACGCGGTCGCCCTCGAGCAGGCAGGTTGTTTCGCCGTCGTCATGGAGATGGTCCCGGCCCCGCTCGCGGCCCGGGTGACCGAGGTGCTGTCCATCCCGACCATCGGCATCGGCGCCGGCCCCGACTGTGATGCCCAGGTGCTGGTGTGGTCCGACATGGCCGGCCTGCGCGGCGGCAGGAGCCCCCGCTTCGTCAAGAAGTACGCCGACCTGCGCGGCACCCTCTCCGAGGCGGCGAGGACGTATGCCGCGGAGGTCGCCTCGGGCGCCTTCCCCACCGCCGAGCACTCCTTCGAGGAGTAGCCCCCGAGGTGTGTCAGGTGGCCAGGCCGCAGCGCCGGAGCGCGAGCAGGGCGTAGACGCGCGCGCACCGGAGCAGGTCGGCGACCGCCACGTGCTCGTCCAGCGCGTGGGCATGGCGGACGTCGCCGGGCCCGTACTGCAGCGTGGGCACACCCGCGGCGATGTAGAGCCGCAGGTCCGACCCGTAGGGCGCGCCGACCACTCCAGGCGCTGAACCTCCCTGCGCCTCGACGCAGCTCGTGACATCACGCACCAGGGAGTCATCAGCGGTGAGTCCCGCCGACGCGAAGGCGCCTCCGGGCCAGGTCACCTCCACGGGGTGCTCGCACAGCCACGGGTCGGCCGCACAGGCCCGCCCCACAGCCTGTTCGAACGCGGTGCGAGCGTCCTCCAGCGACTCCCCGATCCGCACCCCGTAACGGCCCTCGGCGACCAGCCGATCGGGCACGGTGCTGGCCCAGTCACCGGCGTGCACCACACCGATGGAGAGGGGCCAAGGCAGGTCGAGATGGTCGAACAGGATTGGGGCGCTGGCGTTTCGGGCGGTCTCGAGCTCGCGCAGGGCCGCCTGCACCGGGGCCAGCAGGTCGATGGCGCTGACGCCCCTCGTGCGGGTCGATCCGTGGGTCGCCCGGCCCCGGACCTCGAGCCGGAAGGTGAGAGATCCGGCGTTGGCCGGGACGACCGCCCCGGACGTCGGCTCTGCGATGACACAGGCTTCGGCCCGGTGGCCACGGCGCAGGGTGGCGAAGGCGCCCAGCCCGCCGTCCTCCTCGCCGCTGACAGCGTGGACGGCGAGCGGGCGGCGCAGCCGGACGCCTGAGCTCACGACTGCCGACACCGCGGCCAGCACCGCGGCGAGCCCGCCCTTCATGTCGCAGGTCCCGCGCCCGGCCGCGAGGCCGTCGCCAATCCGGAGCCGGTAGGGGCCCCGGTCCGGCCACGCGGTGAGGTCGCCCGGGGGCACCACGTCCGTGTGCCCGGAGAGCACCAACGCCGGCACGACCCCCGAACTCCCTGAAGGCTGCGCCGCTGCGCCCAGGACGGCAACGCAGCCCCGGGCCTGCGCACGCTCGACCTCCATGCCGGGGAAACCCGGAGCCGCCTGCTCGGCCGCGACGTCGATGTCCCAGGAGTCGACTTCCAGCCCGATGCCGGCCAGCCGGTCGGCACACCAGTCCTGCGCCTCGATCTCGGCCGGGCTCCCGCCCGTGGACGGGATGGCCACCAGCGCGGCGAGGTCTGCGAGCAGGCCCTGCTCGTCGATGGCGTCGAGCACGCCGCGCTCGGTGGCGGTCAGGTCGGCACCGCCGAGGTCCGGGCCTGCGGTGTGGTCGAGGCGCATGGCCCCGAGACTCTCATCCCCGCTGCCCGAGGGATAGCGTGACCGCATGACGGACCGGACCCACGCGATGACCCCCGACGGCTCCCTCACGGTCGGCTACGCCGCCATGCTGGAGCAGTTCGCGCCGCGCGAGGCAGTCGACCTCACGGCCTTCGCCGAGCAGCACGGGTTCTCGGGGTGCATGGCCGCCGACCACTTCCAGCCGTGGGTGCCGCAGCAGGGCCAGGCGTCGTTCGTCTGGAACGTCCTGGCAGCCGTGGGCGAACGCACGCAGGGCGACCTCGGCCCGGGGGTGACCTGCCCCTCGTTCCGGTTCCACCCGGCGATCGTCGCCCAGGCGGCCGCGACCCTGGAGGCGATGAACCCCGGTCGCACCTGGCTTGGCCTGGGCACCGGCGAGGCGCTGAACGAGCACGTCATCCCCGGCTACTGGCCCGAGGCCGGCGAACGCTCCCGCCGGATGTGGGAGGCCGTCGAGCTCATCAACCAGCTCTTCACCACCTCCCTGAAGGGCAAGGACACCAAGTTCGCCGGCGAGTTCTTCAAGATGGAGACCACCCGGCTGTGGACCATGCCCGAGACCGCTCCCCCGGTGCTGGTCGCGACGGCCGGGCCGATCAACGCGAAGAAGACGGGCAAGTTCGCCGACGGCATGATCACCGTCGGCGCCCCGCTGGAGAAGATCGAGGGCCTCTTCGCGAAGTTCGACGAGGGCGCCCGCGAGGCCGGGAAGGACCCGTCGACGATGCCCAAGGTGCTGCAGCTGCACCTGTCGTGGGCGGAGACCGACGAGGAGGCGCTCCACAACGCCGTCACCGAGTGGCCCAACGGCGGGATGAAGTTCCCCAAGGCCGACATCCGCTCGCCGTTCGAGTTCGAGCAGATGGCCAAGCTGGTGCGGCCCGAGGACTTCGAGGGCCGCATGGTCATCTCGTCCGACCCGGACGCCCACCGGGCCGAGATCCAGCGCTTCGTCGACCTCGGCTTCGACCGGGTCTACCTGCACAACGTGGGCCGCAACCAGCGCGAGTGGATCGAGGTGTTCGGTCGCGAGGTGCTGCCGAAGCTCACCCGGTGAACGGACCTAGGCTGTCCCCATGAGCGAGCACGAGATCCCGGTTCCCGAGAGCGAGCCGCGCACCCGCTGGTCGGAGGTCTCCGGCGGCATCGGTGCCGCCACGGCATACCAGCGCCACTTCGACGAGATGGCGGCCAAGGGCCTCGACGTGCACGGCGAGGCCACCTTCGTGCAGTCGCTGCTGCCCGCCCCGGCCCGCGTGCTCGACGCCGGCTGCGGCACCGGACGCGTGGCAACCCAGCTGACCTCGCTCGGCTACCACTGCGTGGGCGTCGACGCCGACCGCGACATGGTCGCGGTCGCCGAGCGCCGGGACCCGGCCACGACCTGGGTCCAGCAGGATCTCAGCCGGCTGCAGCTGCGCTCGCAGGCCTTCGAGCTGGTGCTGCTCGCCGGCAACGTCGTGCCGCTGCTGGCCCCGGGGACACTGCTCGCCGCCATGGAGCGCATGGCCGCCCATGTGGAGCCGGGAGGGCTCGTGGTCGCCGGCTTCGGCCTCGATGCCGCACACCTTCCGGCGGGCATTCCCGTCACCCCGCTGGAGGACTACGACCGGGCCTGCACGGTCGCCGACCTGTCGTTCATCCGCCGCTACAGCACGTGGGACAAGGAGCCCTGGCGCCCGGACTCCGGCTACGTCGTCAGCATCCACCGCCGCAACGACTGAGGCTGCGGACATCTGGGGTAGAGCCCGTCAGTCGTCGACGTCGTCGTCCTCCCACGCACGGTCCTCCTCGTCCCAGCGCTCGGTCTTCGCGCGGGCGATCTCGAGGGCGCGCGAGGCCTCCTCCTCGGTGGCGTAGGGACCCATGAGGTCCTCCCCGGGGCTGCGGTTCTCCTCGGTCTCGACCTTGCCGGTGTTGATGTTGAACCAGTAAGCCATCGAGAGAGCCTCCGTGTCCGCGTGGGGGTTCAGCCTTGCCTAGACTCCACCGTATGCCGCTGACGTACGCAAGTGTTGCGCCCGGGACCGTGTCCCCGCGCCGCGCCGTTCCCGCCTCGATCGCGCGACCGGAGTACGTCGACCGGCCGGCGCCGGCGAGGAGCCACGGACCGGAGGTCAAGGACGCCGAGACGATCGAGAAGATGCGCGTCGCCGGCCGGATCGCCGCCCAGGCGATGGAGGCCGCCGCAGCGGTGATCGCGCCTGGCGTCACGACCGACGAGGTCGACCGGGTGGGCCACGAGTTCCTGCTCGACCACGGCGCCTACCCCTCGACGCTCGGCTACCGCGGCTTCCCCAAGTCGCTGTGCACGTCGGTGAACGAGGTCATCTGCCACGGCATCCCCGACAGCCGCCGGCTCGAGGACGGCGACATCGTCAACATCGACATCACCGCCTACATCGGTGGGGTGCACGGCGACACCGACGCGACGTACCTGTGCGGGGACGTCGACGAGGAGTCGCGCCTGCTGGTCGAGCGCACCCGCGAGGCGATGATGCGCGGCATCAAGGCCGCCCAGCCGGGTCGTGAGGTCAACATCATCGGACGCGTCATCGAGTCCTACGCACGACGCTTCGGCTACGGGGTGGTGCGCGACTTCACCGGCCACGGGATCGGCACCGAGTTCCACTCCGGCCTGATCATCCCCCACTACGACGCGGCGCCGGCCTACAACACGGTCATCGAGCCGGGGATGACGTTCACCATCGAGCCCATGCTCAACCTCGGCACCCACGAGTGGGAGATGTGGGACGACGACTGGACCGTGGTGACCAAGGACCGCAAGCGGTCGGCGCAGTTCGAGCACACCATCCTCATCACCGAGAGCGGCAACGAGATCCTCACCCTCCCCTGAGGCCTCTCCTGCCCGTGAGTGCCACGGGCACTCACAGCCGGTAGCGCAGCGCGTAGCGGTGGGTGCCGTCGTCGGCGACGGTCAGCTCGAAGTCGCCCAGGATGCCGGCCAGCTCCCCGGTGCCGCTGCCGGGCACCACGCTGATAGCCAGCCGCTGCCGGCCCTCGTGCATCGTGCCGCTGTGCTGCAGGGCGAACGTGCCGTGCCGGCCGGACAGGGCTCCGTCGACCACCTCGATGACGACGTAGCCCGCCGAGCCGCTGGACGGGTCACCGGCCGACAGCATCGCCCCGCGTGAGGTGCCCGTGAGGTCGCCGGCGAAGGTCTTGTCGAACTCGAGCCGGCCGAGCCCGGGCGGCTCTGCCTCGGCCTGCGGGGGACGGAAATCGATCACGAAGGTGCCCTCTGCCACGTGGTCCATGCCCCGACCCTAGGGTCTGCCACTGACAGGCAATCGTGCCCGGCACGACCTAGGGTGTGGGGCACCGAGAGGAGCAGCACATGTCAGGACCCGGCATCGCCCTCGGCATCGACGTCGGCGGCAGCGGCATCAAGGGCGCCCCTGTCGACCTCGACCGGGGCGACTTCGCTGCAGACCGGCTGCGCATCGAGACACCGGACGGGGCGTCCCCCCAGGCCGTCTGCGAGGTCATCGCCGAGATCGTCGACCACTTCGACGGCACCCAGGGGCACTCCCCCATCGGCGTGACGATCCCCGGCGTCGTCACTCGCGGCGTGGTGCGCTCGGCAGCGAACATCGACAAGGCCTGGATCGACTTCGACGTGGTGGCGCACCTGCACGGGCTGCTCGACCACCCGGTGATCGCGGTCAACGACGCCGACGCTGCGGGCATCGGCGAGATGTACCACGGCGCGGCCCGAGGGCGAGAGGGCCTGGTCATCCTCACCACCCTCGGAACGGGCATCGGAACGGCGCTGATCCACGACGGCGTGCTGGTGCCGAACTCCGAGCTGGGCCACCTCCAGATCGACGGCCACGACGCCGAGAGGCGGGCCTCCTCCGGCGTGCGCGAGGCCGAGGAGCTCACGTGGGAGGAGTGGGCCGCCCGGCTGCAGCGCTACTACACCCACCTCGAGGCGCTGCTGTGGCCCGACCTCTTCGTCGTCGGCGGAGGCGTCTCCAAGAAGGCCGACAGGTACCTCCCCCTGCTGGACCTGCGCACTCCGATCATCCCGGCCCAGCTCGAGAACCGGGCCGGCATCATCGGTGCCGCCCACCTGGCGGCGACCTCCGCACGCTGACTTCGCAGGGGGGCACCGGCTCAGCGACAGCGACGCACGTCAGCGGACGCTGACGAGGTCCTGCAGCAGCTCCGGCGAACGCCGCTCGAACAGCCCGGCCCCCACCCGCACCCCGGCCACCGCGGCTGCGGCGCCCACGCCCACGCCGACGGGCAGGGCGGTCCAGGCGGCCCACCCGTGCCCGAACCAGGCGAGGACCCCGAGGGCCAGCGCCGGCATGGCCACCACCAGCACCGCGAGGCCCACCACGGCCTGCACCACGAGGGTGATGCCGGCGCCGCCGGGCGGGGTCGCGAAGGGGCTCTCCCCGGGACGCGGCACGGGGTACTGCTTCACCGCGCTGGCCAGGCTGGCGACACCGAACCCGGCCAGCAACAGGGCGGTCCCCACGCCCAGGGTGGCCGGGAGCAGGTCCCAGCGCCCTCCGAGGGCGGCGCCCAGCACGGCATACGCGGGCACGCACACCCCGCCGAGCACCGCTGAGGGGAAGAGCCGGCCGACCCGGTCGCTCGTGCCGTCGACCCCGCTGGCCACGTGGAGCCAGAAGGCCGTGGAGTCGTAGCCGACGTCGTTGTGCTGCCCCCAGCCGAGCATGTAGGCCGACGCGAGCGGCATCGCGACCAGCGCGACCTCGGAGCCGCCGAAGTACCAGGCGAACACCAGGCCGACGGGGAAGAGCGTCGTGATGAGCGCGGGGAAGGCCAGCCGGGGGTCGCGGCGCCAGTAGACCGCCGACCGGGCGGCGACGGCGCCGAGGGGCGTGCCCGGCAGGCGCGCGAACAGCCCGAGGCCGCCCTGGGTGGCTTCGGAGCCGCCCTGGGCGGCGCCGCGGGGGTCGTGGACCGCGCGCGAGAGCTGGCGCTGCCACACGAGCAGCAGCACGCCGACGAGGACCGCGGCGAGCGCGAGCCGCCCGAGCCCGGCGAGGTGCTGGCCCTGCGCGACATCGGCGGGAGCGGCCCAGGCCCACCCGAGAGGGATCCAGCCGACGGCACTCGTGAGGCCGGCGAGGTCGGCGAGCGTGGGCTCGAAGCTGCCCCCGACGCTGGTGACCGGTCCCAGCCCGATCAGCAGGAGGAAGCCGAGCACCGCCGCCACGTCGCGACCACGACGGCTCGAGAGCACCGCGGCGGCCGCTGCGGTGACGACGCGGCTCAGGAGCACGCAGGTGGCCAGCGCGAGCAGGCCGCCGACCACGGCGGCCAGCAGGGCGGGCACGCTGCGCGACCAGGTCACGAACGAGGCGACGACCAGCACGGCGGTGGCCAGTCCCGGCAGCCCGATGAGGCCGGCCGCCGCGAGCCCGAGCGCCAGCTGGCGCTCGGGCACGGCGAAGGTCGCGAACCGGTGCGGGTCGAGGGTGGGGTCGGTGCCGAAGGCCACCACGGGCACGACACCCCAGGCGAGCACCAGGAGGGCGCCGCCGAGGGTGAGCGCGACCCGGCTGGCCTCGACGTCGGGCAGGAGGCGGAGGGACACCAGGCCGACCGCCGCGAGCACCAGCAGGCCGCCGCCGTAGACCACGCCCACGGCCAGGCCGATGAGGGCGGCCGGACTGCGCCGCAGGGTGTTGCGCAGCAGCTGGAGCTTCAGTCCGACGAGGTGTGCAACCACGCCAGCCCCTTCACGTCCGTCGAGCCGCCCACGAGGTCGAGGAACCGGTCCTCCAGGCTGAGCCCGCCGCGCACGTGCTCGATCGGACCGGCGGCACGGACGTGGCCGCCCGCGATGATCGCGACGTCGCTGCACATGCGCTCGACGAGGTCCATGACGTGGCTCGACAGCACCACCGTCCCGCCGCCCTCGACGTAGCGGGTGAGGATGCCCCGGATCGTCTTCGCCGAGACGGGGTCGACCGCCTCGAAGGGCTCGTCGAGCACCAGCAACCGGGGGCCGTGCACGAGCGCACAGGCGAGGGTGACCTTCTTGGTCATGCCGGCCGAGTAGTCGACGACGAGCTTGTCGGCCGCCTCCTCGAGCCCGAGCGCGGCGACCAGCTCGCCGGACCGCTCCACGACGTCGGCGCGGTCCATCCCCCGCAGCAGGCCGGCATACGTCACCAGCTGCAGGCCGGTGAGGCGGTCGAACAGGCGCAGCCCGTCGGGCAGCACGCCGATGCGGGCCTTGGCCGCGACCGGGTCGGCCCAGACGTCGGCGCCCAGCGCGTGCACCGTGCCGCGGTCGGGACGCAACAGGCCGGTCGCCATCGACAGGGTCGTCGTCTTCCCGGCGCCGTTGGGGCCCACCAGACCGTAGAAGGAGCCGCGCGGCACGTCGAGGTCGATGCCTGCGACGGCGACGGTCTGGCCGAACTGCTTCGTGAGCCCGCGGATCTGCAGGGCCGGTCTGTTCTGCTCCGTGATGTCTGGTCCCCCGCTCATGCGCGTGACGCTAGCAGCGGCCCCCGCCCCGACCCTTCCCCGCCTCGCCGGGCTGGGTTTCAGCGCTGGCGCGCGACGAGCATGACCTTCTTCGGGACGTTCTTGTCGACCTTGTAGTCGCGCTTGTCCTTGCCCTTCTCGGCGTACCCGAGCTTCTCGAGGCGCATCAGGACCACCGGGCACTTGGCACAGCGCGGCTTGTCCTTGCAGCACTTCTTCTTGGCAGTCACCTTGGGCACGCGTTCGAGGGTAGGTGAGGCTCTCCTAACCTGCAAAACGCGTCTCGCCCGGGGGAGCTTGGGTGCAGACGCGGTCAGCGGCGGAACTCCGCTGGCTCGCCGTCGGCCAGGTCGCGGATCTGGGTGTCGTGGCCGCCGAGGTTGGCCGCCTGGGTGAGGTAGAGCGTGCGCCCCCGCTCGTTGAGCAGGCCGTCGTGGATGGGCACCGCGTGCGGCGCGTTGAACCGGCGCAGGAAGCCGGTCATCTCACGGCTGCGCATCCACGGCGCGTTGAGCGGGAAGGCGAGCACGTCCACCGGGCCGGGCTCCGCGTCGAGGGCGTCGCCGGGGTGGAACAGCGTCGGCTCACCGGGGGCGCTCACGCGGACGCCGGTGTTGGAGATGCGGGGGATGTCGTCGTGGATCAGGGCGTGGTTCTGGCCGGCCCCCGCGACCCTCGCCTCGCCGATGCCCACCTCGTCACCCTCCTCGAACGCCTCCGGGTCGAGCCCCGACTCGCGCAGGAGACGCGCGGTCCCCGGGTCGGCGAACAGCGCGGCCGCGGGGTTGGCGCGCAGCAGCTCGGGCAGCCGTTCCTGGTCGACGTGGTCCGGGTGCTGGTGGGTGATGAGCACCGCAGAGAGGTCCCGCTGGTCGAAGGCCCGGGGCGACCAGATGCCCGGGTCGATGAGCAGCCGGGCGTCGGCGACCTCCACGAGGAGGCAGGCGTGTCCGAGGTGGGTGAGACGCATGGCCCCACCGTATGCCGGGTGCCACGCACCGTCGACGTCAACGCAGCCCCTACGGTGGCGGCCATGCAGCACACGCTGGACCGCCGTCTCGGCATGGCCGACGCCGTCGTCATCGGGCTGGGCTCGATGGTGGGAGCCGGCGTGTTCGTGGTCTTCGCCCCGGCCGCGTCCGCCGCCGGCCCCCTCGTGTGGCTGGCGCTGGCCGTCGCCCTGGTCGTCGCCTACTGCAACGCCACCTCGTCGGCCCGGCTGGCAGCCCTCCACCCCGAGTCCGGCGGCACCTATGTCTACGGCCGCGAGCGGCTCGGGAGGTTCTGGGGGTTCCTCGCGGGCTGGGCCTTCGTCGCGGGGAAGCTGGCGAGCTGTGCGGCGATGGCGCTGACGGTGGGTGCCTACCTGTGGCCCGACGCGATGCGCCCGGTCGCGCTCGCAGTGGTCGCCGCGATCACCGCACTCAACTACGTCGGTGTGCACAAGAGCGCCGTCGCCACGCGCGTCATCGTCGCCCTCGTGCTCCTGGCGCTGGCAGTGGTCGTGGTGGCTGCCTGGGGCTCCCCCGTCGAGCACGCCGTCGGCACCGTCGCCCCCGACACCTCTGTGGTCGGCGTGCTGCAGGCGGCGGGCTTCCTCTTCTTCGCCTTTGCCGGCTACGCCCGCATCGCCACCCTGGGCGAGGAGGTGCGCGACCCGGCGCGCACCATCCCGCGCGCCATCCCCCTCGCCCTCGCCATCACCGCCGTCGTGTATGCCGCGGTGGGCCTCGCGACCGCGCGTGCCCTGGGCGTGGACGGACTCGCCGCCAGCAGCGCTCCCCTTGCCGATGCGGTCGCGGCAGCCGGCGCTGACGCGCTGCTCCCGGTCGTGCGGGCCGGGGCCGTGCTGGCCGCCACCGGCTCGTTGCTGGGGCTGGTGCTGGGAGTCTCCCGGACGACGTTCGCGATGGCGCGCGACGGCTACCTGCCGCGCTCCCTCGACCGGGTGCACCCGGCATACCGCGTGCCCCACAGGGCCGAGGTCGCCGTAGGCGTCGTCGTGGGGCTCGCCGTGCTGGCAGGCGACCTGCGCCAGGTGATCGGTTTCTCGTCGGTGTGTGTGCTGGCCTACTACGCGATCGCCAATGCCAGCGCGTGGACCTTGGACTCCTCGCTGCGCGCTCGCCTGGTGCCGGCGCTCGGGGTCGTCGGCTGTGTCGCGGTGGGTCTCGCACTGCCCGTCACCTCCGTGCTGGCCGGGGTCGGGGTGCTCGCGGCCGGAGCGGCCCTGTGGCTGCTGCGATTTCGCGCGGGTCCGCAACGGCGGGGCTAGCATCGGCTCACCGGCCCAGTGCCACCGTCCCTCGGGACGCGACCAGACGGGGAGAACGCATGTCGACCGACGCCATCGTCCTGCTGAAGAACGACCACAAGGAGATTCGCAAGCAGTTCAAGCAGTTCCAGAGCCCCAAGGCGACGACGGCCCAGAAGGGCAAGACCGTCAAGAAGATCATCGAGCTCCTGACCGCGCACACCTACATCGAGAACGAGGTCATGTACCCGCAGGTGCGCCGGCTGCTCCCCGACCTCGAGGACGACGTCCTCGAGTCCTACGAGGAGCACCACGTCGCCGACGTGCTCGTCATGGAGCTGTCGATGATGCGGCCCACCGATGAGCGCTTCGAGGCCAAGACGACGGTGCTCATCGAGAACGTCGAGCACCACATGGAGGAAGAGGAGCAGGAGTGGTTCCCCAAGGTGCGGGCGGGTCTGGGGCGCAAGGCCCTTCAGGAGATCGGCGCTGAGCTGGCAGCCGCCAAGAAGCGCGCGCCGAAGAAGCCGACCCAGCCGAGCGCGCTGAAGAAGACGATCGACGCCGTCATCGCCTGAGGACCTCGTCCTCCGCGGGCCCCGGGCGTGCGCGCCCGGGGCCCGCGTCGTCAGGGCAGCAGCGGCTCAGTAGCGCAGCAGCGCCGCAGGCTCCCCGCCGAGGTCGGCCTCCGCGAGGGAGAGCACCGTGCCGTCGTGGCGCAGGGTCTCGGCGATGGCACGGTCGAGCTCGTGGGTGCCATTTGCCCCTGCCTCGACGATGAGGGTGTCCACCCTGCCGTCGCGGGCCGCGGCGAGCACCTCGACGACCCCGCTCGCGGTGCGGCCCGTGCCCGCCTGCTCGCGGTAGCGGTCGAGGTGGCGCTGCTCCTTCTCGGCGAAGTGGTCGGACACCAGCGGCCACGCCGCATCGTGGAGCTGGGCCGCCGACCGCGCCTCGGGGTTGCCCTCGACCGCGCGCTCCCAGACGTGCGGGTAGCGGCTGACCTGCGTGTAGATGGGCCGGTAGTAGCCGACGCACGCGAGCACCAGGGGCGCGGCGCCGTTGCCGAGCGCGGCGGTGAGCGGTGTGTCCACCGCGCGGAAGTAGCGCTCGAGCGCCGCCTTGTCGTAGTCGGCCTCGTTGCCCTGCCCGTGGAAGGAGGCACTCGTGCGGCCGGTGGAGTGCGCCTGGCCGTAGCGCTGCATCTCCTCCTGCGGGATCGCCTCCTCCAGCGAGCGCGGCATCCCGGACAGGTCCATCTCCCCCACGGTCTGGCGCGTCGCCTGGAGAACCCTGACCGACTTCTGCGACAGGGCGAGGACGTAGAACATGCCGTCGGCCGAGACCATCGGCAGCAGCGGCCGGATCCGGTAGGCCTCCCCCACCGCCGACTCCTCGGTGAAGGCGATGGGCACCCGGAAGTGCGCGAAGTGCCCCGGAGCGCTGAACACCGCGAGGCCGTCGCTCTGGCGCTGCCAGAAGGGCTCGTTGCCCATGAGCTCACGCGCGGGAGCGAGCAGGTCATCGGCCTGCTTCTGGTCCACTCCCTGGTCGGACAGGTGCGCAGCCGCCTGCGCCACGAGCTCGCGCAGGCGCGCCGGACCGCTGAGCGTCTCTGGGCCGAAGCGCGCGGTCGGCAGGAACAGCGACACGCACGGTCCCGGCGTACGGACGAGCTGCCGGACGTCCTCGGTGGACAACAGGTCGACGTGGCCCAGTGGCTCGGCACTCGTCCCCTGCGGCATGCTCACGCTCATCTCGCCCACCTCCGCTCGGCTCGCCCGCACCCTGCGGACTGTCCCTCATTGCAACAGCGGGTCAGGGGTGCCTGCAGGGCCCTAGGTCCTGCACGGGCGATGGAATGACCGGCGCCCGGTCAGCAGCACGGGCACCCCGTCAGCAGGACGGGACGCCCCTTCAGGAGACGCCGAGCCCGACCCGGCGGAACGCCTCCCGTGCCCGAGCCACCGGCTCGCCGAGGCGTCGTTTGACCTCTTGGGGTGGGCTCGCCAGGACCGTCGCGCGACACGACCCGCTCGCCTGCGCTCTGCCCGGCAGGCAGGGACCTATGCCTCTGCCCCTCCGGCAGGGCGCGGGAGCAGGGTGGTCGCGTGGGAGGTAGGCCCAACCGGATCCTCGCGGTCGTGGTCGGGGCGATGGTCGTTCTGGCCGCGGTCGTCGTGCTGTTCTCGGCCAACCGCTCGACCGCGGAGCTCGAACCGGGCAGCCCCGAGGCAGCCGTCCAGACCTACCTCACGGCCGTCACCGAGGGCGACAACGCCAAGGCTGCCGAGGTGCTCGACCCCGCGGGCGCCTGCGACGTCGACGACCTCGACCGGACCGGTCGCCCCGGGTCGGCCCGGGCCTACCTGGTCGACAGCCAGGTCGAGGGCGACACGGCCCGGGTCAGGGTCGAGGTCACGTTTCCCTCAGGCGGTGGCCCGTTCGGCTCCACCGACTTCTCCGAGACCCACATCTTCCGCCTGACGAAGTCGGGCGAGGGCTGGCTGCTGACGGGCACGCCATGGCCGCTCTACGAGTGCGAGGGAGACGTGAAGTGATCGTTGGTCTGCTTCTCCTGGTGGTGCTGGTCGCCGCGGTGGTCCTCGGCGCCCGCAAAGCGATGGGCAGGGAACGCGGTCCCGTGACCGAGGCTCATGCCATCCGTCGGTTCTTCCAGTACCTGCTGCTCTTCGGCCTGCTCGTCGTGGTGGCAGTGGGCTTCTCCGGCCTGCTGGGCCGCGCCCTCGACCGTGACCCGATCGTGGCGGCCGATGACGTCGAGCTGGCCCGCAGCCTGGCGTTCACCGTGGTGGGCGTCCCGCTCTACGCCGCGGTCGCGCTGTGGTCCCGTCGTCGGCTCCTGGAGGATCCGCTGGAGAGGCTGTCCCTCGGCTGGGTCTTCTACGTCACGGCGGCAGCCATCACGTCGCTCATCGTGGCCATGACCGGGCTGCACGCCACGCTGTCGTGGGCGGTCGGTGTCGGTCCCGACGACCCCCGTGCCCTGGCGAGGTTCCTCGTCTGGGGGCTGGCGTGGGGCCTCCACTGGTGGGTGCACCTCCGGCTGGTGCCGGCCGGCCGCTCCCAGGTCCACCACCTGGCGGGCTCGCTCGTCGGCCTCGTCACCGCGGTCACCGGTTTGGCAAGCCTTCTCGGCTCGGCGCTGTGGAGCCTGTTCTTCTCCGGCAGCGACGTCGTGCTGAGCGGCGGTGACGAGGCGCTGACTGCCGGCGTCACCCTGGCTGTCGCCGCCCCCGTGTGGTTCCTCTACTGGGTCCGCACGGCGTCGAGGGCGGAGCGAGACCCCCTGTGGCTGGGCTACGTCCTCCTCCCCGGGGTCGGGGGTGGCCTGGTGATGGCAGTCGTCTCCGCCAGCACCGTGGTGTACGACCTGCTCGTGTGGCTCCTTGGGGACCCCGAGTTCAGCGATGCGGCTCGGCACTTCAACGACGCCCCGTGGGCGGCGGGGGCAGCGGCCACCGGCGCCCTGGTCTGGTGGTACCACCAGGCCGTGCTCGAGGAGGCCCACCTGAAGGCCCGGACCGAGGTCCGCCGCGTCTACGAGTACCTCATGTCCGCCATCGGGCTGCTCGCAGCCGCTGCCGGCCTGACGACCCTGGTGGTGGCCGGTATCGAGGCGCTCACCCGGACCGAGGCGGTCTTCCTCGGCCAGAGCGCGGTCAACACCCTGCTGGCCTCGGCGACACTCCTCGTGGTGGGCGCCCCGGTGTGGTGGTTCTACTGGCACCGCATCCAGCAGGCAGCGGTCTCGGCCCCCGCCGAGGAGCACGCCTCCCCCACGCGACGGGTCTACCTGCTCCTGCTCTTCGGCGTGGGCGGGATCGCGGCGGTGGTCGCCCTGCTCGTCGGCGTGTACCTGCTGTTCGAGGACCTGGTGCAGGGGACCTTCGGCGCCGAGACCATCCGCAGCATGCGCGTCCCGATCGGTGTCCTGCTGAGCACCGGCGCCATTGCGGCATACCACTGGTCCGTCTACCAGGGCGGTCGCGGTGTCGCCCTGCCCGCCCCCCACGGCCCGCGCTTCGTGCTGCTTGTCGGTCCGCCTGACCCCCAGATCGCGAAGGCCGTGGCGCACGAGACCGGCGGGCTCGTGCTGGCGTGGGCCACTGAGGACGGCGGCGCCCCGTGGACCGTCGACTCCGTGATGGCCGCGCTGGGCTCGGCCACCCCGGAGCACGAGGTGCTGGTCCTGTCGGACACCTCGGGCCTGCACGCCATTCCCGTTCACCGCACCTGACCGTGCGACGTCGGCGGCAGGAGCGGGCACACCTGTCGGTGCTTCTCCGTACGCTCGTGGGACGAGCAGTCCCGGAGTCGGGACCACTGAGAGGAGCTCAGCATGGACTTCAAGATCGAGCTGGTCCCGCTGGCGGTGTCGGACGTCGACCGATCGGTCGAGTTCTACGGCAACGGCCTGGGCTGGAGCGTCGACCACGACCGGACCGTCAGTCCGGAACTGCGGTTCGTTCAGGTCACCCCGCCGGGATCGGCCTGCTCCATCTGCTTCGGGACGGGGCTCGAGATGATGCCCGAGGGCTCGTCGCAGTTCATCCAGGTGGTCGTCGCGGACGCCGACGAGGCCCGCGCCCACCTTCGAGATCGCGGGGTGGAGTGCAGCGACGTCGACGAGCAGCCCTGGGGCCGGTTCGTGCGGTTCGTCGACCCGGACGGCAACCGCTGGGCGCTGCAGCAGATCGTCGTGCCGTCCTGAAGCAGCCGTCCACGCCTGCCTCAGGGCTGCCGCGTTCACGGCCCGCCCGGTCAGGGCGGATCAGCTGACCGCCGTCACCCGGGGTCGGCGCTGGCCGCACCGCCCGTGCCAGAAGATCGGGTGGTGGTCGAGCCCCGTGATCATCGCGTCGATGTACTCCCCGTCGCCGTGGGACAGTTTCCACACTGCCCTGCCTGGCGTCGGCATCTGAAGGCCCGCAAGCGCGCCGTACGCGACCACGGGTACCGACCAGGTCTCGAGCCTGCCGCCCGCGTACCGCTGTCCGACGACCTCGGTCAGCCCTCCATCGGTATCGACGAACATCATGGCGGTCACCCGCGCGCCGTGGTCCGAGCGGGTCACTCGGGCCGGTGAGTCCACGGCCTCGAATGAGACGCTGCCCTCCAAGAACGCCGATGGGACCACATCAGCTCCTTGAGAGCCGGCGACGCGAGCGCCGGAGCGTTGTCGCCACCAGCGAGAGACCCGCGGCTCCCCCCGCGGCACGCAGCCAGCGCCTGGGATCGGTGGCGCGGCGTCGCCTCAGCGCCGACAGCGGCATGACATCGAGGTGAACTGCCGTCGCACCACCTCCGGGTGCGCGGCTGAAGACGACCCGGACACCGAAGCCCTCCTCGGACACCTGGAGGCGGAACACGTACGGGTCCTCCGCGTCGTCGGGATGGAGAGGAAGGCCTCGGTACAGGCCCGGGATCGCGGAGATGCTCCGAAGCATGAGCCGACCCCGGCGCACGAAGACCTCCACACCGGCGCCGAGAGCTCCTCGGGCTCGTACGTCGGTGAGCGGTCCGGATAGCGAGTACCAGCCGCAGACCTCGTTCCAGACCTCGGGATGCTGCGGGACATCGGTGCGCATCTCCTCAGCCTGAACGCGCAGCAGGAAGCCCAGGAGTCTTCCCATCTCGACCGGCATCCACATCGTCGCGCCGGGAGATCCGTTGGTGAGTGCCATGACGCCAACACCGTCGTGGGGTGCCAGGAAGATCTCGGCGTTGAAGCCGGGCACGATCCCTTGGTGCTCGATGACCTGAGTGCCCGCCACAGTCCCCCGGAAGAAGGCCAGGCCGAGGCCGGGAATGCGAGGATCGGGCTGGTACTGCGGCGCGAACATCGAGCTGAGCGTTGCTGGCTGGAGCACGCGGCCGTGCACGTTGGCGCCCCCACCCAGGAGCGCCTCGACGTACCGGGCGATGTCCGCGGAAGTGGAGTACGCCGCAGCGGCTGCCGCAGTGACGACCTCGTAGTCGGGGACGGCGCGAGGCCCCCTGGACCCCATGACGTAACCCGTCGCCAGACGGGGCGTGATCCGTCCAGAGCGGATGAGGGTGGTGTCTACCATGCCGAGGGGCGCGAAGACGTGCTCGCGCAGGTAGCGGTCGAGGGGCTCGCCGGTCACGTCCTCCACGATCTGGCCCAGGGTGGCGAAGCCGTGGTCGGTATACCTGAACCTCGTGCCGGGTTCCGCCTCCACCCGGACTCCGTGCCGGTAGTACTTGGCTAGGGAGGGCACAGAATGGCCCGACTTCACGGTCTCGCCGAACAAGGGTCGCAGCACGCCCGAGGGGTGCAGCACCTCCCGGATCCCGGCGGTGTGCGTCATCAGGTGTCGCATCGTGACAGGACTGAAAGCGGGCTTGGTGGGCACCAGCCGGTATGAGCGCAGATAGTCCTCGGCGGGCGCGTCGAGGTCGACCTTGCCCCGCTCCCACAGCTGCATCACCGCAACGGCGGTGAAGGTCTTGGTCAGGGAGCCGACACGGAAGACGGTCTCCGGGGTGACCGGCGTCCGCGATGAGACCTCCGCGACGCCGTGTCCGTGGAAGAACGGCAGCTCCCCGCTGCGGACCACTCCCACCGCCAGCCCCACGGCAGGTGACCGGTTCAGGATCAGGGCGACCTGCTCGGCAATCTCCCCGGCGCCCAGCTCAGCCATGTCACTCCCCCGACCGTTCACGACGCGGGCGGAGTGTCGCTCGCGCCCCGTCCGAGCCGTGGTCATGCTCGTCAACATCCCGTCCCACCCTGTCGCGCCGGCCGGCGGCGAGGAGGCCGATGTCCTGCGGCCACCTCTGGTCGACCCGAAGCATGATCCGGTCGTCTGCAGTCAGCCTGTTCACACTGATCACCTTCTCGACCATTGTGTGCCGGGTGTTCCGCGCGCGGCCAGTGCCCTCGCCCCAGCGTCGGACAAGTGGGCTCTTGTCAAAGGGCCTCGACCGGCGGAGCGTGGAGGAGATGTCGCACCAGGCTGGCTTGGTGGGAGTGTCGATCGCGCGGAGGGGTCGTGATGCCCGGGTTGAGCGAGCAGGGACTGGAGCAGAGGGTCGCGGAGATCTTGAACCGCTGGCCCGCCGTCGGCCTCGCGGTCGGCGTCATCAGACGTGGCTCACCGATGCTCTTCTACTCCCACGGAATGGCGAACGTCGCGGATCAGATCCCCGTCACCGAACACACCGTCTTCCGGATCGGGTCCATCACCAAGACCGTCACCGCGGTCGCGCTCATGCAGCTGTGGGAGAAGGGACTCGTCGACCTGGACCGGCCGGCCAACGACTACCTGCGGGCGTTCGAGCTGGTGCCGTCGAGGCCGGCCTGGCGCCCTGCGACCCTGCGGCACCTGCTGACGCACACCGCCGGGGTGCCGGAGTGGGTGCGGCCGACGCAAATGGTCCGCAGCCGCTGGTTCGGGGAGACCTTCGCGCTGGAGGAGCGGCTCCCGACCCTGGGGGAGTTCTACCGGGGCCGGCTCCGGCTCGACGCCGAGCCCGGCACGGTCTGGGCCTACACCGACCACGGGATCGCGACCGTGGGGCAGATCGTCGAGGACGTCACCGAGGTACCCCTGCACCGTTACCTGGCCGAGCACGTCTTCGCGCCGCTCGGCATGACCGACAGCGACCTGCTGCGGTCCGAGCAGCTCCAGAGCCGCCTGGCCACCGGCTACACGCTCACCCGCTCCGGGCCGAAGGCGCTCACCGACCGCCAGGGCGTGACCGCAGCGGCCGGGGCCATCTACTCGACGCCGCGAGACATGGCGCGCTACGTGGCGGCGCTGGTCGGGGATGGCGTCGGCGGGCACGGCACGATCCTGAAACCCGAGACCCTGACCACGATGTTCGCCCCTCACTACCAGCCGGATCCGCGCATCCCCGGCATGGGGCTGGCGTTCTGGCGCGGTGAGCTCGGCGGACGCGCCGTCGTGGAACACCAGGGCGTGGTGCCAGGGTTCAACTCCCAGATCTACCTCGCCCCTGCGGACGGTGTCGGGGTGATGGCCTTCACCAATGGCTCCAGGAACGCCGGGTCCTGGCTCGTCGCCGAGATGGCCCGACTGCTCGGCGACCTCCTCGGAGCCGACGAGGACCGCATCCGCACCGACGTCCCGCTGCGCCCCGACCTCTGGGCCGACCTGTGCGGCTGGTACCGGCCCCGAGCGCAGCGCACCGACCTGATGGCTCGGCTGGTCATGGGCGCCGGCGTGCAGGTGTCGGTGCGGCGCGGCCGGCTCGTCCTCCGGGCCCTCAGCCCGATGCCGACGCTGTACCGAGGCCTGACGCTCCACCCCGCCGACCGGGACGACCCGGATGCCTTCCAACTCGACCTTGGCCGCTTCGGTCTGGGAACCGGAAGGGTCGTGTTCGGCCGCGACGGGTCCGGCCGGGCCACGGCGGTGCACTTCGACGGGCTTCTGCTCTCCGCAGACAAGCACTCGTCCGGCTAGGGCCCCCGGGGCGCTTGGCATGAGGACGGATGGGTGGATGAGTCGGCCGATACGCCGGGTTCTGTTCCGCGCCGCCGTTACCAGCGGCGCGGCGACGGTCATCCATCTACGACAGCCGTTGCCGACTGCCTCCAGCGCTCTACCCGTGTGCTCGGGCGGGCCGCCCTCGAACGCACACTGTCTGAGCTTGCTCCCAGTGGGGTTTACCGAGCCGACCCCGTCACCGGGGCCGCTGGTGGTCTCTTACACCACCGTTTCACCCTTACCGCGGCGCCTTCCGGCCCGAAGACCAGCGGTTCGCCGTGGCGGTCTGCTTTCTGTGGCACTGTCCCGCGGGTCACCCCGGGTGGCCGTTAGCCACCACTGCGCCCTGTGGAGCCCGGACGTTCCTCGGCGGTGATTGCTCACCGACGCGACCGCCTGGCCGACTCATCCACCACCAAGGATAGGGCAGGTATGCCGCGGGGCCCGCCACGCGGCATACCTCGCCGCCGGGTGCGGCGACGTGCGCTCACCCCCGGGGGATGATCCGCGGGACCCGACCTCCTGCTGACATGGGTGCAAGGAGGTCGTCATGTGTCGATGGCTCGCATACTCGGGTTCCCCCGTCAACCTGGAGGACCTGCTCTTCAAGCCCAAGAACTCGCTGGTCGTCCAGAGCAAGCACTCGCAGCTGGGCGCCGAGACGACCAACGGCGATGGGTTCGGCGTCGGATGGTACGGCCGCTTCGAGACGCCCGGGGTCTTCCGCAGCATCGAGCCGGCGTGGAACGACCGCAACCTGCGCGAGCTGGCCGCCCACGCGCAGGCCGGCCGGGTGTTCGCCCACATCCGGGCGTCCACGGGTTCGCCGGTGCAGCAGTCGAACTGCCACCCGTTCCGCCACGACCGCTGGCTCTTCATGCACAACGGCTCCGTCGCCGACTTCCGCAGGGTCAAGCGCGACCTCGTACTGGCCGTCGACCCGGAGCTCTACCCCGACATCGACGGGTCGACGGACTCAGAGGTGCTGTTCTTCCTGGCGATGACGTTCGGGCTGAAGGACGACCCGCCGGCCGCGATGGCCCGGGCCGTCGGGTTCGTGGAGGACGTCGGGAAGCGCCACGGGGTCCCCTGGCCCATCCAGATGACCGTGGCAACGACGGATGGCGAGACGACCTGGGCGTTCCGGTACTCGAGCGAAGGTCGTTCGCGATCCCTGTTCCACAGCGCCGACATCCTGACCCTGCGGGAGCAGTACCCGGACCACCCGATGCTCAAGGAGCTCTCCGACGATGCCCGCCTCGTGGTGTCGGAGCCGCTGGGCGACCTGAGGGGCGTGTGGCACGAGGTTCCCGAGGCGACGTTCCTGACCGTTCGTGGAGCCGACATGCGGCTGGACTCCTTCGCGCCCACCACCCCTCAGGCCGCGGCCTGATCGGGCGGTGACCCGTGGCGACGGCTCGGCACCTCGGCGGCCAGGACGCGTTTCCGGCTCCGCCCGGCGCGGCACGGCCCGGACCGGACATCGGGCTCGGCGCGCCACGCCTGGTGCCCCTGAGCCCTGACGACCACGCGGAGCCGTCGCTGGGTGACGTGGCACTCGGCGCGTCATCCCTTGGGCTCGGCCTCGCGGGCCGCCTCGTCCGCGCGGGGTCGTCCGTGGTGCGCCCTACTGCGAGTCTGGTGCTGCGACCACCGGGAGTGCCGTCGTTCCTGCAGCCGGCGCGGGTGGTCCAGAGGCTCGGGCGGATCGGCTCCGCCCGGCGACGCTCGCTCGAGCAGGCTGTCTCGGCGCTGCTCGACGATGTCGTGCCGGTGATGGCGGAGGTCATCCTCGGGCGCCTGGACCTCACCGACGTCGTCCTGCGTCAGGTCGACCTCGACGCGGTCGTCGCCGGCGTCGACCTCGACGCGGCGGCCGCACGCCTGGACATCGAAGCGGTGCTGAACCGGCTCGACCTCACCGAGCTGGTGCGCGACCGCGTGGACCTCGACTCCGTGGTGGAGGAAGTCGACCTCGACGCGATCGTGCGCCGGGTCGACATCGGCGCTGTGATCGACCGACTCGACCTCACCGCCCTCGTCCGGCAGCGCGTCGACCTGAATGCCGTTGCGGCTCAGCTCGACATCGATGCCATCCTCGACCGCCTCGACCTCACCGCCCTGGTCCAGGAACGCGTCGACCTCGACGCCATCGTGGCCGGCGTGAACCTCGACGACATCGCACGGCGCCTCGATGTGGAGGCCGTGATCGACCGGCTCGACCTGACGGCGATCGTGCTGACCCGGGTCGACCTCGAGGCGCTCGTCAACGCCGTGTTGGCGCGCATCGACCTCGTGGGCCTGGCCGAAGAGGTCATCGACGCGGTCGACCTGCCCGAGATCATCCGGGAGTCCACGGGCTCGATGGCCTCGGAGACGGTGCGGGGTGCGCGACTGCAGGGCATCCACGCCGACGAGGCCGTCAGCAGAGCCGTGGACCGGCTGCTGCTCAGGCGTGCCCGTCGCCACCCGGGTGGACCGAGCGACCAGCTCGATAGCCCGGGACCGGTCGAGCCTCGTCAGGAACCGCCCGGTCCGGGACACCGGTGAGCGCCGTGACGACGAGCAGCATCTCGCCACTCCCGCCTGAGGCTCGGCCCTACCAGGGGCACCGTGCCGGACTGGTCACCCGCCTGGTGGCGGCGACCATCGACGCGTTGCTGGTCGGTCTCGTGCTCCTGCTGGGCTACGCGGGTCTCGCCACCTTGCGCTTCCTCATCGACCCGCGCACCTTCTCCTTCCCCGAGCCGGGCCTGTTCTTCAGCCTCACCGCGGCCCTCACGGTGCTCGTCGTCTACCTCACGGTGTCGTGGTGGATCACCGGGCGCACCTACGGCTGCCACGTGATGGGCCTGCGCGTGGTGAGCCACAACGGGTCGAACATGAGGTTCCTCGGCGCGCTGGTCCGTGCGTGGTTCTGCGCCTTCTTCCCGATCGGGCTCCTGTGGGCAGCGGTGAACCGCGAGAACCGATCGGTGCAGGACATCGTTCTGCGCACCTCGGTCCTCTACGACTGGCAGCCCCACCGCTGACCGACGAAGCGCACAAGCCAGCCCCGGTGCTGGAGCACCGGGGCTGGCGCACCACGTCCGGTCAGGCCGAGACCTGCGCCCCGGTGCCACTCCTCTGCGGGCTCCAGCCCGGCACGTCGGCCGCGGGCCGCGGAACCGTCAGGGCCGGCATACCGCTGTCGAGCTGCCGGTCCAGCGTGATGGCGGCGTCGATCATCGCGAGGTGGGTGAACGCCTGCGGGAAGTTGCCGATCTGCTCGCCGGTGAGCGCGATCTCCTCGCTGTAGAGGCCGACGTGGTTGGCGTAGGTGAGCATCTTCTCGAAGATGACCCGTGCCTTGTCGAGCTGGCCAGCGCGGGCGAGCGAGTCGACGTACATGAAGGTGCACAGGGAGAAGGTGCCCTCCGAGCCGCGCAGCCCGTCGGGCGACGCGGCCGGGTCGTAGCGGTAGACGAGGCTGTCGGTGACCAGCTCGTCCTCCAT
This sequence comes from Knoellia sp. p5-6-4, assembly GCF_029222705.1. Classification (NCBI taxonomy): domain Bacteria; kingdom Bacillati; phylum Actinomycetota; class Actinomycetes; order Micrococcales; family Intrasporangiaceae; genus Knoellia; species Knoellia sp. p5-6-4. The sequence goes on from NZ_JARGZF010000002.1 coordinate 374,332, forward strand.
CGCCGCGAGCGTGGAGGTCCACAGCGGGTCGTTGGGAGTGATGAACCCGACGGCGGTGGCGCGCAGCAGCGACGAGTCCAGCACGTCGGTGCGGTAGTGCTGCCGGAAGGCCTGCCGCTCGGCGCTCCAGCCCTGCTCCATGATCTGCGTGTAGATGGCGTCGCGCTGGCTGCGCCACTGGTCCACGGGCGCCGGCCTGCCGTGCTCGGTCGCCAGCCGGATGCCACGGTCCAGCGCGACCCAGCTCATCAGCCGCCCGTAGGTGAAGTTCTCCCGACCACCACGGGTCTCCCAGATGCCCTCCTCGGGCTGGTCCCAGTTCTCGGCGAGCCAGTCGAGCAGGTTGGCGATGCGCAGCCAGCCGCCGTGCCCCGCCTGGATGCCGCGCTGGTCGGCGAAGTAGAGGCTGTCGATGGCCTCGCCGTAGATGTCGAGCTGCAGCTGGTCGGCGGCGCCGTTGCCGATGCGCACCGGGGCCGAGCCGCGGTAGCCCTCCCAGTGGTCGAGCACCTCCTCGCTCAGGTCGGACGATCCGTCGACGCGGTACATGATCTGCAGCGGGCCGGTTGCCGTGCCGACCTGCTCGTGCACCCGGTCGCGCAGCCACGTGGCGAACGCCGCCGCCTCCTCCCGGAAGCCCAGCCCGAGGAGTGAGTACACCGAGAAGGAGGCGTCGCGGATCCAGGTGTAGCGGTAGTCCCAGTTCCGCTCACCGCCGATCTGCTCGGGCAGCCCGACGGTCGGCGCCGCGACGAGGCCGCCGCTCGGGGCGTACGTCATGAGCTTGAGCGTGATCGCCGACCGGTGCAGCGACTCCCGCCACCGCCCGGTGTAGGTCGACTGCGCCAGCCACCGCCTCCAGAACGCCACCGTCTCGTCGAACAGGTTGCGCACCTCGGCGACCCGCAGCTGCCGCGGCGGCCCCTCGGAGCCCGTCTCGACCACCAAGCCGCGCATCTGTCCTGCCATCAGGGTGAGATCGGCATGCAGGTCGCCGGAGTCGCTCATCGAGACCTGGGCCAGCCGCTCGTCCTCGGGCTCGCGCACCAGGTGCACCGTCATGGCGGTGCTGGTGCCCTTGAACACCGCCCCCGCGTCCGTCACCTGGGACTCGTGCCGCTCGCGCCCGTAGTCGAAGCGTGGTGCGAGGTCGACCTCGAAGGTCATCTGCCCGCGCACGCAGCGCACCATCCTCACGATCCGGTGGCGGTTCGTGGCCACGGTGCTGCTCGACACCGGCATGAAGTCGACGACCTCCCCCACCCCTGCCTCGGTCATGTACCTCGTCACGAGGATCGCCGTGTCCGGGAAGTAGAGCTGCTTGCGGGTGAACGCCTCGGCGGTCGGCCGCACCCGGAAGTGGCCGCCCCGGCGGTGGTCCAGCAGCGCCCCGAAGATGCTTCCCGAGTCGAACCTGGGGGCGCAGAACCAGTCGATCGACCCGTCGGTCGTCACCAGTGCTGCCGTCTGCAGGTCACCGATGAGCCCGTGGTCGGCGATGAGCGGGTAGTCGGTCATGTCAGTCCTCCGGTCCGGTCGCGGTCTGTCCTGACCACTCTCGGAGCACGCCCGGGCGCGACACCTCACCCCCGGAGGACGAGCCGGGTGTGCCGCGCGGCCCGGCCACGCGGCATGCCGGCCGCTTGTGCGGTTATGCCGGGCCGGCCACCGCGAAGCGCACCGTGCTCGTCGCGATGTCGGCCGCGACCAGGCGGGCCTGCACCGTGCTGCCGAGCTCGGCGCGGCCGTCGGCCATGGCGACCACGGCGGGCTCGTGCAGCTGGATCAGGACCCCCGAGCTGTTGCGGTCGTCGACGACCACGGCGTCGAAGACCTCGCCCACCCGGTCGGCGAGCACCGCCGCCTCGACCGCGTCGGCGCAGGCGCGCTCGACCGCCCCGGCCACCCGGTCGGAGGACTGCATGGCCTCGGGCAGCGTCGGCAGCGCCTCGCGGACCCAGGCGGGCACCTCGGCTCCGCGGCACAGTGCCTCGCACACCACCAGGCCGAACCGGTCGACCAGTCGGCGCAGGGGCGCGGTGACGTGCGCGTAGGGCGCGGCGACGGCGGCGTGGTCGGGTGCCTGGGGGGCCTCACCGTCGAACGGGGTGTAGCCCGCGCCGCGGAACAGGGCGGTGGCCTCGTGGACGAGCGCGAGGTGCAGGGGGTTGGTGCGGTCCAGCGACCGGAGGAACTCACCGTAGGGCTGCTCCTCGTGCCACTGCACGCCGAGGGCCCGGGCCTCACGGCGGAAGCGCGCCATGGCTGCTGGCTCGGGCGCCGGCATGGTCCGCAGGATGCCGACACCACCCTTGAGCATGATCTCGGCGGCGGCCATGCCGGCCATCAGCGACAGCTGCGCGTTCCAGTCCTCGGCCGCCACCAGGGGCCGGAAGTGCAGGCGGTAGTGGTCCTCGCCGTCCTCGGACACTTCCTGCTCGGGCATCGGCAGGCTGGCTCCACCGCGCGTGCGCTCCAACGCGATTCGCTTCTCCCCGACCTCCTTCAGCAGCACCAGGACCTCGTCGGCCGTGCCCCCGTCGACGGCCTCCTGCACCCCGTGGTAGTCGTGCCGCTCCCGGCTGCGGACGAGGGCCCGGTAGACCTCGGCGGACGCGGCCTCGCCGTCCGGGACGAGCCGCAGGTCCCAGACGTAGGCGGGACGCACCTGGTCGGGCAGCAGGCTGGCGGCGTCCTCGCTGAGCTCCGGTGGGTGCAGGGGGGTCCGCCGGTCGGGGGCGTAGATCGTCTGGCCGCGCCGTCGCGCCTCGTCGTCGAGGGCGCCGCCGGGCGCGACGAACGCCGGCACGTCGGCTATGGCGTAGCGGACCCGGTAGCCCTCGCCGTCACGCGCGAGGTGCAGGGCCTGGTCGAGGTCCATCGACCCCGGCGGGTCGATGGTGACGAAGGGCACGGAGGTCTCGTCGCGGTCGGGCAGCGCTGCGGACGTGACCACCGCGCGAGCCTCGGCGAGCACCTCGGGCGGGAACGCCTCGGGCACGCCCTGCTCGGCGCGGATCGCGTCGAAGCGGGCGCGGAGCTGCTCGGACTGGGCGACGCTGGTCGCCGTCCCGGGTGGGGCGAGCTTGATGGGGCGAGGCATGCCAGCAACCTACCGAGCGTCACGCCGACCGGCCCGTCACGCGCGCCGGGCCCAGGTCCCGGCAGGGGCCGAGGGCAGTGCCAGTGCCCCCGAGACCCCCGCCTACGCTGGTGCGCGTGCTCATCCTGCTGCCACCCTCGGAGTCCAAGACCGGTCGCACGCGGGGCCGCCCCCTCGACCTCGGGGGGCTCTCCTTCCCCGAGCTCAGCGACACCCGCCGCGAGGTGATGTCCGCCCTGGCGAAGGTCTCGGCGCACCCCGACGCGCCTGCGCTGCTAGGCGTCTCCCCCACCCTGACGGCCGAGGTCGCGCACAACCTCGCCCTCGACAGCGCCCCCGCCCTACCCGCCGCAAGGGTCTACACCGGGGTGCTCTACGACGCCCTCGACCTCGCCTCGCTCGACACCGCAGCCAAGCGCCGCGCCAACCGCTGGCTCGTCACCGTCTCCGCGCTGTTCGGCGCGGTACGACCCAGCGACTCGATCGTTCCCTACCGCCTGTCCATGGCCGTCAACCTGCCCGGTGTGGGACCCCTGGCGAGCACGTGGAAGCCCGAGCTGGCGCAGGTGCTGCCCCAGGCCGCCGGCCGGGGGGTCATCGTCGACTGTCGGTCGAGCACGTATGCCGCGGCGTGGGCTCCCAGCGGTGACCTTGCCGACCGCTGGGTGCAGGTCCGGGTGCCGGGAGCCACCCACATGGCCAAGCACACCCGCGGGCTGGTGGCCCGCCACCTCTGCCAGGTGGGCGCCGACCCACGCACCGTGCCGGCCCTGGCGACCACGCTGGAGCAGGCCTTCGACGTGCTGGTCACCGAGCCACGTCGAGCGGGGCAGCCGTGGGTGCTCGATGCCACTGCCCGCTGACTCGGCTCGCAGCCCCGTTCGGGGTGTTGGCGCGCGTCACGATGCGCGGCATTACCCCGGACGAGCAGGACGGAGCCTCAGCCCAGGGCTGCGGTGACGTCCTCCACCAGGTCGGCCGGGTCCTCGAGGCCGATGGAGATGCGGATGGTGCCGTCGGTGATGCCCACGGCCGCCCGCGCCTCCGGGCTGAGCCGGCGGTGCGTCGTGGTCGCCGGGTGGGTGACCATCGACTTGGCGTCGCCGAGGTTGTTGCTGATGTCGACGATGCGCAGGGCGTTCATCACCGCGAAGGCCTCGTCCTTGCCACCGTCGATCTCGAACGTGACGACGGTGCCGCCACCGGACATCTGTGCCCTGGCCAGCTCGTGCTGCGGGTGCGACTCCAGCCAGGGGTAGACGACACGGCGGACGCGCGGGTGCGCCGCCAGCGCGCGGGCGAGCGTGAGCGCGGACTCGGCCTGGCGGTTCACGCGCAGCGACATCGTCTCGAGCCCCTTGACGAGCACCCAGGCGTTGAAGGGCGACATCGCCGGCCCGGTGTGCCGCATGAGGTTCTTCACCGGCCCGTCGATGAACTCCGCACGACCGAGGACGGCTCCCCCGAGCGCGCGGCCCTGCCCGTCGATGTGCTTGGTGGCGGAGTAGACGACCACGTCGGCGCCGTGTTCCAGCGGCCGCGAGAAGACCGGGGTGCCGAAGACGTTGTCGACGACCACCTGGGCGCCGGCGGCGTGCGCGAGGTCGGAGACCGCCCGCATGTCCACGAGCTCCTGCATGGGGTTGCTCGGCGTCTCGAAGAAGACCGCGGCCGTCGGCTCCGAGAGCGCGTCCTTCCACTGGTCGAGGTCGGGGCCGTCGACGAACACCGTCTCCACGCCCCACCGCGGCAGGATCTCGTCGAGGATGACGAAGCACGAGCCGAACAGCCCGCGTGAGGCGACCACCCGGTCGCCCCGGCCGAGCAGCGCCGACAGCGCCACGAAGACCGCGGACATGCCGGAGGCGGTGGCGAAGCACGCCTCGGCGCCCTCGAGCAGCCGCAGTCGCTCCTCGAACATGGCGACCGTGGGGTTGCCGTAGCGGGAGTAGATGAACTTGTCGATCTCGTCCTTGAACGCTGCCTCGGCCTGCTCGGCGCTGTCGTAGACGAACCCGGAGGTCAGGAAGATGGCCTCGGCCGTCTCGTCGAAGCCGCTGCGCATCAGCCCGCCCCGCACCGCCAGGGTGTCGGGGCGCAGGCCCTCCCCGCTCACCCCTGCCGCCACGGGAGCCCCTCGTTCTTCCAGCCGGCGACCGCACGGTGGCCGTGCTCGTCATGCGGCCCCTCGAAACCGTGGAGGACGTTGTATGCCGGTCCGAGACCGGCCGCGGTCGCGGCCTTCGCGGCGGCCACCGACCGCACCCCCGAGCGGCACAGGAAGTACAGCGGCGCCCCGTCGGGCAGCCCGGCCGAGCGCAGCTCGTCGACGAAGCCGTGGTTCACCGAGCCGTCCGGGTAGCGCTGCCACTCCACGCAGAGGACCTTCCGGCCCAGCACGCTGAGATCCGGCAGCCCGACGTAGCTCCACTCGGCGGTGGTCCGCACGTCGACGAGGACCGCGTCCCCGTCTTCGCCGAGCACGGCATACGCCTCCTGCGGTGTCACGTCACCGGCGTAGCTCTCGTTCATGCGACCAGCCTAGGCGAGTGGCCACATGCCGAGACTGTCGGCCCACGTCGTGGACGGCGCTGGCCCCCTCCCCCGTCCTCGCCTCCCGGCGTACGCTCGAGGGGCGGAGGTGGTCACCATGGCAGTCACTCCCAGCCGCCTCGAACCGGGGCGCGTCGCCGGGCCGGGCGAGGGCATCAGCCTCGAGGAGCTGCTGCTCGCCAGCCGGAACCACGCGATGCCGCAGGAGGCCCTGCGGGACGACCTCACGCCACCTGGCCTGCACTACGTCCTCACGCACTACGACATCCCCGCGGTGGACCCGGCGACCTGGCGACTGCGCCTCGACGGCTGCGTCGAGCGCCCCCTCGAGCTCGACCTCGAGTCGCTGCGCTCGATGCCCGCCCACACCGTGCGCGTGACGCTCGAGTGCGCGGGCAACGGACGGGCGGCGCTCGCGCCGCGCCCGGTCAGCCAGCCGTGGCTGGCCGGCGCCGTGGGGACGGCCGAGTGGACCGGCGTGCCGCTGGCCGACCTGCTGCGCGACGCCTCTCCCGCCGGCCAGGCGGTCGACGTCGCGTTCACGGGGGCCGACCACGGCTTCGAGCGCGGGCTCGAGCAGGACTACGAGCGAGGCCTCTCCCTGGCCGACGCGACCGCCGACGACGTGCTGGTCGCCTACGAGATGAACGGCGCCCCCCTGCCGCCCCAGCACGGCTTTCCGGTGCGCCTCGTGGTGCCCGGCTGGTACGGCATGGCCCACGTGAAGTGGCTCGTGCACATCCGGGTCCTCGACGAGGCCTACGACGGCTACCAGAACGCGGTCGGCTACCGGCTGCGGCAGGAGCCCGACGAGCCCGGCGACCCGGTCACCCGGATCGAGCCCCGCGCCCTGCTGGTGCCGCCCGGTGACCCCGACTTCCTCACGCGCGAGCGCATCCTCCGGCCCGGGCCGGTCACCCTCACCGGCAGGGCGTGGTCGGGCTGGGGCCCGGTGGTGGCAGTGTCGGTCAGCACCGACGACGGGGACACCTGGGTCGAGGCCGAGGTCGAGCCCGGCGACCACCGCTGGGCATGGCGCCGGTTCTCGCTCCCGTGGACCGCGACCCGCGGCACCCACGTGCTGCGCGCCCGCGCCCGGGACGACACCGGGCGCGAGCAGCCACTGGCACCCCGCTGGAACCTCGGCGGGTTCACCAACAACGCCGACCAGCCCGTGGTCGTCCACGTCCTCGACGCCTGACGCGCCGTCCAGGCCCCGTCAGGTGCGGTTGGTGAAGGCCACCGACGCGTTGCCGTCGGCCCAGACCTCCACCGCAGTGAGCGACCCCGGGGCCGCGGCCAGCCGCCAGATCGTCTCGTGCGGCATCTTCAGCAGGTGCGCCAGCACGGTCATGATCGGCTTGCGGTGGCAGACCACCACCGTGATGCCGCCGGCGGCGACGCAGCGCTCGAAGGCGGCCAGCACCCGCTTGGCCATCTGCTCGTGCGTCTCTCCCCCGGGCCGGGCGTAGCCGGGGTCGTTGCGCAGCGCCTGCAGGGCCTGCGGGTCCTCCCGCACGAGGTCGGCGACGCTCGCTCCGTCCCAGTCGCCGAAGTTCTGCTCGTCCCAGTCGGGGTCGACCTCGGGCTCGAGACCGGTGGCCTCGGCCACGGCTGCCCCCGTCTCGACGGCGCGGGTCAGCGACGAGGTCACCAACCGGGCCGGGGCGCCACCGAGCAGGTGGGCCGCTGCCCGGCCGGCCGCCGCGGCCTGCGAGCGCCCGGAGGCGTTCAGCGAGGGGTCTGCGCCGCCGCGGCCGTCGAGCCGGCCCTCGGCGGTGAAGTCCGTGACGCCGTGGCGCACGAGGAGGATCCGGGTCGGGGTGCCGAGGTCGGGGCCCACCCCGACCGGGGCCGAGGTGCCCGAGGGCGCCGGGTCGACCACCTCGTCGACGGCCTCTGCGACGCTGGTGTCGGGCGTGCCCTCCTCGGTCGCGACCAGGCGGCTGAGCGTCACGCCGTCCATGCCGCGGTTGGACAGGGCATCGGCGAGCTTGTTCTTCTCGCGGGGGATCCACTCGAAGGTCACGGACCCGCCCGCGCGGCTGATCTCGGCCACGACGTCACGGGCCACCAGCGCCAGGCGCCTCATGTCCTCGTGCTTGATCTTCCAGCGGCCCGACATCTGCTCGACGACGAGCTTGGAGTCCATCCGCACCCGGATGTCCGCCGCAGGGTCGATGCCCTGCGCGGCCCGCAGTCCCTCGATGAGGCCGGTGTACTCGGCGACGTTGTTGGAGGCCTGGCCCAGTGGCGCGCAGCCCTCGTGGAGCAGGTCGCGGCTCGTGCCGTCGAGCACCACGGCGCCCCAGCCGGCCACTCCCGGATTGCCCCGCGAGCCCCCGTCCGCCTCGACGACGAGTGTGCGGCCCACGCCCGTCAGAGGCCCGACTCGGCGGTGCGCACGAGGATGCGGCGACACTCCTCGCAGCGCAGCACCTCGTCGGCCGCGGCCGCCTTGATGCGGCTGATGTCCACGGAGTTCAGCTCGAGCTGGCAACCGCCGCAGCGCCGGTGGCTCAGGGCAGCCGCGCCCAGGCCGCCACTGGCAGCCCGCACCTTCTCGTAGAGCGCGACGAGGTCCTCACCCACCCCGGCCACGACGTCCGCCCGGGGGGCTGCCACGCGCACCGCCTCGGCCTCGAGGTCGGCCACGGCGGAGTCGTGGGCTGCCCGGGCCTCCTCGAGCTTGCCCAACAGCTCGGCGTGCTTGCCCTCCAGCCGCGCCAGCTCGGTCTCGACCGCCTCGGCCCGCTCCATGATCTCGATCTCGACGTCCTCGAGCTCGGCCTGCCGCCGGGCGAGGGACTGCATCTCGTGCTGGAGGGCCTGCAGGTCCTTGGCGGTCCCGGTGCCCGAGTCGAGCCGAGCCTGGTCGCGGGCCGCACGGTCGCGCACGAGCTGCACGTCGGCCTCCGCCTTCGCCACCTCGCGCTGCACGTCGCTGAGCTCGGTGCGGACCCGCACGAGCTCGGTGTCGAGGAGCTCGGCCTGCGTGTGCAGGTCCTTCAGGGTCGCGATCTGCGGGAGCGTCTTCTTCGCGTGGGCGATCTGGTCCAGGCGGGTGTCGATGGCCTGCAGGTCGAGCAGTCGCCACTGGCGGGACGGGTCGGCTTTCAGGACGTACCTCCGGGAGCCTCGGCCCCGACCACGAAGTCCCACGGGTCGGTGCGCAATCTGGAAATGTGGGTCTCCACCGTAGTGCCCGCGTCCCCGAGCTCGGCAAGTGCCGCCCGCAGCCTCTCCTCGACACTGGTGAGCCACACCGACTCGGTCGCCCAGTGGCCGGCGTCAACGAGGTAGGGCGGCCCGCCACGGGACTCCTCCCGCGCCTCGAGCACCGGGTGGTGGCGCAGGTCGGCGGTGACGTACACGTCGGCGCCGCTGGTGCGGACGTGCTCGAACATGTCGTCGCCGGCCCCACCGACGACCGCAACTCGTCGCACCGTCGCGTCGGGGGGCCCGGCCACCCGGATGCCGCCCGCAGCCCGGGGCAGGGTGGCACACAGGGAAGTGGCGAAGTCGGCGAGCGATGTCGGGCCCGGCAGCATGCCCACCCGGCCGAGGGGCTGCCCCTCGACGTCGGCCAGGGGTTCGAGGGCGGTGAGCCCGCACGCCGCGGCCAGCGCGTCGCAGACTCCGGGCGAGGCGATGTCGGCGTTGGTGTGCGCGACGTAGAGCGCCACGCCCCCGCTGACCAGGCTCGTGACGCTGGCGCCCTTGGCGGTGGTCGTCGCGACGCTGTGCACGCCCCGCAGGAGCAGCGGGTGGTGGGTGACCAGCAGGTCGGCACCGCACTCCCGGGCCTCCTCGATCACGGCGAGGGTGGGGTCGACCGCGAAATGGATGCGGCGCACGGGCTGGGCGGGGTCACCGGCCACCAGGCCCACCTGGTCCCACGACTGCGCGGTCGAGGGCGGGTAGAGGCCCTCCAGGGCGCCGACGACGTCGGCCAGGGTCGGCTGCTGGTGCTGCACGTGGGCCCGGCCGGGCTCGAACCGACGACACCCGCGGTGTAAACGCGGTGCTCTACCAACTGAGCTACAGGCCCCGGGTGGGCAGGCACGGGCCGGCCCGCCGGGTGTGGTGGGTCATTCTGTCAGCACGGCCTCACGCCAGCTGCTTGAGGGCCTCGTGGTAGCCGGAGAAGTCGCGCGCCTCGCCGATGGGGTTCACCAGGCTCCAGCGGACGGTGCCCTCGCGGTCGATGAGGAAGGTCCCGCGCAGCGCTGCGCCGGCCCTGTCGTTGAAGACGCCGTAGGCCTGGGCGACCTCGCCGTGCGGCCAGAAGTCGGACAGCAGCGGGAAGAAGTAGGCCTCCTTGTCGGCCCAGGCGCGCTGGCTGAACATGTGGTCGCACGAGATGGCGAGCACCTGCACGTCGTCGGAGACGAACGACCCGAGGTCGTCGCGGATCTCGCACAGCTCACCGGTGCAGATGCCCGAGAAGGCGAAGGGGTAGAAGACGAGCACAACGTTCTTCTGGCCCCGGAACTCCGACAGCGAGATGTCCTGGCCGTTCTGGTCCTTCAGGGTGAAGTCGGGAGCGGTGGCGCCCACGGCGAGCGCCGTCGGGTGGGTCGTCTGCGTCATGCCGGCCAGTGTGCCAGCCGGTTCAGCGCCGCGCCGACTTGGGGGCGACCAGCTTGGTGGCGGTCCAGTCCTCGCAGGCGTTCACCGTGCCCGAGGTGTGCAGGCCCGCCGTCGTGGCGGCCTCCTCGATGTCGCTGGCGTCGACGTGGCCCGAACGACCCGCCTTGGGGCTGAGCACGACGATGAAGCCGTGGTCGGCGAGGTTGGTGAGGGCGTCCACGACCATGTCGACGAGGTCGCCGTCGTCGTCACGCCACCAGATCATGGCGGCATCCGCGACGTCTCCGTAGTCCTCGTCCTCGAGCTCGTTCGTCGTGAGGTCCTCGATGGCGAAGCGCAGGTCGTCATCGACATCGGAGTCGTAGCCGAACTCCTGGATGACCTGCCCCACGGTGAAACCCAGCTTGCCCGCCGCACTCCCCGGCGCCGCCGCTTGCGCGGAGGTACTCACACCCTTCTCCGTCCTCGCTTCTGGACCTGTGCCGCACAGTCCACCCGGTTCTAGGCCCTTCGCGCAACCGATTGCCGAGATTCCCACCCGTTTGGCCATCCCTTGGGCAGGGCCGGCCTCACCGCACCCGCTCCCGCGCCCGGCCGGAGCGGCCGACCTGAGTGTTCAGAAGCCGGGTGGCCTCGCCGGCGTCGAGGTGTCGCGCGCGTGGCCGAGCGGGCCCGGGGGTGGTCAGCACCTCCACCGTCGCCAGCCCCAGCCGCCTCTGCAGCGGTCCCTGCCGCAGCCGCAGCGACTGCACCCGGGCGTGGGGCACGACCTCCACGAAGCGGCGCACCCGTCCGCCGCGCACGAGCAGCGCGTCGGGTGTCACGGCATACCCGTGCCGCCGACGGACCAGCGGGCTGAGCCACACCGCCCGTTGCGGCGCCACCGTGTATGCCGTGCTGCCGGGTGGGAGCCCACCCTCCCCTTCCGGCGCTGCCACGCCCGCGCCGGTCATGCCGGCCAGCGCGGCGCTCACGTCGCCGTCCGGTCGCAGCACCCGCAGGGTCGTCAGGGCCTCCTGCACGGTCCCCACCGGCAGCAGGACGGTGGCTCCGTCGTCACTTCCCTCGCCGACGCCGGCGACGTTGACCTCGATGCGCCACCAGCCCGGTGCCCGCCAGAGCACCGGCTGCCGGACGGCGACCGCCTGGACACGGTGCACGGGCACGCTGCTCGTCTTCAGCTCGGTCAGCCCGCGGCTGACGTGGATGCCGTCGTGGTCGCGCTGCAGGCGGAACTCCCACTCGCGGACCAGCTCCTGGACCGTGTTGCCGCCGAAGGCCAGCAGGGCGGGGCCGACGACCGCGACGACTCCGCCGCGCCCTGTGGCCAGCGCCCACAGCAGGGTGGGCACGCCCACGAGCACCGCGAGGGTGCGACCGCGGAACAGGGTCGCCTGCAGCAGCCGCCGGCCCGGCACGCGCACCAGCGTCAGGCTGCCCTGGTCCGCGGACCGGTCGTCGGGGAGGGATGCCGTCTCTTCCGGGGCGCGCTCGTCTCCGCGGCCGGCCAGGGCCATGAGCCGGCGGCGCACCTCGTGGGCGTCCGCGTCCGGCAGGTAGGCGAGGCGGGCGTCCGATCCCGACCCGGCCGACTGCACGCGCACCTCGGACAGCCCGGCGAGCCGGGCGAGGAGGGGGCGGCGCAGGTCCACGGCCTGGATCCGGTCGTAGCGGACCTGCCGGTGCTGGCGCAGCACGAGCCCGGTGCGGACCTCGAGCGTGCTCGCGCCGATCCGGAACCGGGAGACCCGCCACGACATCCACGAGGTGAGCACCAGGATCAGCAGGCCCGCCGCGGCCAGCACCCCGAGCAGGGTCAGCGGCGGCCCCTCCGGGACCTGCGAGGCGCCCATCCAGGAGTCGAGCTGGTTGCTGAACAGCCACGCGCCGGCCGCGACGAGGGCGAGCCCCCCACGCAGCAGCGGCGAGAGCGGGTGCAGGCGACGCCAGCCGTCCGTCGGCGGGGCGGGGTCGGGTCGGGTCACAGACCGGCCCGCTGCGACTCGCCGCGCTCGGTCAGCCGCGCCCGCAGGGCCTCGGCCTCCTCGACCGGCAGGCCCGGGATGCTGCCGCCGCTGCGGGGCGACGCGGTGTGGATCTGCACGCTGGCCAGGCCGAAGTGCCGGGCCAGCGGGCCCGACTGCACGTCGGCCAGCTGGAGCCGGCCGTAGGGGACGCTGACCAGGCTGCGCCAGAGGCGTCCGCGGCGGATGACGAGCTCCTCGGCCTGCTCGGCCCAGCTGATCGCCGCGACCTGGCGGCGCACCAGCCACAGCAGCCACAGCCAGGCCGCGACGGCACCCCCCGCCACGACGAGCAGCGGCGACCACGCCGACACCGCCCACAGGGCGACGGCGGCGGCGAGCAGGACCCCGCACACCACCGACGCCAGGACCGACCGCGCCGTCGCCAGCTTCGGCGAGACCCCGCGCCACGTCGGCCCCTCGTCGCCGTAGAGCGCCACCGGCTCCCAGCCCGGCTCCCTCCCCTGCTCCCTGTCCACGGCTCCACTATCGGCCATGGCTCCCCCACGGCATACAGTGCGTGTCGTGGGACGGGTCACGAGGCGTGTGCCGAGCACCCGGGTCGTGGTCGACGAGCCGGGAGGCCCGACCGTGTCGAGCCGCCCGGACACGCTCGCCGTCGAGGAGCCGCTCGAGATCCGGGTGGACGGCACCTCGGTCTACGTCACCATGCGCACCCCGGGCGACGACTTCGACCTCGCCATCGGCTACCTGCTGACCGAGGGGGTGGTGCCCGACGCCGATGCGGTGCACCACGCCATGCACTGCCTCGACGAGGACGAGACCGGCTCCCCCACCTTCAACGTCGTCGACATCACCCTCGCGCCCGGCACGGTGCTCGACACCTCGCGCACCGAGCGCTCGGGCAGCTACACCAGCAGCGCCTGCGGGGTGTGCGGCAAGACCAGCATCGACGCGATCACCACCAAGAGCCGGTATGCCGTGGCGCACGACCCGGTGCGCCTGTCACCGGAGACCGTGGCGGGGCTGCCCGACGCCCTCCGAGCGCAGCAGAAGGTCTTCGACCGCACCGGCGGCCTGCACGCCGCGGGCATCTTCACGGCGGCGGGCGAGCTGCTGGCCGTGCGCGAGGACGTGGGGCGCCACAACGCCGTGGACAAGGTCGTCGGCTGGGCCGGCCGTGAGGGCCTGCTTCCCCTGTCGGGCCACGTGCTCGTCGTCAGTGGACGGGCGAGCTTCGAGCTGACGCAGAAGGCCGTCATGGCCGGCATCCCTGCGCTGGCCTCGGTGTCCGCCCCGTCGTCGCTGGCCGTCGACCTGGCCGAGGAGGCGGGCATGACGCTGGTCGGGTTCGTCCGGCCGCCCCGCCTGACGGTTTATGCCGGCGGCCACCGCCTCGGGCTCTGACCCAGACGGGCGCCCGGTCCCTAGAGGGACGCCTCGATCCGCTGGGCGAGCGCCCGGCCCGCCGACGCGCTGAACCCCTCGGTGAGGTGGTGCGTGTCGCGGTAGATGATGCGGCCCTCGGGGCTGACCACCTGGCAGCGCTCGGTGGGGCAGATGACATCCGTCATGTCGACGAAGCCGATGCCCTTGCTGCCGGCCGCCGCCTTCCGCTCAGCCTCGTAGAGCACCTGGTCCTGGTGCGCGTTCGTCGCACGCTCGAACGAGCACCGCTCGACGTCCTTGGGGTGCTTCGAGAGGCAGGACGGCACGTCCTGCCCGGGCCAGGGCACGTCGCGCAGCACGACGATGCGCGGGGCGATCTTCCCCAGCTCGGCGAAGGAGCGCTCGGCGCCCTCCTGCCACACCGGCCCGACCGTCTTCTCTGTCGTGAGGGACCCGTCGGGCAGCACCACCCGGGTGTCGTAGTTCTTGTAGCGGCCCACGACGACGGCGTCGAGGTCGGGGATGGAGGCGAGGCGCTCGATGACCTTCTCGCGCCACTCGGTGCAGGACGCGTACTCGGTCTTCTCCTGGTCGAGCCACACCGGCACGTCGTTGATGCTGCAGGACGCCTTGCCGAAGAAGTAGACGGTCCAGCCCTTGGCCTTGGCCGCGCTGGTCATCGCCGCGCGCCAGTTCGTCGCGTGCGAGTCGCCCACCAGCGCGATCGTGCGCTTGCCACCGTCGGCCGGGCCGACCCGGCACTTCGCCGCCGGGGGGACCTGCGCCCCACCATGGCCGTTGTAGCAGCCGTCCACCGGCGGGGAGTCCTTGCGGGCCTCCTCCGGCCGGGTCGGCGAGACCTTCCCGGCCGGGGCCGTGCTCGAGGTGCCCGGGGTGGCCACGACGGTCTCCTCGGAGACGGTGGACCCCACGGCGAGGCCACAGCTCGTGACCAGTGCCACGCCCACGAGCGCGCCCCCGGCACGCAGCGAGCGCCCCCTCGAGACCTTGAGGAAGCCCGCGCTGCGCATGGGCTGCTCGACCAGGTAGTGGCTGATGACGGCCAGCGCGAAGGACAGCGCGACCGCAGCGAGGACCAGCGGCCAGGGTGCCGCGCCGGTGCCCGTCGCGCTGGGCGTGCCGAAGCGGGCATTGACCAGCACGAGCACGGGCCAGTGCCAGAGGTACCACGCGTAGGAGACCCGCCCGATGTAGCGCAGCACGGGGTGTGACAGGGCCCGCGCGACCCCCTGGTCGGGCAGTCGCGCTCCCGCGCCGACCAGCAGGGCTGCGCCCAGCACGGGCACCAGGGCTGCCGTGCCCGGGAACGGCGTCGCCTCGTCCATGACGAGGGCCGATCCCACGATCATGACGACGCCGGTCACCGCCGCGGCGTGGGCGGCCAGACGCGGGAGGCGCGGCAGCACCGGGCGGGCGAGGGCGAGTGCCGCCCCGATCCCGAGCTCCCAGGCGCGGGTGTGCAGGCCGAAGTAGGCGAAGGCGCTGCCGGACTCGGTCTGCTGCCAGGAGGCGACGAGCGAGACCGCGATGAGGACCGTGAGCGCCAGGGTGATCCGGCGGACCGCCACACCCCAGGCCCGCTTGGCGAGCCCGGACCGGCCCACCAGCAGGATCAGCAGCAGGGGCCAGACGATGTAGAACTGCTCCTCGACGCTGAGCGACCAGTAGTGGAGCACCGGGCTCTTGTCGGTGTCTGCCATGTACTGGGTCGACTCGGCGGCGAAGCGCCAGTTGGCACCCCACAGGGCGGCGCCGGCGAGGTCGACCGCGATGCCCTTGCGGTCGATGGGCGGCACCAGGAGGTAGGACGCCAGCGCGGTGGCCGCCAGCACCAGCGTCGAGAGCGGGAGCAGCCGGCGCACGCGACGGGCGTAGAAGTCGGCCAGCGAGACCGTGCCGGTGCGCGCGATCTCGTCCACGAGCAGCCCGGTGATGAGGAAGCCGGAGAGCACGAAGAAGACGTCGACGCCGACGAAGCCCCCGCTGACCGCGCCCACACCGGCGTGGAAGACGACGACCAGGAGCACGGCGATGGCCCGCATGCCCTCGATGTCACCGCGGAAGCGGTTGCGCAGCTGGCGCCTCGTCTGGGGAGGCGCCGACTCTGGTCTCATCGTGGTCGCAGGGCACATACGGGCGACGAGTATTCCGAACTCGGCGCCCGGCTGGCCAATCGAGACGGCCCCACCGGGCCGCGGCGCGCCTCGGGCCCGACTCCCCTCGTGGACGTTCCCCCAGCACAGAGCGGGGTACCACCCAGTAGCCGACCCTGGTTGTGACGTCCACCTCCTTTGGGGGGAAGATGGTTGGTGGCCGCTCGGCACACCAGCGGTCGACGCCCGAGAAAGGACCGACGACGTGGCCGCACGCGATCAGGCCGGACCCATCCTGAACGGCCTGCCCAGCCAGCTGCCGGACATCGACCCAGACGAGACCCAGGAGTGGCTCGACTCCCTCGATGGGGCCATCGAGGAGGGTGGCCGGACCCGTGCGCGCTACCTGATGCTCAAGCTGATCCAGCGTGCGCGGGAGAAGCAGCTCGGTGTGCCGTCGCTGACCGCGACCGACTACATCAACACCATCCCGCCGGAGCGTGAGCCCTGGTTCCCCGGTGACGAGGAGGTCGAGCGCCGCTACCGCGCCTGGCTGCGCTGGAACGCCGCGGTCATGGTGCACCGCGCCCAGCGCCCCGACATCTCGGTGGGCGGCCACATCTCCACCTACGCCTCGGCCGCGACCCTCTACGAGGTGGGCTTCAACCACTTCTGGCGCGGCAAGGACCACCAGGGCGGCGGCGACCAGATCTTCTTCCAGGGCCACGCCTCCCCCGGCATGTACGCCCGCGCGTTCCTCGAGGGGCGGCTCAGCGAGCAGCAGCTTGACGGCTTCCGCCAGGAGAAGAGCCACCTCGTCGACGGCAAGCCGCTCGCGCTGCCGTCCTACCCGCACCCGCGCCTGATGCCGGACTTCTGGGAGTTCCCCACGGTGTCGATGGGTCTCGGCCCGATGAACGCCATCTACCAGGCCCAGTTCAACAAGTACCTCCAGAACCGCGGCATCAAGGACACCAGCCAGCAGCACGTCTGGGCCTTCCTCGGCGACGGCGAGATGGACGAGCCGGAGTCGCGCGGCCTGCTGCAGCTGGCCGCCGGCGAGGAGCTCGACAACCTCACCTTCGTCATCAACTGCAACCTGCAGCGGCTCGACGGCCCGGTGCGCGGCAACGGCAAGATCATCCAGGAGCTGGAGTCGTTCTTCCGCGGCGCCGGCTGGAACGTCATCAAGGTCGTCTGGGGCCGAGGCTGGGACCCGCTGCTGGCGCAGGACCGCGACGGTGCGCTGGTCAACATCATGAACCAGACGAGCGACGGCGACTACCAGACCTTCCGCGCCAACGACGGCGCCTACGTCCGGGAGCACTTCTTCGGCCGCGACCCGCGCACCCGCGAGATGGTCAAGGACTGGAGCGACGAGGACGTCTGGTGGAAGCTCAAGCGCGGAGGGCACGACTACCACAAGGTCTACGCCGCCTACAAGGCTGCGATGGAGCACACCGGCCAGCCGACGGTCATCCTCGCCAAGACCATCAAGGGCTACGGCCTCGGCAGCCACTTCGCCGGCCGCAACGCCACGCACCAGATGAAGAAGCTCACGCTGGACGACCTCAAGGGCCTGCGCGACAGCCTCAAGCTGCCGATCACCGACGAGCAGCTCGAGGCCGACCCCTACCGTCCGCCGTACTTCCACCCCGGTGAGGACGACCCGACGATCCAGTACATGAAGGAGCTGCGCCAGAAGCTCGGCGGCTCCCTCCCGAAGCGCGTCGTCGACCACAAGCCGCTCGAGCTGCCCTCGCACGACTCCTACGCGGTCGTGAAGAAGGGCACCGGCAAGCAGCAGGTCGCCACGACGATGGCCTTCGTGCGCCTGCTCAAGGAGCTCATGCGCGACAAGGAGTTCGGCAAGCGCGTCGTGCCGATCATCCCGGACGAGGCCCGCACGTTCGGCATGGACTCGTTCTTCCCGACGATCAAGATCTACAACCCGCACGGGCAGCACTACACCTCGGTCGACGCCGAGCTGATGCTGGCCTACAAGGAGTCGGCGCAGGGCCAGATCCTGCACCTCGGCATCAACGAGGCAGGCTCCCTGGCGGCCTTCACCGCGGCCGGCTCGTCCTATGCGACGCACGGCGAGCCGATGGTGCCGATCTACGTCTTCTACTCGATGTTCGGCTTCCAGCGCACCGGCGACTCGATCTGGGCGGCCGCCGACCAGATGACCCGCGGCTTCCTCATCGGCGCCACCGCGGGCCGCACGACGCTGACCGGCGAGGGCCTGCAGCACGCCGACGGCCACAGCCCGCTGCTCGCCGCGACCAACCCCGCGGTCGTCACGTACGACCCGGCGTTCGCGTTCGAGATCGGGCACATCATGGAGGACGGCCTCCGGCGCATGTACGGCGAGAACCCGGAGAACGTCATCTACTACCTGACGGTCTACAACGAGCCGATGGCCCAGCCGGCCGAGCCCGAGCACGTCGACCGCGAGGGCATCCTCAAGGGCATGCACCTCTACGCCCCCGGCAACAGCGAGGGCCTGGGCGAGACGCCGCCGCGCGTGCAGCTGCTGGCCTCCGGTGTCGGTGTGCCGTGGGCGCTCGAGGCGCAGGAGCTGCTCCGCAGCGACTGGGGCGTCGTGGCCGACGTCTGGTCGGTCACCTCCTGGAACGAGCTGCGTCGCGACGGCCTGCGCTGCGACGAGCAGCGGTTCCTCCACCCCGACCAGGACGTCCCGGTGCCCTACGTCACGCAGCGCCTGCGCGAGACCCGCGGGCCGGTCGTGGCCGTGTCCGACTACATGCGGCAGGTCCAGGACCAGATCCAGCCGTGGGTGCCGACCGAATTCGCCTCCCTGGGCGCCGACGGCTTCGGCTTCTCGGACACCCGTCCGGCGGCCCGGCGCTTCTTCCACATCGACGGCCCGTCCGTCGCGGTGCGGGCGCTGCAGATGCTGGCCGCCCGCGGCGAGGTCGACGCCCACGCCGCGCGCGAGGCGGCGTCCCGCTACCGGCTGCTCGACGTCACCGCCGGCACGTCCGGCACGGCCGGGGGCGACGCCTGACGGCACCTCGCTGCACGACCCGGTATGCCGCCCGCTCACCTGAGCGGGCGGCATACCTGCGTCTGGGCCGGGACGTTCCGCTCCCCACCGTGCGGGCGTGCTCGCGCGACGCGAGGATGGGTGACATGTCGAACCTCTCCCCCGACCAGCGACGCGTCGCCGTCACCGGCGCGGCCGGGCAGCTCGGACGTGCCGTCGTCCGCCACCTGCGCGACCAGAGCTGGGACGTCCTCGCCCTCGACCGCCGGCTGCCGGAGGGCGACCCCGGCGAGTACCTCGCCGTCGACCTCACCGACTACGGACAGGTCCTGCCGGCGCTGACCGGCGGCGTCGACGAGCACGGACCGGTGGCGGCGGTGGTGCACCTCGCGGCGATCCGCGCGCCCGGGCTGGTGCCCAACGCGACCACCTTCGCCAACAACGTCCCGTCGACCTACAACGTCTTCGCCGCCTGCCGGGCCGCCGGCATCCGCAACGTCGTCTGGGCCTCCAGCGAGACTGTGCTCGGCCTGCCGTTCGACACGCCGCCGCCCTACGCGCCGGTCGACGAGGACTACACGCCCCGGCCGGAGTCGACCTACTCGCTCGGCAAGACGCTCGAGGAGGAGATGGCGCGGCAGTTCTGCCGGTGGGACCCGGGCCTGAAGATGGTCGGCCTGCGGTTCTCGAACGTCATGGATCCCGACGACTACGAACGGTTCCCGGACTTCGACCGCGACCCTCAGCTACGCAGGTGGAACCTGTGGGGCTACATCGACGCCCGTGACGGCGCCCAGGCCGTGCGCCGGGCGCTGGAGCACGACGCCACCGGGGCCGACGTCTTCGTCATCGCCAACGCCGACACCGTGATGAGCCGCTCCAGTGCCGAGCTGATGGCCGAGGTGTTCCCCGGCGTCGAGGTCCGCCGCACCCTGGGCGAGCACGAGACCCTGCTGTGCATCGACAAGGCACGGCGTGTGCTGGGCTACGAGCCCGAGCACTCCTGGCGGGACGCGGCCGGAGCCTGACCGGCGCCCACGGCGCCGTTGTGGGCGGCATACAAATAGAGTGCGGGTATGCCGTCCGCCCAGGCGCCCGTGTCAGCCGCCACGATGCGCCGTGTCGAGCGTGGCGCGGGCGACCTGTCGAGCGCCGCCATCCGCAGGATGGAGACCAGCCACGACTGGTACCGCGCCCTGTCCGCCGAGGACCGCTCGTGGGTGGGGCTGGTCGCCCAGGCCGGCATCGCCGCCTTCATCTCCTGGCTGCGCGACGGCGGAGGCCAGCAGCCGGTGACCGCCAACGTGTTCGGCACCGCCCCGCGGGAGCTGACCCGCTCGATCAGCCTCAAGCAGACGCTCGACCTCGTGCGCTCGGTGGTCGACGCGGTCGAGGAGCACGCGACCGAGCTCGCCGAGCCCGGGGGCGAGCAGGCACTGCGCGAGTCGGTGCTGCGGTACAGCCGCGAGATCGCCTTCGCCGCGGCCGAGGTCTACGCGCACGCGGCCGAGGCCAGGGGCGCGTGGGACGCCCGACTCGAGGGGCTGGTCGTCGACGCGGTGCTGCGCGGGGAGGCCGACGACTCGATGCAGTCGCGGGCGGCGGCCCTCGGGTGGGGCTCCACGACACGCGTTGCCGTGGTCGCCGGCAGCAGCCCTCCGGGAGGCTCGGCGGGCGTCGTCGACGGGCTGCGCCGCTCGGCGGCGAAGCTCGGGGTCGACCTGCTCGCCGCTGTGCAGGGCCGACGCCTGGTGTGCATCCTCGGCAACGTCGACGACGCGCTGGCCGCCGCCGGCGAGCTCGGCGGGCACTTCGGCGACGGCGCGATCGTCGTCGGCCCGACGGTGCCACACCTGTTCGCCGCAGGACGGTCGGCCCGTGCCGCGCTCTCGGGCCAGTCGTGCGCCCACGCGTGGCCGGAGGCTCCTCGTCCGGTCTCGGCCGACGACCTGCTGGCCGAGCGGGTGCTCGTCGGCGACGCCGCGGCCCGCGTGCAGCTGCTCGAGCGCATCTGGAGGCCCCTGTCGGACAGCAGCGGGGCCAACCTCCTGCAGACCGCGGCCGTCTACCTCGAGGGCGGCAACGGCCTCGAGGGCACGGCACGCCTGCTGTTCGTGCACCCCAACACCGTCCGCTACCGGCTGGGCAAGATCGCCGACCTCACCGGGTACGACCTCACCGACGCCCACGACGCCCACACGGTGCGCATCGCCCTGGCGCTGGGGCGGCTCGCCTCACCCCCGCACCGCGCCGGCCCCGCGCCGCGGACGGGTCAGAGTGCCCCGGCCGCCGACGCACCGCAATTGTAGGAATCCTCCAACACCGGCACGTGATGTTGGTGGCGTTCGGTCACGGTGCGGTCACGGCCCGGACGGAAGGCTGGGGGTGTGCTCGCGATCGTCTGCCCTGGACAGGGCTCCCAGACCCCCGGCTTCCTGACGCCCTGGCTCGACCTGCCCGCGGTGCGCACCCGGCTCGAGGCGCTCTCGGAGGTGGCCGGCCTGGACCTCGTGGCCCACGGCACGACCTCGGACGCAGACACCATCAAGGACACGGCCGTCGCCCAGCCGCTCATCGTGGCGGCCGGCCTGGCCAGCCTCCCTGCCCTCTTCGGTGACGTCGACCCCGCCTCGGCGGTGGCCGTGACGGCGGGGCACTCGGTGGGCGAGATCACCGCGGCGGCCTTCGCCGACGTCCTCTCCGACGCCGACGCGATGGCCTTCGTCCGGGAGCGGGGCCGCGGCATGGCGGCGGCCAGCGCCGTGACGCCCACGGGCATGAGCGCCGTCCTCGGCGGGGACCCCGACGAGGTGGCCGCGACCCTCGAGCGCCACAGCCTGACGCCGGCCAACAACAACGGCGCCGGACAGGTCGTCGCGGCGGGCACCCTCGAGCAGCTCGCCGCGCTCACGGCCGACCCCCCGGCCCGGGCCCGCGTCATCCCCCTCCAGGTGGCGGGCGCCTTCCACACCACCCACATGGGCCCCGCTGTCGAGGCCCTGGGCCGGCAGGCTGCCGGGTTCAGCACCAGCACCCCGACGGTTGCCCTCGTGTCCAACGCAGACGGCACGGTCGTGCGCGACGGCGCCGAGGTGCTCGCACGCCTCGTCAGCCAGGTGAGCAACCCGGTGCGCTGGGACCTGTGCATGCAGACGCTGGCCGACCTCGGCGTCTCCGGCCTCATCGAGCTGCCGCCGGCGGGCACCCTCGTCGGCCTGGCCAAGCGGGGCCTCAAGGGCGTCGAGACCCTCGCGCTGAAGAGCCCCGACGACCTCGAGGCCGCCCAGCGCATGCTCCGCGAGCACGGCGGCCAGCCCGCCCCCTCCCCCTCTGTCGAGCAGGAAGCCTGAGCCATGACCCCTCTCGCCCCGAAGGGCACCGGCACCCCGGTCACCACCACGGGGGCGGCCCACGCCCGCATCATGGGCGTCGGCGCCTACCGCCCGGAACGGATCGTCCCCAACTCCGAGGTGATCGAGAAGATCGACTCCTCGGACGAGTGGATCCGCGAGCGCTCCGGCATCATCAGCCGCCGCTTCGCAGCCCCCGACGAGACGGTCGTCGACATGTCCGAGCACGCCACGCGCGAGGCACTGGCCATGGCGGGGCTCGAGGCGGGTCAGATCGACGCCGTCGTCCTCGCCACGGTCACCCACCCCTACCAGACGCCAGCCGCGGCGCCGATCCTCGCCGACCGCCTCGGCATCCAGGCGGCAGCGTTCGACATCTCGGCCGCGTGTGCCGGCTACTGCCACGGCATCGCGCTGGCCAACGACATGGTTCGCGGAGGCAGCGCCACGCACGTGCTGGTCGTGGGCGTCGAGAAGCTCTCGGACTTCACCGACCCCTACGACCGCGGCAGCGCGTTCATCTTCGGCGACGGCGCCGGTGCCGCGATCGTCGGACCGTCGGACACCCCGGCCATCGGCCCCACCGTGTGGGGCTCGGACGGCTCGCAGTGGAAGACGATCTCCCAGCGCGACAGCTGGATCGAGACGCGCGAGAAGCAGATCGACTTCCCCGCCATCACCATGGCCGGGCAGTCGGTGTTCCGCTGGGCGGTCTGGGGCATGGCCCCCGTCGCGCAGAAGGCCCTCGATGCAGCCGGCGTCCGCGCCGAGGACCTCGACGCCTTCATCCCGCACCAGGCCAACATGCGGATCATCGACGCGATGATCAAGCAGCTCAAGCTGCCGTCCGACATCGCCGTGGCCCGCGACATCGCCGAGACCGCCAACACCAGCGCCGCCTCCATCCCCCTTGCGACCGAGCGGATGCTGCGTGAGGGGTCGGCGCCCCGCGGGGGCCTCGCGCTCCAGATCGGCTTCGGCGCCGGGCTGGTCTACGCCGCACAGGTCGTGGTCCTGCCCTGACGTGACTCCCGCCGGTCTGACGGGTGTATCGGGCCACAGCAGAGACGCAACCACCCAACGCAACACTCAAGGAGCAGACAAGATGGCACAGAGCGAGCAGGAGATCCTCGAGGGCCTCGCCGAGATCGTGAACGAGGAGACCGGCCTGTCGACCGACTCGGTCCAGTCCGACAAGTCCTTCACCGAGGACCTCGACATCGACTCGCTGTCGATGATGACGATCGTCGTCAACGCCGAGGAGAAGTTCGGCGTGCGCATCCCCGACGACGAGGTCAAGAACCTCACCACCGTGGGCGACGCCGTCAGCTTCATCGCCAAGAACCAGAGCTGAGCCCCCGCGTGCGGCGGCCGCGCTGGCCCCACGGCCAGCGCGGCCCCGCCCCCCACCACTCGTGACCCCGACGAAGGAGCAGAACCGCCCATGACCGCCACCCGACGTGTCGTCGTCACCGGCCTCGGTGCCACCACCCCCCTCGGCGGCACGGTGGCCGAGACGTGGGACGCGATCCTCGCGGGCCGCTCCGGCGCCCGCCCCATGACGTTCGACTGGGTGGAGAAGTACGAGCTCCCGGTCACCTTCGCGGCCACGATCAAGACCCCGCCGACCGAGGTGCTGACCAAGGTCGAGACGCGCCGCCTCGATCCGTCCGCGCAGTACGCCATGATCGCCTCCCGCGAGGCGTGGGCCGACGCGGGAAGCCCCGAGGTCGAGCCCGAGCGCCTCGCCGTGGCCATCGGTACCGGGATCGGCGGCGTCTGGACCCTCCTCGACCAGTGGGACAACCTGCGTGAGAAGGGCCCCCGGCGGGTGTTCCCGCTCGCGGTGCCGATGCTCATGGCCAACAGCCCGGCCGGCAACGTCTCGCTCGAGCTCGGCGCGCGCGCCGGCGCCCACTCCACCGTGTCGGCGTGCGCGTCCGGCGCCGAGGCCATGGGCTTCGCCCTGGAGATGATCCGCTCGGGCCGCGCCGACGTCGTGGTCGCCGGCGGTACCGAGGCTGCGGTGCACCCGCTGCCCTTCGCCGGGTTCGCGGCGATGCAGGCGCTCTCGAAGCGCAACGACGAGCCGGAGCGCGCGTCCCGGCCCTACGACACGGGCCGCGACGGCTTCGTGCTGGGCGAGGGCGCGGCCGTGATCGTCCTCGAAAGCGAGGAGCACGCCAGGGCGCGCGGCGCGAAGGTCTACGCCGAGATCGCCGGCGTGGGCATGTCCGCCGACTCGCACCACATCGCTGCCCCCGAGCCCGAGGGCGCCGGCGCCTCGCGGGCGATGGTCGAGGCCGTCGAGCGTGGCGGGCTCACGGCCTCGGACATCGTGCACATCAACGCGCACGCCACCTCCACGCCGGTGGGCGACGTGGCGGAGTCCAACGCGATCCGGCGCGCCTTCGGCGACGCCGCCGACGGTATGCCGGTCAGCGCGACGAAGTCGATGACCGGTCACCTGCTCGGGGCCGCCGGTGCGCTCGAGGGGGTGCTGACCGTGCTCGCCCTGCACCACCGGGTGGCGCCGGCCACGATCAACCTCGAGGACTTCGACCCCGAGATCAACCTCGACGTCGTCAAGGACGAGGCGCGCAAGCTGCCCGACGGTGACATCGCGGCGCTCAACAACTCCTTCGGATTCGGCGGCCACAACGTGGCCCTGACCTTCAAGAGCGTCTAGCCGGGCCACCTCGCCAGGACGTCCCATCCGCAGGGTCACCCGTTTGGGTGACCCTGCGGGCGTTGGGGGCCGACACCTCTCCCCAGGCCATAGCGTGAGTCAGCTTGGACAGGGGGGCAGGCGGCTGTGAGTGTGACGTGGAACCAGGGCGCAGGGGTCAACCGGTACTTTGCCGACGAGTCCCTGCCCGGCCGCGAGATGGCAGCCCTGAAGGCCTTCGCCCGGCGCGACCCGACCACCTGGGTGTCGCGCGTCCTGAACGCCGCAGTGCTGACGGCCGTGCTGCTCTGGTTCTTCCACCAGTCGCCGATCTGGCACGGACCCACGTCTGCGGACGACATCGCCGCCGTCGGTCTGGCCGCCTTCTGCGTCTTCTACGCGGTGTCCTACCTGTGGTGGGAGCTCTCGCTCGCCAGCCAGGTCAGGAGGGCGGTGGAGGGTCAGGCCCGGACCGGGTCGCTGCTGACGAGCTCGTTCGGTCCGCGCGCGCTGCGCGTGACCACTCCGGGCATCAGCTACGAGATCCCCTACACCGCGATCGACCGCGTGGTCCGCTTCGGCGACGTCCTGGTCATCAAGCCCACCAACCAGGCGGTCATGGCGCTGCCGATGGAGCTGGTGACCCGCCATGACTACGAGCTGATCATGTCCAGGGTGGGGCACCGTCCTGCCTTCAAGGCGCCCTGCCCCTGACCGTCCCGGCGGGCCCGGCCGGTTACTTCTTGCCGGGTGGGGTGTGCGTGCGGTTCTTCGGGGTGGGCCAGATGTCGAGGTCGAGCGGGCTCGTCGTCGTCGACGACGAGGTCGTCGGCCGCGCGGTGGTGGGCCCGCCCGTCGTGCTGGTGGCGCGCGGCGAACTGGTCGTCGTGCGCGGCGTCGCGGACGTCGTGGTCGTCGGTCGCTGCGTCCGCTGGTCGGACCGTGCCGCAGGTGTCGTGGCGACACTTCGCGAGGGCGCCGTGGTCGTTGGGCTGGGCCGGGCCTGCGTCGTGGTCTCGGACTGGCTGCCGCCCGGAGACGTGGGTGCGGTGGCGGCCGGAGCCGAGGGCTGATGCGCGGCACTGGCCTCCGTGGACCCATTCGGCGAGGGCTGGGCCACGATGCCCAGCACGAGCGCCGCAGCTGCGCCGGCAGCCCAGAGGCCGCCGAACGCGGGGTGCGGCACCAGCCTGCAACGGCCCCCTTCCGCGGCCACCTCGCGCAGGAAGGCGAGCAGCAGCACGGCGCTGACGGCGGTCAGCCCCCAGAGGGCCCATACGCCGACGGCGGCGGCCAGTGGCCGCTGCTGGGTCACCGCCTGCCACGCCAGCAGCACCAGTCCTGCGCCGGCGCCGGTCGCGCCATGGCTCCAGGCGGCGTGGGCCCACGCGTTGAGCCTGGAGGTGAGTGCCAGCCAGGGCAGGGTCAGCCACCACAGCGTCAGCGCGGACAACGCCACCTCGGTGCGGTCCATGACGAAGGCCAGGGGCAGGGCTGCCAGCCCCAGGGCCAAGGTGGTCGCGCCCACTCGTGGCACGGCGGCGGCTCCCGCGCGGTGGCGGCTCTGGCGGTCGCTGGTGCTCGAGGTGAGCACGAATCCCAGCAGGCCGACAACGGCGGCGACGGCGGCCAGGACGACGAGGGTGTACACGAATGACCTCCCGGGTCGGTCCGGATCGGCCGGCCACGCTACCGGAGGCAGCCCGGTATGGCTAAGTGAGCGCCCGGCGCTGGGCCTCTCTGCGTTCTCACCCCACCTTGTGGAGCCAGCGCACGGGGGCCCCGTCACCGGCATACCGGAAGGGCTCGAGCTCGTTGTCCCAGTCCACCCCGAGCAGCTCGTCGAGCATCTCGGTCATCGCCTCGGGCGAGCCCTGCGCGAGCCGGATCACCTCGCGGAGGCGGTCCTCGTTGACGACGGCGTCTCCAGCGGCGGAGGTCCAGGTGTGGTGGATGCCGAGGGACGGCGTGTGCGACCACCGTGAACCGTCGGCGCCGGGGCTCGGTTCCTCGGTCACCTCGTAGCGCAGGTTGTCCCACCCGCGCAGGGCCGAGGCGAGCTTGGCGCCGGTGCCGGGCTCGCCGGTCCACGAGATCTCCGCGCGCACCAGCGCGGCACCGGCAGGCTGAGGGGTCCAGTCGAGGTGGAGCCGTTGGCCCAGCACCGACTCGAGGGCCCACATGATGTGCGGGCACAACGCCTTGGGGGTGGAGTGAATGAACACCACCCCGCGAGTCATGACACGCGGCATCGCGACAGACATCCGGGACCTCCTGTGTGCGAGGGACGTCTTCCCCAACGACCTCTGCACTTCTCGGCCCAGCTGCTGTCCAACCGTTCTGCATGTCAACCGCGAGCGGTCAACGCAGCCTATTGTGCACCAACAGCCACATGTGCACCAGAGAAATCACAGTTCTCGTGCAACGCCTGCGCCTCATCGGTGTACACCGAGGGACCGGCTCGGCGCCGCGCACCCGTGCGAGCCCTGCGGGTACCCCGCGATAGCATCGCCGCACGCGGGCGCCGTGCGGCGCCGGCAGTCATCCGGGGCAGTAGCTCAGTCGGTCAGAGCAGCGGACTCATAATCCGTCGGTCGTCGGTTCAAGCCCGACCTGCCCCACCACACGTTTCCGCAGGTCAGCGGCCCGTGCGACCTCCCTGAGGCGCCTCGATCTGGCCGCTGTGACGCATTTGTGGCACCTGGGAGTCGCGCAGGGCCGCGGCGTGTCCACGTCGTGCGGGGTCAGCCCGACGATCCCGGCCGTGGTCCACACCTCACTCAGCTGCGCCCTCGGCGACATCCCTGACACGACACCGAGATGCTCGCGCATGCCGATGCGCGGGCGTGCGAGCCCCGGCGGTGAAACACTGCGCCGTGCCGAGGACTGGTTCAGGTTGCCCAACTGGGATGCCGACGGACGGGCCGACTTTGAGCGGAGGCTCGCCCGGGCTCGTGCGTACACGAATCCACCTGCCTCGGCGTCCTCCGTGCTCCAATCGCGCCACGCGTCGAGCTCACCTTCGTAGTAGTCGCGGATCGACGGGTCCGGCTCGCGGGTCCCCTCCAGCTCGATCACCAGCGGATCAGCCGTCGCCGACTGCGGCCAGCTCGGATGAGTTCCGACCAGCCACACACCGCCCACAAGACGCAGCCAGGACGACAAGACCATCGGAACCTCACCCATGGTGTCCCTCAGCCACGACACCAGCGCACTTGCGTCCGGTCCTGGTGGTCGCAGAGCCTCCACCGGCTCCTGCGCGTCGTCGTTGGAGTGGCCCGGTACCCCTGCTCGTGGAGCCGCGCGACGATCACTTCGACGTTGTGCCGTGCCCGGCGAGCCATCTCATCGCAGACGGACTGCGCCTCCGCCTCGAGACCGGGTTCGCGAACCTGCTGCCCGAGCTCGTGCCAGACCTGCTCACGTGCCCCAGCGCGATACCGCTCGAGCCACCCTGGCGATCCCATGTGCTCATCCTGCCCAGCCGCCTGCATGGGCGCAGATCTTCACGCTCCCCGCGCGAGGCGGTGGTGCCGATGAGCGGACCCCCAGCCATCGCGGATACGTTTCGGGCTGATGTCCACGTTGCAGGTCGCCTTCGAGTTCGAGTCGCGTCATGGGTGCGTGTCGTGCGGGACAGTGAGTCCGACGGTGATGTGTCGAACGCACAGCGAGACAGCCTTTGGTACTTCGACCGCAGTTCAGCCATCCACGCGGTGCATCCCGCAGTCGAGGGGCCCGTGCGGTGCGAGGTCTGGATCGGGACGCTTCTCGATCCCCTGCCACTCCGCGTCGCATCACTGCTGCCCTCGAGTAAGGGCGGGGCAGTCGCCGGCTCGTCGTTCTCGTCGACGATGGCAGTTCGCAACCCGAGTGCAGCTCGTGATCGATCCCGACCGACATCGGGAAGTCCGGAGCTGCCGCGTTCCGCTCGGTTCACGCCAGACCTGCCCCACCCCACGTCTGCGCAGGTCAGCGGCCTGTGCGGCGGCCGCCTTCGAGTGCCCCAGCATCCGTTGCACTACGACCGCGAGATGCACGGATCTGCCGACGACCGTGCTGTCCGGTGCGAGAATGGAGCGCTGGCTGAAGGAGTCCAATGTCGGACGTGGTCGAGGCCTCACCCGTTGAACGCGCCCAGGAGGCGCTGGCGCGCCACTCGTGGCGTGAGGCGTTCGACCTGCTCAACGGCGAGGACGAGGCGGGCAGGTTGGCTCCTGCGGAACTGGGGCTGTTGGCCCAGGCGGCCTGGTGGGTCGGGCGGCTGCCCCTCGCGATCGACGCCCTCGAGCGCGCGTATGCCGCCGCGACCAGGGCACACGACAACGAGGCCGCCGCCATGCTCGCCGTCATGCTGGCCCGGAACCACCTGTTCCGGAACGCCGGGCCCGTCGCCAACGCGTGGCTGCGCCGAGCGGAGCGCATCCTCGCGCACGCGGACGAGGGCATCGGGCACGGGTGGCTGGCAGCAACACAGTCCTTCCACGACGCGGTGGTCGGTGACGACGAGGGGGCGCTTGCCAACGCGACCCGCGCGCTCGAGATCGGGCGACGCCTCCAGGACCGCAACCTCGAGGCGTACGCGCTGGCCGAGCGCGGTGCGGCCCTGGTGTCGTCCGGCAGGGTGGCGGAGGGGCTCGACCTGGTCGACGAGGCCACGGTCGCCGCCATCTCGGGCGAGCTCGAGCCGGCCATTGCGGGGGGCGTGTGTTGCACGACGATCGAGACCTGCAGCGCGCTCGGGGAATGGACGCGGGCGGCGGAGTGGACCGAGGCGCAGGACCGGTGGTGCCGGCGTGAGGGCATCAACGGCTACCCGGGGATGTGCCGGGTGTTCCGCTCCGAGATCAAGCGGCGTCGGGGTGCCTGGCTCGAGGCCGAGGCGGAGGCCCGGCAGGCATCGGTGGAGCTGCGCGGCTACGTTCCGGCGGCGGTGGGAACGGCCCTCTACCAGATCGGTGACATCCGGCTGCGGCGCGGTGACCTACCCGGTGCTGAGGCCAGCCTCGTCGAGGCGCACGCCTTGGGAACCGACCCCGAGCCTGCGTTGTCCCTGCTGCGGCTCGCCGAGGGAAAGGTCGCCGTGGCCGCCATGGAGATCCGCCGAGCGCTCGACGGCCCTGCGCGGACGCCGGCTTGGAGAGCGACGCCGGATACGGGCCTCTATCGGCTGCCGTTGCTCGAGGCACAGGTCGAGATCGCATTGGCCGGGTCCGACAGCGCGACGGCGCGGACGGCTGCCGAGGAGATCGGGCGCATCGCGGACCAGTTCGGGACACGGGTTCCTGCGGCCGCCGCGGCTGCCACGATGGGTGCGGTCGAGGCGAGTGAGGGTGCGCTCGACGCGGCGCGGCGCGACCTGCAGCGTGCCGCCGAGCTGTACTCAACGGCCGACGCACCGTACGAGCTCGCCATCGCGCGGCGTGGACTGGCCGAGGTCCACGCAGCCGCCGGTGACCCGGATGCGGCCATCGTAGAGGCGAGAGCGGCCCGGGCGGGCTTCGAGCACCTCGGCGCGACCCCTGACGTGGAACGGACCACACGCCTGCTGGTCACGCTCGAGGCCGCGACCGACCCGCGTGCCCGCGGGGATGCCGGAAACAGCGCGCGCGGTGCGGCCGGCACCCAGCGCGTCATGCGGGCGTTCGTCTTCACCGACATCGTCGACTCGACGAAACTGACCGAGCTGCTGGGCGACGAGTCGTGGTCCCGGGTCCTCGACTGGCACGACAAGGCGCTGCGCGGTGTCGTCGCCGAGCATGGAGGCGAGGAGATCAAGGCGACGGGCGACGGGTTCTTCCTCGCCTTCGACGACGTGGACCAAGCCATCGACGCGGCGCTCGCGATCCAACGACGGCTGGACGACCAACGGCGTGAGTACGGCTTCGCACCCCACGTGCGCATCGGCGTGCACAGGGCGGAGGCGAGCCGGAGCGGCCTCGACTACATCGGTGGCGGCGTCAACCTCGCCGCGCGCATCGGTGCGGCCGCCGCGGGTTCCGAGGTGCTGGTGAGCGCTGCAACGCTGCAGTCGTCGCGGCGGCGGGACCTGCCGGTCGATCGTCGGTCGGTCAAGCTCAAGGGCTTCAGCGAACCCGTCGAAGTCGTGTCCATCGGCTGGCGGTGACCCCGTCGACCGACGAAGCGAGCCACCGCATGGCTGGCGCGACCAGCCGACCCCAGGCGTCACCACTCCCATCGGCCGCGTCTTCGGATACGTGGAATGCACCTCCGTACCGGCATCGCATCCAGCCACGACCGAGCGGCACACTGTGCGACCACTGCGCAGACCCGCGTGGCACAGTGGGCGCCCATGGGGATCATCCGAAGCGTCCAGGAGCTGGCCGACGTCGAAGAACCGGCGTGGCCGCAGATCCTCGAGTGGGCGCAGGATGGGGGCCGGACCCAGATCCTCGAGCGGGAGCCCAACCGAGCAGCGCAGGCACTGTTCCTCCTGCAGGTGACCACGCGCTCCCCCATCGGGGCGCTGGCACACGCCTGCGGCGGGCTCGTCGTCGACCACGGCTGGTTGCGGATCCTTGGGGCAGGAACCAGCGAGCTGGCCGACCTTGCCACGGCGAACGACCTCTCGGACCCCACCGCCGATCAGGGCCCGCCGGCTCATCTCGTCGTGGCTCACGATGTCCTTGGTGGGATCTTCGTGGTCACCGGCGGCGGCCTGGCTGGCGAGCTCGGGGAGATCTGCTACTGGGGCCCTGACCTCCTTGAGTGGACCCCACTGGGCATCGTGGGACACGTCGACCTGGTGGCATGGGCCCTCACCGGGGGCACAGACGACTTGTACACGGACCTCAGATGGCCTGATTAGGGCACGAGACCTCCCACCTCGGACTCGACCAGGGACTGTCCCTCTATCCGCCACCGTCGACGGAACAGTGAAGAGACATCGCGGCCGCCTCCAAGATGGCAGTCCCCTTCACGGAACTGGTGGGCTTCCATCAGGACCTCGCCGCAGCCCTCGGAGACCACGACGGACCAATCGCGTTCCGGGTGACGGACTGAGCGATGCAGCGGCCGCCGCGGCGTCATTCCGGCCGATGGGTGACAGCGTCCGAGCCTTTCGTCCTCGGTCACCTGCAGAGGGCGGTCGCCCGGTTCAGGCCCGGGTTGATGCAGTTGCGCACCATGGTCTGGAAGCCCGTCTGGACCCAGGTGTTCCAGAAGTCCGCATGAAGTGATCGGCCGTCCGTGGTGTTCGCCATGTGGTCGGAGGAGAGCATCAGATCCGTTCCCCTTCCGGTGTACTGGAACTGGATCGTCATGCGCAGCTCAACGGTCTTGACCGGGAAGCCGGGCGGGCAGTTCTCGCTGTCCAGCCGGTAGGCGAACAGTGCGTTGTCGTTGGTGTTGCCCACCTGGGTGCTCCAGTGGCGCGGAAGGACCCCATTCCAGCAGGAGGGGAAGTCGATGTGCGCGGTGAGGCGTGAGCCGCTCTTTCCGTCGGCCATGGAGCAGTCGGGGATGGACGGGGATGGCTTGACACGCTCCCGCTGCCCACAGGTCCAGTCCATCCGGGTCGCGATCAACCGGGCATCGGCCGGGTAGGGCACGCCTTCGCCGGTCGTCCGTGAGTTCCAGCTCCGGTAGTAGGCCGTGAACGCCGCGACTGGCACGGCCGCACCGGTCTTCATGTTGTGCAGCGTGGGAGTCCAGTAGCCCGCCGTGTCCGCGGGGTCCTCACAGTTCGTGCCCTTGCCGACCA
Source organism: Knoellia sp. p5-6-4 (assembly GCF_029222705.1). Classification (NCBI taxonomy): domain Bacteria; kingdom Bacillati; phylum Actinomycetota; class Actinomycetes; order Micrococcales; family Intrasporangiaceae; genus Knoellia; species Knoellia sp. p5-6-4. The sequence goes on from NZ_JARGZF010000002.1 coordinate 406,820, forward strand.
GGTCCGTGTAGTTCGCAGCATTGGGGTTGGCCAGCGACAGGAACGCGTTGTTGCCGAAGAACTGGTGCACGTGCCCAGAGCCGACCTTCAGGTTGTGGTAGACGATCGGATCGACCGCTGCTGTTCCGGTGGTCTGCTTGCACTGGATCTTCGCCAGCCCGCTCGCGGCCGTCGGAATGAGCACTGTGGCCGCGACGACGCTGCTCAGGATGACGGCGAGCGCGGGAAGCGCCATCCGTGTGCGCCTTCTCCCGCGGTGGCGTCGAGCCAGCTGATCCTGACCGGCCATCGGTCCCCCACTCCTGCGCCTAATCTCCGCTGTCTCGGATGAGGCCGTAGGCCCCTCTTGCCTGTGGCTGTCACACCGCGCCGCTCGGCGCGACATGGTGGCGAGCGCCGAAGGAAGGCAGGACCATGGTGCCCGACCGGTGGGGGCCGCACCTCCACCAAGGTCCGTAACTGCGGTCAGCAGAAGAGCCCCCACATCTCTGCGTAGGCGCGCAGTTCCGTTCATCGCGGCCGCCTTGGCCGCGGGCGTGAGGCCCGGGGGCGTCGAAGTCTGCAAACGGCCACCAACCCTGCCACACGACGGGCAGAATGCTGGCCGTGCCCCACCGCGCAGGCAGTGACCACCCACGAGGACGCATGTTCGAGATCTGGCGAGACGAATGGCGCGAACTGCAGGACCCTCCCCTGTGGCGGGCGATCCTGTTTGCAGTCGGGGTCATCCTGTTCCTCACGTGGCCCTGGCTCCACGGCGAAACCATCAAAGCCGTCCCCGCGGTGCTCGCCGGCGTCGCGGCCCTCGCGCTGTTGCACGACCTCGCACGCCTGACATGGTCACGGATACACAGGCACCGGTCGTGACTCACTCCCGCGGTCCGTCGGTCGCGACACCCGTCGCGTCCCACCAGTCGAGGACTCGCGACGCCCGCAGGGTGTTCCACCGACTCGGGCGGCCGTCGCCGTCCTCCAGCGCGAAGTGGACCGCGCCGGGGTGGGTGTTCTCGAGCAGCCAGGTGCCGTCTCCCTGCCGCTTGGAGCGGACGAGCTCAATCGCCTCCCCGAGCCGCGGGTCCCGGACGTCGGCCCTGCGGTAGTACTCCAGCCCACGCAGCAGGTCGTAGTGCCACCTGGTCGGGAACGAGAACTCCAACCAGGCGTCGACCGGCACCTCCCCCGTGCTCTTGCGGCGGAACAAAGAACGTTCCAGCAGGTACTGCTCACCGCGCCGGCGGGCAGCGGCGAGCTCGACGGATCCCCCGGTTGCCCCCTCGTACTCGAGCAGGCCCTCGAGCACGCAGATCGTCGAGTCGAACGACGACACGGTCGCGCCGTGCTCGGCCCAGCAGTTCCATCCGCCGTCCGCGAGCTGGTCGGAGAGCAGGCGAGTGACGATGCCGTCGACGTCGGCCCCGAAGTAGGCGCCCAGGGTCACCGTTCGGCCGTTGATGCACGGCTCGACCTCACCGTCGAAGAACGGCAGGTCGTCGTACTCCCAGCGGCAGTTCGCAGCGACCAGCGAGGTCATCTCCCGCGTGGTGTCGGTGGCGGGGTCGAGCCCGTAGTCATAGAGCTCCATCATGGCCGGCAGCGTCGACGTCCACGGCTGGCTGCCGTCCTCCGGCGGGTCACCGCGACCCGGGAAGCACGCACCGCCCATCCACTGACCGTCTGGGTCACGAGCGGCCAGCAGGCGGGCGCCCCAGCCTTCGGTCGCCACGCGAGCGCGTTCCGCGGCGATGGCGTCAGGCGGTGCGTCCATCAGGTCGCGCATGACCTGCCACCGGATCGCCGGGTCCGCCTCGAGCAACCACTCCGCCTGTCGATGCGACGTCGGGTGCGGCGTCTCGGTGGTCGTGTCTGGCGCGTTGTCATCCACGCGAGACAGGCTAGGACGCCTTCCGGACGTCGTGCGGCGGAACGGCTGCCCTGGAAGCGCCCGAGGTGTGCTTCACGGTCGGCTGCGCGTCCCTGGGGACCTCCAGCACGCGCTTCACCGAGATCGTGGGTATGCCGCCCAGCGCCTACCGCCGCGCCGCCGCGCAGGCGGCGGTCCGGATGCCGTCATGCGTGACCAGACAGGTCACCAGACCGATCGACGGCGGGATGCGCTGGATCACCGTCGGCCCCGTCGGCACCTTCGAGCGCGTGCATGGCCAGCGGCGCCGAGGTCGTCCAGGAGCCGACCGTCCAGCCCTACGGCGTGCGCGACTGCGCCTTCCGTGGTCCCGCGGGCAACCACGTGCGCATCAACGAGAAGCGCTGAGCCGCCAGCGCGCTCGCACCAGACCCGGCCCATCCCTGCGCCAAACCCGACGTGCCGCGCCCTCCTCGGGCTAGCCTGACCACGGCACACCACGGCGGCCGGGACCGAGGGGCGGCCGCGCGCCGGACGGAGGGAGAACCAGACCATGGCCACGAGGACCGGCACGCAGTCGCCTGCACCACACGTGGCCGACAGCCACGACCTGATCCGCGTCCACGGGGCGCGCGAGAACAACCTCAAGGACATCGACGTCGAGCTCCCGAAGCGCCGGCTCACGGTGTTCACCGGCGTCTCCGGCTCGGGCAAGAGCTCGCTGGTGTTCTCCACGATCGCCGCGGAGTCGCAGCGGCTGATCAACGAGACCTACAGCGCCTTCGTGCAGGGCTTCATGCCGACGCTGTCACGGCCCGAGGTCGACCTGCTCGAAGGGCTGACGACCGCGATCATCGTCGACCAGGAGCGGATGGGCTCCAACCCCCGCTCCACGGTCGGCACCGCCACCGACGCCAACGCCATGCTGCGCATCCTCTTCAGCAGGCTCGGGAGGCCGCACATCGGCTCGCCCAACGCGTACTCGTTCAACATCCCCTCGGTCCGGGCCAGCGGTGCGATCACCGTCGAGCGTGGGGCCGGCAAGACGCAGGCCGAGAAGGTGACCTTCACCCGTCTGGGCGGCATGTGCCCGCGCTGCGAGGGCATGGGCTCGGTCACCGACTTCGACCTGTCCGCGCTCTACGACGACAGCAAGTCGCTCGCCGAGGGCGCGCTCACGATCCCCGGCTACAGCATGGACGGCTGGTACGGGCGCATCTTCAGCGGCTCCGGCTTCTTCGACATGGACAAGCCGATCCGCAGGTACACCAAGCGGGAGCTGCACGACCTGCTCTACAAGGAGCCCACCAAGATCAAGGTCGAGGGCATCAACCTCACGTACGAGGGCCTGATCCCCAAGATCCAGAAGTCCATGCTCTCCAAGGACCCGGAGGCGATGCAGCCGCACATCCGCGCCTTCGTGGAGCGGGCCATCACCTTCACCACCTGCCCCGAGTGCGACGGCACCCGGATCAGCAAGGAGGCCCGGTCGTCGAAGATCGAGGGCAGGAACATCGCCGACCTGTGCGCCATGCAGATCAGCGACCTCGCCGAGTGGGTGCGGCGGCTCGACGAGCCGTCCGTGGCTCCCCTGCTGGCCGGCCTGCAGCACCTCCTCGACGCGTTCGCGGAGATCGGGTTGGGCTACCTCTCACTCGACCGGCCGTCGGGCACCCTGTCCGGCGGCGAGGCGCAGCGCACCAAGATGATCCGGCATCTCGGCTCCTCGCTCACCGACGTCACCTACGTGTTCGACGAGCCCACCATCGGGCTGCACCCCCATGACATCCGGCGGATGAACGACCTTCTGCTGCAGCTGCGCGACAAGGGCAACACCGTGCTGGTCGTCGAGCACAAGCCGGAGAGCATCGCCATCGCCGACCACGTCGTCGACCTCGGCCCGGGCGCCGGGACCGAGGGTGGCGAGGTGGTCTTCGAGGGCACGGTCGAGGGGCTGCGCGCCAGCGGCACGCTCACCGGCAAGCACCTCGACGACCGAGCCTCCCTGAAGCCATCGGTGCGCACGCCGGCCGCCGTGATGGAGGTGCGGGGCGCGAGCACCAACAACCTGCGCGACGTCGACGTCGACATCCCGCTCGGCGTGCTCGTGGTCGTGACCGGCGTCGCGGGGTCGGGCAAGAGCTCGCTGATCCATGGCTCGGTCGCAGGCCGTGACGGCGTGGTCGTGATCGACCAGGGCGCCATCCGCGGTTCGCGACGGAGCAACCCGGCGACCTACACCGGGTTGCTCGACCCGATCCGCAAGGCGTTCGCGAAGGCCAACGGCGTGAAGCCGGCGCTCTTCAGCTCCAACTCCGAGGGCGCCTGCCCCACCTGCAACGGCGCCGGCGTCATCTTCACTGACCTCGGCGTCATGGCCACCGTCGAGTCCACCTGCGAGGAGTGTGAGGGGAAGCGGTTCCAGGCCTCGGTGCTGGAGTACACGCTGGGGGGCAGGAACATCGCCGACGTGCTCGCGATGTCGGTGAACGAGGCCGAGACATTCTTCGACCAGGGTGAGGCACGCACCCCGGCCGCCCACACGGTCCTCGACCGCCTCGCCGACGTCGGGCTCGGCTACCTCACGCTCGGGCAGCCGCTCACGACGCTGTCCGGCGGTGAGCGGCAGCGGCTCAAGCTCGCCGCCCAGATGGCGGAGAAGGGTGAGGTCTACGTCCTCGACGAGCCCACCACCGGCCTCCACCTCGCCGACGTCGAGAACCTGCTCGGTCTCCTCGACCGGCTCGTCGACTCCGGCAGGTCCGTCGTCGTCATCGAGCACCACCAGGCCGTGATGGCGCATGCCGACTGGATCATCGACCTCGGTCCCGGCGCCGGTCACGACGGCGGCCGGGTCGTCTTCGAGGGCACACCCGCCGACCTCGTCGGCGCCCGCACCACCCTCACCGGCACGCACCTCGCGGACTACGTCGGAACCTGAGCGAGGGCCCCCTGCGGTGGCTTTGCGAGGTTTCTGAGGTCTGCCTTCCCCCGGGGCCCGAGGTGACTATTGCCCCGGGGGTTCGCCGCGAGCAGCGTTGATGGGAGCGCGGCGCCACCGGGGCGCTGCCCCGAGAACAGGAGCCCACGATGCTCGCACGCACCACCACGATTCAGGCCGACATCGACAAGATCGACGCAGGCATCGCCTACGTCCGTGACGAGGTGTTCCCGGCGGTCAGTGCGATGAGTGGCTGCATCGGCATGTCGCTGCTGGCGGACCGCACGTCCGGCCGGTGCATCGCCACCACCGCCTGGGAGTCGGAAGCCGCGGTGCGCGACTCCGCCGACAAGGTGCTCTCGCTCCGTGCCGGCGCGATTGCGGCGCTGGGAAGCGACACGAGTGAGGTCGACGTCTGGGAGATCGCCGTCGTCCACCGCGACCACGCCGCGCCTGATGGCGCCTGCGCCCGCGTCACGTGGCTGAGCGGCACGCCGGACATGGCCGAGCGGGCCGTCGACTTCTACAAGATGGGAGTTCTCCCCCGGCTCCAGGAGCTCGAGGGCTTCTGCAGCGCCAGCTTCATGATCAACCGGGAGACCGGACGGGCGGTGGGGACGGCGACGTTCGAGACCCGCCAGCAGCTCGAGGCCAGCCGCGACACTGCACGTGGACTTCGGGAGGCAGCCGCCCGGGAGCTGGGCGCCACCATCGACGACGTGGCCGAGATGGAGCTCGCGTTCGCCCACCTGCACATCCCTGAGATGGTGTGACGCCCACGGAGCGCCCCACGTCACGACCACCCGCACACGGAAGGACCCACGGTCACCGCCGGTAGTGACCTCCCGTTCGCTCAGTGCCGCCGAAGCCGTCCGACGAGCCGGGCCCGGTGCGCGGAGACCCGGGCCCAGACGACCTGCTGCAGGGCCAGTGTCGCCCAGCCCGCCAGCGCCATCCCCGAGAGGTTGAGCGCGAGCTGCAGCGAGCTGCCCCACACCTCGTGCCACGCCCCGAACGCCAGACCCAGCGCCACATTCCCGGCAGCGGGAACCGTGGTCACCGAGATGAAGACGCCCGAGAGCCCACCGACCCTCGCCGACGTCAGCGACAGCACACCGGCTGCGGCGGCGATGACGGCCACGATGAAGGACCACTTGTCGGGCGTGTAGATGAAGGCGGTCTCGGGCCGTGACCCCGTGACGTCGTCCAGGGTGACCCAACCGAGCGACTTCCCCACCAGTGTGGCCACGGTGGTCGCGAGAATGGCCACGACGAAGCCCATGAGCAGGGTGCGGGCTGCGAGGCGCAGCAGCGACCCACGCCGACGGACCAGCGCCACACCCAGCGCAGCGACCGCGCCGAACTCCGGGCCGAGGACCATCGCCCCGATCACGAGGATCTGCGAGTCGAGGACGATGGCGATCCCGGCGATCAGCGTGGCGAGCACCATGAAGCTCGTGTAGGTCCAGTTGAGCTCCGACTCCTCGTACGCGCGCTGGGTGACATCGGCCCAGACGACGGAGTCGGCGCTGCTGCCGGGCGCCCGTCGCTCGGCGTCGTAGCCTCGCTGGGAGAACCAGGCCCGCACCGGCTCGAGGTGCACGCTCCCCTCGTGCTGGATCCCCATCCCGCGGAGCCGGTCCACGACGTCGTTCGCAGCCTCGCGGGCGACGTCCGCGTACACCAGGTCACCCGGAGGCCGCAGCGAGGCGCCCCGGACGGCCGAGAGGCTGCTGACCGCCGGGTCCTCCGACAACATCCCCAGCACGTCCTCGGTCAAGGACGCAGGCGAGGCGATACGCACGTGCAGCATGCGGCACAGTGTGCCCGCTCTTCCCTCTGTGCAGGGCCCGCACCGCGCTCCGGGACCTTCGGCTCTGCTGAGCCCCCTGTCCCGGTCTGAGGCTGGTGCCCATGGACTCCACGGTGAAGGTCGCAGCGGGTCATCTGCACGGCACGCAGGTCGACGGGGTCCACGCCTTCCTCGGAGTGCCGTTCGCGGCCCCGCCTGTCGGCCGACACCGCCTGCGACCACCGCAACCGGTCGAGCCGTGGAGCGGCGTCCGCGAGGCCACCGAGATCGGGCCGGCACCGCCACAGGTGGCCCCTCCCGAGGGCGGCGGGTCCGGCTGGGACACCGAGGCGATCGGCGACGACTGCCTGACCCTGAACGTCTGGACGCCGGACCCGGGGGCCGCCGGGCTGCCCGTCATGATGTGGGTCCAGGGTGGGATGTTCGAGTTCGGCGCCACGGCTGCCTACGACGGCCGGCACTTCGCCCGTGACGGAGTCGTCTGCGTCGTCATCAACTGGCGCGTCGGCGCGGACGGGTTCCTCTACCTCGACGACGGCGTCGCGAACCTGGGGCTGCTCGACCAGGTGGCCGCCTTGGAGTGGGTGCGGGACAACATCGCCGCCTTCGGTGGCGACCCGGACAACGTCACGGTCTTCGGAGAGTCCGCCGGGGCCATGAGCATCGGGGTGATGCTCGCCATGCCGGCCGCCAGGGGCCTGTTCCGTCGGGCGGTCCTGCAGAGCGGAGCCGCCCACCAGGCCCTCTCTGCCGAGACGGCTGCGCGGGTCGGGCGCTCCCTGGTGGACCGGCTGGGAGTGCCGCCCCGTCGGGACGCCATCGCCGCCCTCCCCGTCGAACGGCTCCTGCAGGCGCAGGCGGAGCTCAAGGCCGAGCTCGTGGCGCACCCTGACCCCGACCGGTGGGGAGGCGACGTCGTCGCCAGCATGCTGCCGTGGCAGCCGGTCATCGATGGGCGAACCCTTCCCGGCACGCCCATCGAGCTGATCGCAGGCGGGTCGGCAGCCCAGGTCGACGTACTGGCAGGCACCAACACCGACGAGTGGCGACTCTTCCTGGCCATCACCGGAGAGATCGCCCGGATCACCGAGGAGCATCTGACAGGGCCCGTCGGCCTACACGGGTTCCGCACCCTGGCTGCATACGGCCTTCCGGTCGAGAAGGGGCTCGCCGCGTACCGGGCCCACCATCCCGGTGCCGCCCCGGGTGAGTTGCTCGCGGCCGTGCAGACCGACTGGTGGACCCGGGTCCCGGCCATCCGGCTCGCCGAGGCGCACGTCAACCAGCAGTCAGGCACCTACATGTACGAGTTCGCCTGGCCTGCACCGGGACTCGGTGCGGTCCACGGGTTGGAGATCCCGTTCGTCTTCGACACCCTGGGGGCCGACGCCCCGCTCTTCGGGCCACTGGTCGGCGACACCGCGCCGCAAGGGCTCGCCGACACCATGCACCGTGCCTGGATCTCGTTCGCCACCACGGGAGACCCCGGATGGCCACGCTACGGCCCGGACCGGCGGGCGACCATGCGGTTCGACACCGATCCCCTGGTCGTCGACGACCCTCGCGCGTGGGAGAGGGACCTCTGGCACGGCATCCGCTGACCCGACTCGTCACGGGCCGGCACTCCCGCGCGGCCCTGTCGCAACGCCCGACCTCCCTGCACACTGGATCCACGCCCGGGACCCAAGGACTCGCCATGACAGCGCAGGACATCGTGGAGGCAGCGGAGCAGGTCGTCGCCGGCCTGCTGGCGCGCGGGCACCACCTCGAGCTGGCCTACGCCGGCGTGTCCACCGCCTACCACAGCGACGAGGCCGCAAGCGGCGCGTGGATGTCGACGTTCTTCGAGGGGTACTTCCGTCCCTCGCACGGCGACCGACCCGATGCCACGCTCTTCGCCACCGAGGACCCACGGCTGTACCGCTCGCTGGGGCGCTGGGCCTCCCAGTCCCCAGGTGCGGGTGCGGAACCGGGTGCGGCCTCGGCCTCGGCCTCGGGGAGGACGGGCCACACCACCGTCTCGGTCGACGACGGGGTCACGCTGGTCCGCACGAGGGCGACCAAGGTGTCGCCGCAGGAAGACGTCTTCACGCTGCTGTTCGCCGAGCAGCGCAGGGTCGTCCTGGTCACCACCGGGAGGCCTGAGGTGCGCAGGGAGGAGGCGATGCAGACGGTACGCGCGCTCACCAAGTGGCTGCTCCTGGAGCGGGGCTGGGTCCCCATGCACTCCGCCTGCGTCGCCCACACAGGTCGGGCCGTCTGCATCGCGGGAAGGAAGGCGTCGGGCAAGACGAGCACCCTGCTCAACCTCCTCGCGAGGAGTGGCTGCGACCTGGTCGCGATCGACAAGTTCCTGCTCCGGGAGACGGGCGCGCACCTGGAGGTCTGCGGGCTTCCCGGCAAGGCCGGAGTGCGCATCGGCACCGCTGCGGTGCTTCCGCCTCTGCTCGACTGGGTGGCCAGCGAGGAGCACCCCTTCTTCGCCACGCCCAGCGCTGACGAGGTGCACCGCATCGCGGCGTCGAACACCCCGGAGCAGCTGAGGACTCGGAAGGAGAAGATCCTCATCCTCCCCAGCGAGCTGAGCCACCTCCTGCAGACCTCGATCACGGCCATCGCTCCCCTGCACCTGCTGCTGGTGCCCGTCTTCGACCTCCAGCTCACCGAGCCCCGGCTCGTCCCGGGCAGCGTCGAGCACGCCGCCAGCCTGCTGTCGGAGTGCTACGTCGGGCTCGACGCCAAGGGCGAGGACGCCCTGCTCCCCCTCTTCGACCTGAGCGACCTTCTGCTGCGACAGCGGCTGTCGGGCATGCTCGAGCGCCACCTCGGCGACATGGAGGTCTACGAGCTGCACCAGAACCACGCCACCAACGAGCAGGCCGCGAGGCTGGTGAGCGCCCTGCTGGCGTCGTCAGGCTAGGCGCTCGTCCACGCCCGGCTGGTCGCTCAGCGCCGGGCCAGCAGCTCGGCGAGGTCCTGCGGCACGGGCATGGGCTGGGTCAGCGGGACGGTCGCGCGGCCGGTGTTGCCCTCGGGGTAGCGCCCCAGGGCCGAGCCCGGCGCCGCGACCAGGAGGCGGACGACCTGTCCGACGGCCTCGCGCCGGTCGCGTTCGCGCCAGGCGACCTGGAGCATGACGGCGTGTGCACGGGTGTGGGGCCACGGCCACGGCTGGGAGATGATGTGGGCCCGCTCGAGGGCCGCCCACCGCTCACGGGTGGTGGCAGCGCGCCTGGCCGTGACGAGCTCGTCGTGGAACGCGGCTCTGATGTGCGCGGGCATGCGACCGTGCATGGTGGGTCCTTTCTCCGGGTCTTCACGGGTTCTGCGCGCCTGCAGCACCCCGTCCGGCCATCCGCAGGCTGGCGGCCCCTGCCGCGCACAGTCCCAGCACCGCGACCAGCACGGGCTCATAGGAGCCGTATGCCGTGCGCGCCAGGCCTGCGAGCAGGGGTCCTGCGGTGGTGGCGAGGGTGATGAGGAGGGCCATCAGGCCGGCGAGTGAGGCGTAGCGCGCCACGCCGTGACTGCTCGCCAGCAGCACCGGTCGGGCGATCGTGCCGGCACCGAAGCCCAGCCCGAACAGGGCGACGAATGCCACCGCGCCAAGCACCGAGTCACCGGCAAGCAGGAGCACCACGACCCCGGCACCCTGCACCAGGAACATCGCAGCCGTCACTGCTGCGGCCGATCGGCGACGGGCCATGCAGGTCAGCACCAGCCGCCCCGAGACGGAGAGTGCCCCCAGCGCGCCCGTCGCCGCAGCGGCGAAGCCGGCCGACTGTCCCTGCTCCAGCAGGAAGGGCACGAGGTGCACGGCGACGACGATGACGGCCGTGGCCTGCGCGGCGAATCCCGCGGCATACCAGCGGAGCTCCGGCTGGCGGGCGGCCCACGCGGCCGTCGCGCGCAGCCCGGGCCGCTGCGGTTCCGCCGTCCCTGCGGGCCGATCCGGTGGTGTGGCCGCCCCGTCGGGGTGGAGGCCGAGGTCCGCCGGCTCGGTGCGGAGCACGAGCCAGTGAGGCCCGGCGGTCACCACCGCAAGCACCACGGCGAGGACGAGCAGGGCGTCACGCCAGCCGAGGGCCGCGATGAGGGCACTGGACGTGGGCAGGGCCACGGTGGACGCGAAACCGGCCACGACCGTGACCGCGAGCAGGGCGGCGGACCGCCGGACGTGGAACCAGCGCACGACCACGGCGAAGGCCGGCTCGTAGAGCACGCAGGCCCTGGCCAGCCCGATGCCGGCCATCACCAGGTAGAGGCCCGCCACGGTGTGCACGCGCGACCACGCCACGACGAGCACGGCGCACACGAGCGCCCCAGCAGTCATGACCCCTCGCGGGCCCCGGGCATCCAGCCAGCGGCCGACCGGCACCGAGGCGACCCCGGTGAGCAGCACCGCCACCGAGAAGGCCCCTCCGAGCTCGGCGGAGGTGAACCCGAGCTCGGCCGCCATCGGCACCTGGAAGACGGCGAAGGCGTAGTACAGGATCCCCCAGCTGACGGTCTCGGTGACCGCCAGCACGCCGACGATGCGCCACCCGTGGAAGACCCGGCGCCCCTTCCTGCCTCGCGCCCCGGTCCGCGGGCTCGGCCCGGCGAGGGCGCGGGAGGCGGCGTGGCTCACCCGCAGCAGCCGCCGGCGCGGCTGGGCGACACATCTGCCAGGGCGAGCGGCTTGCCCTGGCCCTGCGCCAGCGCGTCGCCGGCCCGACCGCCCGGCACGGCCGTGGCGAAGCCGAGCCGGAGCGCCTCCAGAGGCACCGCCGCCGCAAGTTCCGCGTCCGAGAGCGCGTTGGCGGACGAGCAGACCCCCGTCTCGGGCAGGACGAGCTGCACCTCGTCGGCCGCCGCGTCGTCACCGGCGAGGTGTGCGGCGATGGAGCGCACCTGCTCGTTCCCCGTGGTGATGAGGAAGGTCGGCGCCCGCCCGTAGGACTTCATGCCCACGACGAAGAAACCCGGCTCGTTCTCGTGGGCGAGCTCGCGCCAGCCGTGCGGCGCGACGGTGCCGCACGAGTGTGCCTGCGGGTCGACGAGCGGCCCGAGAACCCGGGGCGACTGCAGCCCTGGGTCGAGGTCGAGCTGGAGCTCGGACACCATGTCGAGGTCGGGCCGGAACCCGGTCGCGGCGGCGACGTTGTGCAGGCCCGGGACCTCCTGCCGTCCCGCTGCGGTGTCGCCCACGACGGTCAGCGTCCCCGTCTCCTCGTCGACGCGCAGCTCGCGGGTGGAGAAACCGGTGAGGAACTCCACCGCCCCGCCTGCGACGAGGTCGGCGAGGTCGGACCCCAGCCTTCCGCGGTCGGGCAGCTGGTCGGAGGACCCACCACCGAAGACCCGCCTGGCGCTGGTGCCGCGGATGGCCCAGACGACGCGGGTGCCGGGCACCTCGCGGGCCAGCTGGGCCAGGGCCACGAGGGTGTTGGCTGCCGAGTGGCCCATGCCCACCACGAGTGTCGAGTGGCCCGCGAACCGCTCACGCTCGGCCCCGAGCACGTCGGGCAGCGGGCCGACGAGGAACCCCGCCTCGCGCGCCCGGTCCTCCCCGAGCGCCGGCAGCCCCGAGGCCCCGAGGGGGTTGTGCTGGTGCCAGGTGCCGGAGGCGTCGATCACCGCGCGAGCAGACAGGTCCTCGACCGTGCCGTCGAGATGGGCGACCCGGACGATGAAGGGCCTCTCGGCGCGACCCACGGTGCGCGACCGGTCCAGCCCCCTGCGCGAGACCGCCACCACCCGGGTGCCGGTGCGGACCCGGGAGCCAAGGACCGCGGCCAGGGGCACGAGGTACTGCTCGACGACCTCGGCGCCGGTCGGCGACTGGCGCCCCACGGGACGTGTCCAGCCGGCGTCGGCGAGCATCCTCTCCGCCGTCGGGTCGACGATGTACTGCCACGGCGTGAAGGTGCGGATGTGGCCCCATTCACGCATCGCGGCACCGACGGCATCGCCGGCCTCGAGGACGAGCACCGGCAGGTCGCGGGCGACCAGATGTGCTGCGGCAGCCAGTCCCACGGGGCCGGCCCCGATGACGACGACGGGCAGGTGTCCCTCACCGGCGGCGGGCGTCAGGACCTCGAGGGCTTCGGCGGTGGGAGTGAGGGCCATGCTGGTCTCCTTGTGTGTTGGCTCCGGCGGGCAGACGGCCCTGCGGAACAGCCTCGACTGTTTCGACGTTCATCAAATCAGAACTTCGACAGACGTGGAACCATTTCTTCGAAGTTTCTCGAAGAATCTCCTTGACGAAGGTAGGCTCCAGCCGTGGCCACGACAACCAGTCCCGCAGAGTCCTCGCGCGCCCAGCTCACGGTGCTGACCGCGTGCTGCGCGCCCGCCCAGGCCGCGGTGGCCGACGAGAACGCCCAGGCCCTGGCCGACATGTTCAAGGCGCTGGCCGACCCTGCCCGGGTGAAGATCATGGCGATGCTCCTCACTGCCGAAGAGGTCTGCGCCTGCGACATCTCCGAGGGCATCGGCAAGAGTGCCGCCACCGCCAGCCACCACCTGAAGATCCTCCGGGACGCGGGCCTGGCCATCAGCGAGAAGCGCGGCACCTGGGTCTACTACCGCGCCGTGCCGGGGCGGCTCGCGGCCGTCGTCGAGGCCCTCAGCATCGGCCGGTGACGCACCCGGTCGACGTCGCGGTCATCGGCGCCGGTCAGGCCGGGCTGGCCACCGCGTACTACCTGCGCCGGGCAGGCCTGGAGCCCGGCACCGGCTACGTCGTGCTCGACGCCAACCCAACGCCGGGCGGGGCGTGGCAGCACCTGTGGCCCTCGCTGCGACTTTTCTCGCCCGCGGAGTACTGGTCACTGCCGGGGTGGCTCATGCCCACGCCGAGCGGGGCCGGCTTCCCACCCGCCGAGCACGTGGTCGACTACCTGACCCGCTACGAGGAGCGCTACGAGCTGCCGGTGCACCACGGCACCCGGGTGCTCGAGGTGTGCCGCGCCGACACCGAGCCGCGTGGCCCCCTCGTGTTGCGCACCGCCGACGGCGCCTGGGCCGCGCGTGCCGTGGTGAGCGCCACCGGCACCTGGGGGCGTCCCTTCGTGCCCCACTACCCCGGAGGCGAACGTTTCCGTGGGCACCAGCTGCACAGCGCGGCATACCGGGGCCAGCAGGGCTTCGAGGGCCGGCGGGTGGTCGTGGTCGGCGGCGGCAACACCGGCGCGCAGCTGCTCGCCGAGCTCTCCGAGGTCGCCACCAGCACGTGGGTGACCCTGCGGCCACCGCGTTTCCTGCCCGACGACGTCGACGGTCGCGCGCTGTTCGCGGTGGCGACCGCGCGGCGCCGCGCCCTCGACGCCGGAGACGCGGACCCGGGCGGAGTGGCCTCGCTCGGCGACGTCGTCATGGTCCCGCCCGTCAGGGCGGCCCGCGACCGAGGTGCCCTGGTCGCGCTGCCGATGTTCGAGCGGCTCACGGAGAGCGGCGTCGCCTGGGCGGACGGCACCGAGCAGCCCGCCGACGTGGTGCTCTGGTGCACCGGCTTCCGCCCCGACCTCGGTCACCTCGCCCCGCTGGGCCTGCGCGGTCCCGACGGGCGCATCGAGGTCGCGGGCACACGCGCGCTCGCCGAGCCGCGCCTGCACCTGCTGGGATACGGCGACTGGACCGGACCCGGCTCGGCCACCCTGATCGGGGTGGGCCGCACGGCGCGTGAAGCGGTCGCCGAGATCACCGCGGCACTGGGCTGACTGAGGCCCTCCACGCGCGTCAGGCGCGTGCGGGGACGTCGAGCTCGTCGAGGAGGGTGAGGATCCGGCGCTTGATCTCGTCACGGATGGGCCGCACGGCCTCGACGCCCTTGCCGGCCGGGTCCTCGAGCTCCCAGTCCTCGTAGCGCTTCCCGGGGAAGATCGGGCAGGTGTCGCCGCAGCCCATGGTGATGACCACGTCGGAGTCCTTCACAGCCTCGGTCGTGAGGATCTTCGGCGTCTCCGCCGTGATGTCGATGCCCTCCTCCGCCATCGCCTCGACGGCCGAGGGGTTGACCTGCTCGGCCGGGGCCGACCCGGCCGAGCGCACCTCCACCGCCCCACCGGAGAGGTGCTGCAGGAAGGCGGCTGCCATCTGGGAGCGGCCGGCGTTGTGGACGCAGACGAACAGGACGCTGGGCTTGTCGCTCATGACGGGGAGCCTTTCTTCTAGGCAGCGGGTCAGGACATGGTGCGATGGCCTGCGAACTTCCGCCGCAGGGCGAGGCTCACGTACACCAGGGCCACGAGCGCGGGGACCTCGATGAGCGGCCCGACGACCCCGGCGAGCGCCTGCCCGGACGTCGCGCCGAAGGTGGCGATGGCGACCGCGATGGCAAGCTCGAAGTTGTTGCCGGCCGCGGTGAAGGCGAGCGTGGTGGTGCGCTCGTAGCCCAGCTTCATCCCGGCTCCCAGTGCGAAGCCACCGCCCCACATCAGCGCGAAGTAGGCCAGCAGCGGCACCGCGACACGGGCGACGTCGAGGGGGTTGGAGGTGATCGCCCCTCCCTGGAGCGCGAACAGGACGACGATGGTGAAGAGCAGCCCGTACAGCGCCGACGGCCCGATGCTGGGAAGGAACTGCTGCTCGTACCAGGCGCGCCCCTTGGCCCTCTCCCCCAGCCGGCGGCTGAGGTAACCGGCGACCAGCGGGATCCCGAGGAAGATCAGCACCGAGCGGGCGATGTCCCACGCCGATACGTCGAGGGCGGTCTGCTCGAGGCCGAGCCAGCAGTCCGGCGAGCATGGCCAGGCCCATCCACAGGGGCAGGAAGCGGTCGAGGGTCGCCAGCCGGGCCGCAACGGGCTGGTGTCGTGGGGCTGCAAGGGGGTCGGTGCCGGTGCTCACGAAGTGGTGGCCCTTCCAGGGTCATCAGCCGGGACGTGACGTCGCGCAGCCACTGGATCGATTTGTGTCGATGCCTGAGCCTCCCAATTGCATAGACACCTGTCAACATAGAGACTCGTGGATGGAAGAGAGGAGCCCTGAAATGGGTCTCACGACGCTGACCACCACGCCACAGGCTGTGACGGGGACGGCATCCCAGTGCGGGGCGACGGCACCCGCCCCCATCGCCCGGGGCGAGGCCGAGCGGCGGGCCACCCTGCTCAAGGCGGTGGCCGACCCGGCACGGCTGCAGCTGCTGTCCATCGTCCGAGCCTCCGAGTCCGGGGAGGCGTGCGTGTGCGACATGGCCGATGCGGTCGAGCTCTCGCAGCCCACGGTGAGCCACCACCTGAAGGTCCTCGTCGAGGCAGGCGTGCTCACGCGGGAACGACGCGGCACCTGGGCCTGGTACACGCTCGTGCCGGACCATCTGTCGGAGATCTCGAGCTTCCTGGACTGACCCGAGGGCGGGCCACGCCCCGTCAGGAGGGCGACAAGACCCTTGACGGCAGGCCTGCCGGTGCGCAGTCATGGCCTCATGGACCTCAGGCGTCTCCCCCGCAGGCACCGCGGGCTGACGGTGCTGGTGGCTGCGGCGGCGCCCCTCGCCGCGGCAGCTCTGCTGTCGCTGTTCCGTGGCACCCTGACCGCCGCCACCGACGTGCTGGTGCTGGTCGCCGTCGTGGTCGTGTTCGGCGCGACCGGCATCCGCGCGGCCGGCCTGGCCGCCGCGCTGTCCGCGGTTGCCTGGTTCGACTTCTTCCTGACCGAGCCCTACGGCTCGTTCGCGATCGACGACCCCAACGACCTCGAGATCGCGGTCATCCTGCTGCTCATCGGTGGCGTGGTGACGGAGACGGCCCTTTGGGGGCAGCGGCAGGAGGCCGCGCTCAGCAGGGAGACCGGTTACGTCAACGGGGTGCTCGCCACGGCACAGTCCGTCAGCGAGAGCCGGGGCAGCGCCGACGAGGTCACTCAGGCGGTGGCCCAGCGGATCCGCGACCTCCTCGACCTCGACGGCTGCACCTTCGCCCCGGGCGGTCGCGCCGACGACCTCGAGCCGACCCTGCGGCACGACGGCTCACTCGTCCGCGGGGCGCAGGTGCTCGACGTGGAGCGTGACGGGTTCCCCGCCGACGAGGCGGTGGTGCTGCCCGTGCGCGTGGCCGGCGAGCTCCGCGGCCGTTTCCTGCTCACGGCCTCCTCGCACGTGGCGCGCCCCTCGGCGCAGCAGCGGCGGGTCGCGGTCCTGCTGGCAGACCAGGTCGCCAGCCTGCTGCCCGCCACGGGGAGCGGCGCCCAGTAGCGCGCCCGGCCCCACCGCGTCGACAGGGTCCTCGTGGGCCCTACGGCCCTGTGCCGCAGCACCTGTCCCGCTGACGCTGGGAGCATGACCACGAGTCCTGACTCCGCCGTGCCCACCGCTCGTGCCACCGAGCTGATCGCCTGGTTCGAGGACCTCTCCCGGGCCGACGTTCCGCGGGTCGGAGGCAAGGGCGCCAACCTCGGCGAGCTGGCCGGGGCCGGGCTTCCGGTGCCCGCCGGCTTCGTCATCACGGCGCAGGCCTACCTGCAGGCCATGGAGGAGGCGGGCGTTCGCGAGGCGATGCAGGCCGCGGCCTCGGCGGTCGATGTCGACTCAGCCGAGGCGCTGTCCTCGGCGTCGGCGCGACTCCAGCAGATGGTCCACTCGGCGGGGCTTCCCGCCCCCCTCGAACGTGCGGTGCTCGACGCCTACGGACGGCTCGACGAGGGACGCGTCGCCGTGCGTTCCTCGGCCACCGCTGAGGACGCGGCCTCGACGTCGTTCGCCGGCATGAACGAGACCTTCACCAATGTCAGCGGTGGCCCGGAGCTGCTCGCGCGGGTCGTCGACTGCTGGGCCTCCCTCTTCGGCCCGCGGGTGGTGGCCTACCG
This sequence comes from Knoellia sp. p5-6-4, assembly GCF_029222705.1. NCBI lineage: Bacteria > Bacillati > Actinomycetota > Actinomycetes > Micrococcales > Intrasporangiaceae > Knoellia > Knoellia sp. p5-6-4. Next base: position 424,223 of record NZ_JARGZF010000002.1, read on the forward strand.
CGCGACGCACCGCCTGGCGGAGGAGCCCGCGATCGCCGTGGTCGTGCAGCGGATGGTCGACTCCGACGCCTCCGGGGTGATGTTCACCGCGGACCCGGCCACCGGCGACCGCGGCACGGTGGTGGTGGAGGCGGCATACGGCCTCGGTGAGGTGGTGGTCGGTGGACAGGTGTCCCCCGACACCTACGTCGTCGCCAAGGACGGCCCACGCATCCGGCAGGTCCACATCGGCACCAAGGCCGAGCAGATCGTCCGAGGGCCCGACGGCCACGACCAGCGACTCCCGGTGCCGGCGGACCTCCAGGGGCGGCGGGTGCTCGACGACGACGCGGTCCTGACCCTGGCACGCATGGCGATGCAGATCGAAAACCATTACGGCACACCGCAGGACGTCGAGTTCGCGATCGAGGGTGGCCAGACGTGGGTCGTGCAGTCGAGGCCCATCACGACCTTGGGCGCGCCGGGTGCCACCAACGACGGCGAGGTGCCGGGAACGGCGCTGCTCAGCGGCCTGGCTGCCGCGCCCGGTACCGCCACCGGGCAGGTGCGCATCCTGCGCAGCACCGCCGACGGGCCCCGCCTCATGGCGGGCGAGGTGCTGGTCGCCAGCATGACCAACCCCGACTGGGTGCCGACGATGCGACGGGCCGCAGCCCTGGTGACCGACGGCGGCGGGGTGACGTGCCACGCCGCGATCGTGGGGCGTGAGCTGCACCTCCCCACCATCGTGGGGACGCGCCACGCCACCACGGTGCTGCGCGACGGCGAGCTCGTCACTGTCGACGGCGCCAAGGGCGTGGTGTATGCCGGTGCGCCGGCTGCCGCGGCCGCGGCGCCCGCTCCTGCCGCCCTGGTGCGGGACGCCGCCGAGCCGGAGTCGGCGCCCGCGACCGGCGCCGAGGCCACGGGCACCCTGCTCTACGTCAACCTCGCGATCGCCGACCATGCCGAGGCGGTCGCCGCCATGCCGGTCGACGGCGTGGGCCTGCTCCGGGCGGAGTTCATGATCACCGACGCACTGCGGGGCGAGCACCCCAAGCACCTGCTGGCCACGGGTCGAAGGGCCAAGTTCGTCGAGACGATGAGCGAGTCCGTGCTGCGCATCACGCGTGCCTTCGCCCCGAGGCCGGTGGTCTACCGAGCCGTCGACTTCCGCACCAACGAGTTCCGCGGCCTCACCGGAGGCGAGGAGTTCGAGCCGGTGGAGGCCAACCCGATGATCGGCTACCGCGGCTGCTACCGCTACATCCGCGACCCCGAGCTCTTCGCGCTCGACCTCGACGTCGTCGCCCGCGTCCGCGAGCAGACGCCGAACCTGCACCTGATGATCCCGTTCGTGCGCACCCGGTGGGAGCTCGAGGCCTGCCTCGAGGCCGTCGACATCCACGCCCTCGGACGGCAGCGCGGACTCCACCGGTGGGTCATGGCCGAGGTGCCGTCGGTGGTCTACCGCATCCCCGAGTACGCCCTCCTCGGCGTCGACGGCGTCTCGATCGGCTCCAACGACCTCACCCAGCTCATGCTGGGCGTCGACCGCGACTCCGAGATCTGCGCCGAGCTGTTCGACGAGTCCGACGCGGCCGTGGTCGACGCCATCGAGCGGATCATCGCGGCGTGCCGGGAGGCGGGCATCACCTCGTCCCTGTGCGGCCAGGCCCCGTCCAACCGGCCGGAGTTCGCCGAGGTGCTGGTGCGCGCCGGCATCACCTCGATCTCGGTCAACCCGGACGCAGCCGCGCGGGCGCGGCAGGTCATCGCCAGGGTCGAGCGCCGCATGCTGCTCGACCACGTCCGAAGAGGCTGAGCACCCTGCGCGGTGAGCACCCCATCGCGGTGGGGCGTGGGCTGACCCGCTCAGTGGGCTGGCCCGCTCAGTGGGTGGCGAGCTCCCGCTGCTCAGCGGTGGTGCCGATGTGGATGTCCATGACGTCGTGCAGCAGCCGGACCGCCACGTCGTGCGGGCGCTGGAAGGAGTTGCGTCCCATGATGGTCCCGAAGCCCCCGCCGAGCGCCGTCTGCCGGTTCTCCTCCAGCACGGCCGAGGTCTCCTTGGCCGCACCGCCGGAGAAGATCACGATGCGGTGCCCGTCGAACGCGGACTGCACCACGTGGCGGACGCGGTCGGCGAGCGTCCCGAGCGGTACCCCGGCCTTCTCGAGCGCCTTGCGCGCCGCGGGGCTCTCGACCATCTCGCTCGGCGGCTTGACCTTCACCACGTGAGCGCCGAGCTGGCAGGCGAGGTGCGCGGCATACGCCACGACGTCGACGGCGGTGCGGCCCTGCTCGGACACGCCCGAGCCGCGGGGGTACGACCACACGACAACCGGCAGCCCGGCGAACGAGGCGTCCGTCGCGAGGCTGCGCAGGTTCTCGTACATGCGGTTCCGTGCGGAGGAGCCTGGGTAGATGGTGAAGCCGACGGCCGCACACCCCAGTCGCACCGCGTCCTCGACGCTGGCCGTCACGGCGGGCTCGGGGTCCTTCCCCACGTAGAGGGAGTCGGCGCTGTTGCACTTGAGGATCAGCGGCAGCTCGGAAGCGAACGCCGGAGCCACCAGTTGGGCCGCGCCGAGCGGCAGTGCGTGCGCGCTGCAGCCGGCGTCGAGGGCGAGCTGGGCGTGGTAGCGCGGGTCGTAGCCCGCGGGGTTGGCTGCGAAGCTGCGGGCCGGGCCGTGCTCGAAGCCCTGGTCCACCGGCAGCACCACGAGCTTTCCGGTCCCGCCGGTGCGGCCCTGCTCCAGCATCCGGCGCAGGTTGGTCAGCGTCTGCGCGTCGTCTCCCTCGTACCAGGAGAGGATCTCGTCGACTCGTCGGGACATGGCTGCCTCTTCTCACCACGGGCCGACCGCACTGGCCGCGGACCGGCCGGGCCGGCTGACACCCCAACCGTTCTACGGAGGGGGCACCGCAGATAGGTCCGTTGGTCCCGAGTGTTCGGCCTCGCACCGTTCTAGGGTCGGAGCAGGGCTGGACGCCGGGAGTTGCCGATGACCGTTCTGCGGGAGCGGGGTCTGCTGGGCCTGTCCGCCGACGAGGCGGCTGCCCGGCTCGCCTCGGACGGGCCCAACGAGCTGCCCACGGCCAGGAGGCACACCCTCTCGAGGCAGGCGTGGGAGGTCCTGAGGCAGCCGATGCTCCTCCTGCTGCTCGGCGCCGGGCTCGTCAACTTCCTGCTGGCCGAGCCCCTCGACGGCGTGACCCTGCTGTCCTTCGTCGTGGTCGTGATCGGCATCTCGATCTACCAGGAGCACAAGACCGAGAACGCCCTGGCCGCGCTGCGGGACCTTTCCTCGCCCCGCGCACTGGTGGTCCGGGACGGCATACAGGTGCGGGTCGCCGGCCGGGACGTCGTGCGCGGGGACGTCGTCCTGCTCGCGGAGGGCGACCGGGTGCCTGCCGATGCCGTGGTCCTCGACGCCGTGAACCTGTCGGTCGACGAGTCGGCGCTCACCGGCGAGTCCGTGCCCGTGCGGAAGGCACCAGCCGGCCCGGATGAGGCCGCCGAGGGCGCACCCCGGGGCACGGACCGCGGCACCCGCGGCACCCGCGGCACCGGCGAGGGTACCCGCAGCCGCATGGGCAGGCCCGGTGGCGACGGCACGCCCTGGGTCTTCTCCGGGACGCTCGTGGTGAGGGGACGCGGCATCGCGGAGGTGTGCCACACCGGCTCCGACACCGAGCTCGGACGGATCGGTTCGGCCCTGCGCGAGATCGCGCCGGCGCGGACACCGCTGCAGCGCGAGGTCGACCGGCTCGTGCGGGTCATCGCCGTGGTGGGGGTGGCCGCTGCCGTCACGGTGGTGGTGCTCTACGGGTCCACGCGCGGACGCTGGATGGAGGGGCTGCTGGCAGGCATCGCCACCGCCATGGCCATGCTGCCGGAGGAGTTCCCGGTCGTGCTGACCGTCTTCCTCGCCCTCGGGGCCTGGCGCATCTCCCAGAAGCACGTCCTCACCCGGCGGTCGGCCGTGATCGAGGCGCTGGGCTCGGCGACGGTCGTCTGCGTCGACAAGACCGGCACGCTGACGATGAACAGCATGTCGGTGCGCCAGCTCGTCGTGGGGGGCTCGGTCCACACGCTGGACGGCGGCCCGCTCCCGGAGGCCTTCCACGCCCTCGCGGACTTCCTCGCGCTGGCATCGCCCGTCGACCCGTTCGACCCGATGGACAAGGCCTTCCGGGAGGTGGCCGACACCCAGCTCGCGGGCAGTGAGCACGACCACCCCGACTTCGAGCTCCTGCGCGAGTACCCGCTCTGCGAGGACCTGCTCGCCATGTCGCACGTGTGGCGCTCCCCCGACAGCACCAGCTATGTGGTCGCGGCGAAGGGGGCGCCGGAGGCCATCGCCGACCTCTGCCACCTCGCGCCACGGCAGCACGCGGCTTTGATGGAGGACGTACGCTGCGCGACCGCGTCCGGGCAGCGGGTCCTGGCCGCAGCACGGGCCCAGTTCAGCGATGCCCGGCCCCTGCCCACGGAGCAGCACGACTTCGACTTCGAGCTCCTCGGGCTGGCCGCCCTGCACGACCCGGTGCGCCCGGGGGTGCCGGAGGCGGTGGCCGAGTGCGCCCGGGCGGGGGTGCGCACGGTGATGATCACCGGCGACTACCCGGGCACCGCGCTCGCGGTCGCCCGCGAGGTGGGTCTCGACACGGACGCCGGCGTCCTCACCGGGCCCGACCTCGAGGCCATGTCCGACGACGAGCTGGCCCGCAGGGTCTCGGCGGTCAGCGTCTTCGCCCGCACGGTGCCCGAGCAGAAGCTGCGCCTCGTGCGCGCCCTGCAGGCGACGGGTGAGGTCGTCGGCATGACCGGCGACGGGGTCAACGACGCCCCTGCCCTGCGGGCGGCCGACATCGGCATCGCCATGGGCGCGAGGGGCACCGACGTTGCCCGGGAGTCCGCGGCTCTCGTCCTCACCGACGACGACTTCACCTCGATCGCCGCGGGCATCCGGCAGGGCCGCGGCATCTACGCCAACCTGCGCAAGGCGATGGCCTACATCCTCGCCGTGCACGTGCCGATCATCGGCATGTCGCTGGTCCCGCTCCTCGTGGCCGACTGGCCACTGGTGCTGATGCCCGTGCAGATCGCCTTCCTCGAGCTCATCATCGACCCGGCCTGCTCCATCGTGTTCGAGGCGGAGGAGGTCGACCCCACGATCATGGACCAGCCACCGAGGCGCCCGGGCGAGCCCGTCTTCGGCAGGTCGGTCATCGCCGTCTCGGCGCTGCAGGGGCTCTCCGTGCTGGCCGGCGTGCTCGGGGTCTACCTGTGGGCGCTCGCCTCCGACCGCCCCGCCGAGGTGGTCCGTTCGGTCACCTTCACGACCCTCGTCGCCGCCAACCTCGCCCTCATCCTCGTCAACCGCTCGTGGCGGCTGTCGATCGGGCGCACCCTTCGGGAGCGGCGCAACGCGGCGCTCCCGTGGGTGCTCGGCGCGGCCGTCGTGCTGCTCACCGCCCTGTTGACGGTGCCACCCCTGCGCGAGGCCTTCGACCTCGGCCCGGTCGGTCTCCTCGACGTCGCCGTGGCCGTCGTCGTGGGCCTTGCCGGGGTGGTCTGGTTCGAGGTCTACAAGGTCCTCTCACCGCGCTGACCGCCTCAGGGGAACGTGCCGAGGAGACTGCGCCCTGGCGACCGCCTGCGACCTAGCGCCCACCGGTGAGGCTGCGGTGGCGCTGCTCCCGGCCGGGAGCGCCGTAGGGGTAGTCGTCGACGCGCGGGGCGCTGGCCTCCGTCAGCCGCGCCAGCGCGTCGTCGCCGAGGTCGAGGTCTGCCGCCGCCATGGTGTCGACCAGCTGCTCCACCGATCGCGCGCCGAGGATGACCGAAGTGACCGCGGGCTGGGCGGCCAGCCACGCGAGGGCCACCTGGGCCGGCGTCGCGCCCGCGCCCTGCGCGACCTCCCGCACCGCGTCGACGACCCTCCACGTGCGCTCCTCGGCGTTGCGGCCCTCCCACGCCTCCATGCCGCGTTCGGGGTTGTCGCCCAGGCGGGTCGGGCCGCTCGGCGGGACGTCGCGCTCGTACTTGCCGGTGAGCCAGCCCCCGGCGAGCGGGGACCACGGCAGCAGGCCGATGCCGGCGTCGAGGGCCGCGGGGACGACCTCGTGCTCGATGTCGCGGACCAGCAGGTTGTACTGCGGCTGCAGGGTCACCGGGGGCGCCCAGCCGTGGGCGCGGGCGACGTGCACGGCCTTCGTGAGCTGCCAGCCGAGGTAGTTCGAGAAGCCGTAGTAGCCGATCTTCCCGGCGGAGACGGCGTCGTCGAGGAAGCGCAGAGTCTCCTCCAGTGGTGTCACGGCGTCCCAGGCGTGCATCTGGTAAAGGTCGACGTGCTCCACGCCGAGGCGCCGCAGCGAGTCGTCGAGCGCGGTGCGAAGGTGACGCCGGGAGAGCCCGAGGTCGTTGGGGCCCGCTCCCATCGGGAACCGGCCCTTGGTCGCCAGCACCACCTGTCGGGCCTCGGTGGGGCGCTTGGCCAGCCAGCGCCCGATGATCTCCTCGGAGACGCCAGAGCCGTAGACGTCGGCCGTGTCGACCAAGGTGCCGCCGCGCTCGACGAAGGCGTCCAGCAGGTCGAACGACGTGGCCTCGTCGGCCTCCGCCCCGAAGGTCATGGCGCCGAGGGCCTGGGTCGAGACGACGGCTCCGCTGCAGCCGAGAGTGCGGTGGCGCATGGGCCCTCCGAAGGTCGCAGGAGTGGGACCACTCCACGGTAGCGGCGGCGACACCACATTGCTTTTCGGCGAAAATGGCGAGGCGTCCTGTCCGCGGCACGCCGCCTGCGAGTAGGTTGCCTGCCATGACGGAGCCTCTCGTCGTCCTCAAGGGCGTCAACAAGCACTTCGGCGACCTGCACGTGCTGAAGGACATCAACCTCACGATCGGCAAGGGCGAGGTCGTCGTGGTGATCGGCCCATCGGGCTCGGGCAAGTCGACCCTGTGCCGCACCATCAACCGCCTCGAGACCTTCGAGAGCGGCACCATCGAGATCGACGGGAAGCCGCTGCCCGAGGAGGGCAAGGCCCTCGCGGAGCTGCGCGCCGACGTGGGCATGGTCTTCCAGTCGTTCAACCTCTTCGCCCACAAGACGATCCTGCAGAACGTCACGCTCGGCCCCATGAAGGCCCGTGGCGTCAAGAAGGCCGACGCCGAGAAGCGCGCCATGGAGCTGCTCGAGCGCGTGGGCGTCGCGCACCAGGCCCAGAAGTACCCGGCCCAGCTGTCCGGCGGCCAGCAGCAGCGCGTGGCCATCGCGCGGTCGCTGGCCATGGACCCGAAGATCATGCTCTTCGACGAGCCGACGTCGGCGCTCGACCCGGAGATGATCAACGAGGTGCTCGACGTGATGATCTCGCTGGCGAAGTCCGGCATGACGATGGTCGTCGTCACGCACGAGATGGGCTTCGCCCGGCGGGCAGCCAACCGGGTCGTTTTCATGGCCGACGGCCAGGTCGTCGAGGAGGCAGAACCCGAGACCTTCTTCACCCACCCCAAGTCGGATCGCGCCAAGGACTTCCTCGGCAAGATCCTCACGCACTGACGGCCCGGCTGAGCCGCTGAGCCGTCGACTCCCGACCGGTGCCGCAGAGCGCGGTCCCGGCCACACCCAACAGGAGGAAACACCATGACACTTCGTCGTTTCGGGGCCGCGGCGGCAGTTGCCGTCGTCGCGCTCGGCCTCACGGCCTGCGGCGACAGCGGAGACGGGGGCGACTCCGGCTCTGGCGGCGGGAAGTTCAAGGTCGGCATCAAGTTCGACCAGCCCGGTCTCGGCCTGAAGGAGGGCTCGGACTACACGGGCCTCGACGTCGACGTGGCGACCTACATCGCCAAGGAGCTCGGCCACGCCGAGGGCGACATCCAGTGGGTGCAGGCCCCCAGCGCCCAGCGCGAGACCCTGATCGAGACCGGCCAGGTCGACATGGTGGTCGCGACCTACTCCATCACCGACGCCCGCAAGGAGAAGATCTCCTTCGCCGGCCCGTACTTCATCGCCGGCCAGGACCTGCTCGTCCGCGCTGACGACTCCTCCATCACCGGGCCCGACGCCCTCACCGGCAAGAAGCTCTGCTCGGTGAAGGGCTCGACGTCCGCGCAGAAGGTCAAGGACAAGTACCCCGGCGTCCAGCTCCAGGAGTTCGGCACCTACTCCGAGTGCGTGGCGGCCCTGGTCTCCAAGGGCGTCGACGCCCTGACGACCGACAACACGATCCTCGCGGGCTACGCCGCGCAGGACCAGTACAAGGGCAAGCTCAAGGTCGTCGGCCAGACCTTCTCCGAGGAGCGCTACGGCGTCGGCATCAAGAAGGGCGACACCGCCACCTGCGAGAAGATCAACAAGGCGATCCAGAAGATGGTCGACGACAAGTCCTGGCAGAAGGCGGTCGACGACAACCTGGGCCCGGCCGGGTTCAAGGTCGACACCGCGACCAACCCGCCGAAGCAGGACCCCTGCTCCTGACCTGAGCAGCACGATGCGTATGCCGCCCCGCTGAGCCGGCGGGGCGGCATACGCACCGCACCGTCCCCACCCACAGAAGGGCCTTCCAATGGGTGACATCCTGGGCCAGTACGACGTCCTCGGGGCGTTCTGGCTGACGATCCAGCTGGCCTTCTTCTCGGCCATCGGGTCCCTGATCCTCGGGACCGTCGTCGCCGTCATGCGCGTCTCCCCCGTGCGCGTGCTGCAGCTGCTCGGCACGTGGTACGTCAACACCTTCCGCAACACCCCGCTGACGCTGCTGATGGTCTTCAGCATCCTCGGCGCGACGTACATCCTCGGCATCAACCTCGCGCCGGAGTCGTTCGAGGACAACAACTTCCGCTGGGCCGTCGTGGTCCTGTCGGTCTACCACGCCGCGTTCGTCTGCGAGGCGCTGCGCAGCGGTGTCAACACGGTGCCGGCGGGGCAGGCCGAGGCGGCTCGCGCGATCGGGCTGACCTTCGGCCAGAGCATGCGCGAGGTGATCCTCCCCCAGGCGTTCCGTGGCGCCGTCGCTCCCCTCGGCTCGACGCTCATCGCGCTCATCAAGAACACGACCGTGGCGGCCGTCATCGGCAACCCTGAGGCAGCCGGACTGATGAGTGAGATCGTCGAGAACGAGGGCAGCTCCATCGGCATCTTCCTGGTGTTCGCGCTCGGCTTCGTCATCCTGACCCTGCCCGTCGGCGTGCTGTTCACCAGCATGTCGCGACGCCTGGCGGTGAAGCGATGAGCGCCTCGGTGCTGTTCGACGCCCCCGGGCCCAAGGCCCGCCGCCGCCACGCGCTGCTCGCCGGCCTCGGCGTGCTGCTCACCCTGCTACTGCTCTGGCTCGCGCTCGGGAAGATGGGCGACGCCGGCCAGCTCGAGAAGGACCTCTGGTCGCCGTTCCTCACCGCCGAGGTGTGGCAGGAGTACCTCCTCCCCGGCATCTGGGGCACCCTCAAGGCCGCGGCCATCTCGATGGTCCTGGCAGGCATCTTCGGGCTGGTGTTCGGCATCGGCCGCCTGTCGCACATCGCACCCATCCGCTGGGTCTCCGGTGTCGTCGTGGAGTTCTTCCGCTCCGTGCCCGTGCTGATCATGATGATCTTCTTCTTCGGGCTCTACTCGGCGAACAGCGTCTTCGACAGCGAGCTCAACCCGCTCGCCGCCGTCGTCACCGGGCTGACCCTCTACAACGGCTCGGTCGTCGCCGAGCTCGTCCGCTCGGGCGTGTACTCGCTGCCCAAGGGCCAGTCCGAGGCCGGGCTGTCGATCGGCCTCACCCGTGACCAGGTGCTCCGCTCCATCCAGTTGCCGCAGGCCCTGACGGCGATGCTGCCGGCTCTGATCGGCCAGATGGTCGTCGTGCTCAAGGACTCGGCGCTCGGCTACGCGATCACCTACCTCGAGCTGCTCAACTGGTCCAAGACCTTGGGCTCGGCCTACGCCAACACGGTGCCTGCGTACATCGTGGCGGCCATCCTGTTCATCACCATGAACTACCTGCTGACGGTTGCTGCCAGGCTGCTCGAGCAGCGGCTCAGCCGCCGCGGGCGGACCTCGCTCCCGGGGGTGGCCGAGGTGCCCTCCGGTGGTGACGTGGCGCCGGCCCCGACCGGCGGCATCGGCGGTCGCAAACCCTGACGGATGTGCAGCACGACGAAGGCCCCGATCCACTGGATCGGGGCCTTCGTCGCTGTGGCTCCCCCGGTTGGACTCGAACCAACAACCTGCCGGTTAACAGCCGGCTGCTCTGCCAATTGAGCTACAGGGGAATGGTCACCAGGCTGGGCCGTCGGGCCCGCCTCGATGGCGCTGCGCAACCATAGCAAAGGATGGGCCCGGGTCAGAAACGGGCTGGTCCCCCGTGTCTCCCCCACGTCGACACGCTGGGAAACGGCCCTTCGCCGCCGCGCGAAGGGCCGTTTCCCAGCGTGTCGACGGCCGGAGGTAGGGCTCATGACGGCCGGAAGGGGTCAGCTCAGGCCGACCTGCTCCTTGAGGTAGGCCAGGGCCTGCGCGGTCTGCAGGTCGACCCCGGGGTCACCGGCGCGCACCCCCTTGCCCAGCACCACCTGCTCGAGCAGCTCACCGGAGGCCAGGTCCTTGCGGATGACCGCCCGGGCGCTGCGCCGCTCCCCCAGGTCGACCCGCTGCGCCAGGACGACGGAGGCCTGCACCCGCTCGCGGAGCGTCTCCGGGAGGAGCGTGGTCTCCTTGAGCACCCACTGGGCCGGCCGGTGACGGTCGACCCAGGTGACGGTGAGCAGGTAGGCGTCGTGGGACCACGAACCGGCGTCGACCAGGTGCCACGGACGGTCGAGCACGACGTCGCCGGCCGGGCTCACGGCATACAGGCGGTGGTTGCTGGCCACGACGGTGGCCCCGGTGGTGTCGTCACGGGCCCACGCGAGCAGCCGCTCGCCACGGCCCAGGACGAGGGCGTCACGGACCTCCTGCGGGACCTTCTCGGGGCGGTCCCGCCGCAGCGACCACCCCATCAGCTGACCCGCTCGCGCAGGTCGGCCAGCTCGCGCTGGAGGGTCTGCAGCTCCCCGCTGAGCGCGCGGGACTGTGCCGGGTCGCTGTGCGGGTCAGCCGCCATCCGCCGCATTGCCGACATCGCGTCGGCGATCTTGCGGGTCAGGGAGATCTCCTTGACGCGGACGAGCAGGGCTGTGGTGTAGCGGCGCTCGGGCAGCCCGGTGGTCTTGTCGAACCGGGTGGGCAGCGGCGCCACCGCAAGCTCGGAGACCAGCGGCCGGACGGCCAGCGGCGCCGTCTCGGTGACCCTGTCGGCCCAGGCCTTCTCCGAGAGGCCAGGCTGCAGCCCACCGGCCGCCCGGATGCCGTCGAAGACGGCACGGTGGGCGGGGGCACCGAAGGACTCGGGGGCGATGGCGTCGACGTCGGCCGACTCGAAGCACGAGGGGAACTGCAGCAGGCACTGCAGGAGCTGTCGCTCGGCGAAGATGACGGGGTCGCGCAGGTCGGGCATCGGCATGGTGGCGCGCGCCTCCTCGACCGACGGTTCAGGCACCACGTCGACGTCGCGGCGGGCCGGCGCCCCGTGCGGGGTGTCCTCGCCCTTGGCCTCACGCGCGGCCATCCGGCCGGCACGGGCCACCTCGGCCTGCACCTGCTCCACCTCCACGCCGATCCAGCCCGCCACCGTGCGGGTGTACTCCGGGCGCATCGAGGTGTCGCGGATGTTGGCGACGATCGGCGCCGCCGCGCGCATGCCCTGCACGCGGCCCTCGGCGGTCGACAGGTCGAACCGGGCCAGCGTCGTGCGCACCGCGAACTCGAACATCGGCACGGCGTCGTCGACGAGGTGGCGCACGGCGGCGTCGCCCTTGGCCTGGCGCAGGTCGCACGGGTCCATGCCGTCCTCGGCCACGGCCACGAACGACTGCGAGGCCCAGCGCTGGTCCTCCGCGAAGGCGCGCATCGCGGCCTTCTGGCCGGCGGCGTCGCCGTCGAAGGTGAAGACGACACGGGCCGGCGCGAGGTCGGCCTCGTCGCGCATGATGCGCCGGAGCACCTTGATGTGGTCGATGCCGAAGGCGGTGCCGCAGGTGGCCACCGCGCCCTCCACGCCGGCGAGGTGGCAGGCCATCACGTCGGTGTAGCCCTCGACGACGACGGCCTTCCGCTCGGCGGCGATCGCCTTCTTGGCGGCGTCGAGGCCGTAGAGCACGGTCGACTTCTTGTAGATCGGGGTCTCTGAGGTGTTGAGGTACTTCGCCGCGATGCGGTCGTCGTCGAACAGGCGGCGCGCACCGAACCCGACAGTGTCACCGGTGATGTCGTGGATCGGCCAGACGAGCCGGCCCCGGAACCGGTCGTAGAGCCCCCGGCTCCCCCGGCCGGACAGGCCGCCCAGGGTCAGCTCCTCCTCGGTGAAGCCCTTCGAGCGCAGGTGGCGGGTCAGCTCCTCACCGCCGCGGGGCGCGAAACCGACCCCGAACCGCTCCGCGGCCTTGCTGTCGAAGCCTCGAGCGCGCAGGAAGTCACGGCCGGCCCTCGCCTCGGGAAGGTTGAGCAGGGCGTGCGCGTAGAACTCCTGTGCGACGCGGTGCGCCTCGATGAGCCGGGATCGGCGGCCGAGGGACTCGCCGTCGCGGGGCCTGCCACCCTCCTCGTACTGGAGCTCCATGCCCAGCTTCTGCGCCAGCCGCTCGACGGCCTCCGCGAAGGTCAGGTGCTCGACCTTCTGGATGAACGAGATGACGTCGCCGCCCTCGCCGCAGCCGAAGCAGTGCCAGGCCCCGACGGTGGGCCGGATGTTGAACGACGGGGTCTTCTCGTCGTGGAACGGGCACAGGCCCTTCATCGACCCGGGACCGGCCGGGCGCAGGGTGACGTGCTCGCGCACCACGTCCTCGATCGACGAGCGCTCTTTCACGAGCGCGATGTCGTCGGCCTTGATCCGACCCGCCACGTGTCCTCCTTGTCGGGGCCGAGTCTAGGTGGTCGCCCCCGACACGCGCGCCAGGCTCCACCACAGTTCGTATGCCGGGTGCAGGGCCTCCGTCCGCGCGTCACCTCGGGCGGTCGTCCACAGCGGACCGACTGGCGCCCCACCGTCCACAGAGCGTCGTTTCTCGGCTTGCGCGGACCCTCGCCGTGTGACGCTTGTTCCCCTGCGCTGCAACGGTTTCCGGCTGGTCCGTCAGAAGTCGGGTTGTCGGTGGCCTCACCTACGCGGCTCGCGGACGTCCTCCAGGGGCTGGTCGGTCTGGCCGCCGAGCAGGGCCCGCGGGCCTGCCGGCAGCTGCGCTCGCCCCCGAGACCGTGCGCCGGCTGTGCTGCGACGGGTCGGTCATCCCGATCGTGCTCGGCCACCACCTTGTCCACCGGGCAGACCTCGGCCCCTCGGACCTGTCGAACGCGGCACTGCTGTGCGAAACGGCACCACGCGGTCGTGCACAACCGCCGCTACGCCGGCCGAATCGTCAAGGACCCGCACGGCGAACGGGTCGAGTGGGACCTGGTACGCGGGTCCTACGACGAGCTGCTCGCCCGTCGCGCCGCGCTGGAACCAGCGTGACCCCGCCCCACACCCCGCCGACACCGGCGGGGCCGCAGGCACGTCACTTCGAGGACCACTGGCTGGCCACAGGCATGTCGGCGAACGGCCTCGCTCCCCCTGACGCGCCACCTAGCATCGGCCTCGTGGCCCGCACCGACCCTCCCCCAGCACCAGGTCCGGCGCAGCTGGCGGTGAGTCCGCTCCAGGGTCTCCTGCTGGCCGTCCTGTTCCTGGTCGAGGTCCTGTGCCTGGTGGCGGTCGCCTGGTGGTCGGTCGATCTCGGCGGGGTGCTGGGCATCGCCGTCGCAGTCGTCACCGTGTCGGTCATGGTTGCCCTGTGGGGGCGCTACGCCGCACCGAAGGCCGCCCAGCGGCTGCACGGTCTGCCCTTGGCCGCCTTCATGCTGGGGTGGTTCGCGGTCGGAGGCGTCTGCCTGGCCGCCGTCGGCGGCCAACCCTGGTGGGGCGTGTCGCTCGTGGCCGGCTTCGCCCTCGTCAAGGGCCTGCTCCGACTGACGGGCTACCGGCACTCGGGTTGGGGGTCGTCAGCGCCAGCGGCGGTGGAGGGACAGCGCCCGGACGTCGGTCAGTGACGCCACCTGGTCGACGATGACGCGCAGCGCCGCGGCGTCCGACTCGGCCGCCTTCCAGTCGGCGAGCAGGTCGAGGTCCAGGCGCTCGGCGGGCGACTCCTGGTAGGCGGCCACGAGGTCCCTGACCACTGCCCGCTGGCCGGCCATGACCTCGACGCGCTCCTCGGCATACATGACGAAGTGCGCTGCCGTGGCCTTGAGCACCGCGACCTCGGCGCGGGTGTCGTCGGGCACGACGAGGTCGGCGTCGTAGCGGGTGAGGTCGCCGTCGCCGTGGCGCTCACGGGTGGCGAGCTCGACGGCGTGGACGAAGCGCCCGATGAGCCGCGACGTCATGTCCTTCAGCGCGGCGAGGTCACGCCGCGACCCGTCGTAGGCGGTTGGCACGGCTCCGGTGGCCAACACCCGCTCCAGTGCTGCCCCGAGGTCGTCCGCGCCGAGGTCGGCGGCATACAGCCCGCTGGCCATGGCCAGCACCTGCTCGACGTCGGAAGCGTCGCGCAACCGCCGGAGGTCCAGCCGTCCCGAGGCCACGGCGTCCTCGACGTCGTGGACCGAGTAGGCGACGTCGTCGGACCAGTCCATGACCTCGGCCTCGAGGCAGCGTCGACCCTTCGGGACGCTGTCACGGAACCACGCGAACACGTCCAGGTCCTCGGCGTACACCCCGAACTTGCGCGTCCCCTCGACACCCTCCCCTCGCGCCCACGGGTACTTGGTCGCGGCGTCGAGGCTGGCCCGGGTGAGGTTGAGCCCAGCAGGTCGCCCGTCGGGGTGCACCCGCTTGGCCTCCAGACGCGTGAGCAGTCGCAGCGTCTGCGCGTTGCCCTCGAATCCGCCTATGCCAGAAGCGATCTCGTCAAGCACCTGTTCACCGTTGTGCCCGAACGGCGGGTGCCCGATGTCGTGCGCGAGGCAGGCGGTGTCGACGACGTCGGCGCTGCACCCGAGAGCCGCACCGAACTCGCGGCCGATCTGCGCCACCTCGAGCGAGTGGGTCAGCCGGTTGCGCACGAAGTCGTCGTCACCCGGTTGCACGACCTGGGTCTTGGCGGAGAGCCGCCGCAGGCTGGCCGAGTGCACCAGCCGCGCGCGGTCGCGCGCGAAGTCGTCGCGGTCGGCGCGCTTGTGGACCGGGTCCTCGCGCACCCAGCGCTCCCGGTCGGTGTCGGAGTAGGCCACGGTGCTGACTCTAGGTGGCCTCCCGAGCGGCCCGCGCAGCGCGCTCGACCCACCTCGGCTCCGTGCCGTAGCGCTGCGGCGGCACGAGGCGGCCGTGGGCACTGTCGTCGATGAGCTGGGCCAGCCGCTTCTCCCGGGTGACCTCCTGCTTCCCGTCGAGCACCCACGCGGTGACGGCCTTGCGGTAGGCCGGCGTAGCGACTTCCCAGAAGGCCGCTGCGGCGGCGTTGGCCCGCAGCCGCTCCTCGTAGCCCTCCGGCAGGGCGAGCTCGCCCTGCTCGAACGAGTAGACGCCCGACCGGGCGTCACTGCGCCGCTCGAAGGCCGCGACCCCGGCGGGGCGCATGCGTCCCTCGGCAGTCAGGCGTTCCACGTGTCCGATGTTGACCCGGCTCCAGATGCTGCCCGGCTTCCGCGGGGTCCAGCGCTGCCGCACCGTGTCGTCGTCGATGCGCTGGGAGATGGAGTCGATCCACCCGAAGCAGAGAGCCTCGTCGAGCGCCTGGCGGTAGGTCAGCCCCCGGTGCGCCGCGTGCTTCTTGTACAGCCCGACCCACAGGCCCTCATGAGTCGCGTGGTTCTCCTCCAGCCAGGTCCGGAACTCGTCCGGCCCGTCGAAGAACAGCGCTGGGCGTTCGTCCGATCCACCCGGTTGTCCGACCATGGGGCGAGCCTGCCACGCGGCGCCGACAGCCGTGGCCACGAATTGCGCTCTTCCGGGGGCGGGCGCAGGGTGGAGCCATGAGCCATCTGAGTGGAAAGAGCATCGCTTTCCTCGTCGCCCCCGAGGGCATCGAGCGTGTCGAGCTGACCGAGCCCTGGAAGGCCGTCAGCGACGCAGGTGCCACCCCGGTGCTGCTCAGCACCAAGGAGGGCGAGGTGCAGACCTTCAACCACCTCGACAAGGCGGAGAGGCGCCCGGTCGACAAGACCGTCTCGAGCGCCTCCGTCGACGACTACGACGCCCTGGTGCTCCCGGGCGGGGTGGCCAACCCCGACGCGCTGCGCATGGACCAGGACGCCATCGCGTTCATCCGCGAGTTCGTCCAGTCCGGCAAGGTCGTGGCCGCCATCTGCCATGCCCCGTGGACCCTCGTCGAGGCCGACGTCGTGCGCGGCAAGCAGCTCACGTCGTGGCCGAGCCTGCAGACCGACATCCGCAACGCCGGCGGTGACTGGGTCGACAAGGAGGTCGTCGTCGACGGCAACCTCATCACCAGCCGGAAACCGCACGACCTGCCCGCCTTCACCGGCCACCTGCTCGACGCCGTGGCGCACGGCATCGCCTCGCGGTAGGCGCGACGCCAGGGGGACGTCCCCCTGAACAGCTGCTGCTCGGCCATCCCACCGGTGGCCGGGCAGCAGCGCTGTGTCCGGGCCCGCTGGGCCGCCGCAGACCTCAGCCGCCGCAGACCTCAGCCGCCGGAGACCGACAGCTCCGCCTGGGCGACGGCCTGCCGCGCGGCCTCGTTGAGCTCCTGGCTGTCGAGCCACCCCTCGGGCAGGGCGACCTGCCGAGGCGAGCCGGCCCGTCCCCGCTGGCCCTCGGCCGCGTCACCCGGCCACGGTGCCTCGGGGTCCATCGTGGCGATGAGGGCGTCGAGCGCCTCGAGCGAGTCGACGAGGGCGAGATGGTGCCGCACGGTCGAGCCCGCCGGGAAGCCCTTGAGGTACCACGCGATGTGCTTGCGGATGTCGCGGCAGGCCTTGAACTCGTCCCCGTAGAAGTCGACGAGGTACTCGGTGTGGCGGCGCATCGTCGCCGTCACCTCGCCGAGCGTCGGCTCGATGCGGGCGGGGGTTCCGGCGAAGGCTGCTGCCAGGTCGGTGAACAGCCAGGGGCGTCCGAGGCAGCCCCGGCCGACGACGACGCCGTCGCAGCCGGTCTCCTCCGCCATCCGCACGGCGTCCTCGGCCGACCAGATGTCGCCGTTGCCGAGCACGGGGATGCTGCGCACCGTCTCCTTCAGCCGGGTGATCGCGGTCCAGTCCGCCTCGCCCGAGTAGGCCTGGGAGGCGGTCCGGCCGTGCAACGCGACCGCCGCGACCCCGGCCCGCTCCGCGATCAGCCCGGCGTCGAGGTAGGTCAGGTGCTCGTCGTCGATTCCCTTGCGCATCTTCACCGTGACGGGGACGCCCGACGGAGAGGCCTCGCGCACGGCGGCCGTCACGATCGCCTCGAAGAGGTCGCGCTTCCACGGCAGCGCCGCTCCCCCGCCCTTGCGGGTCACCTTGGGCACGGGGCAGCCGAAGTTGAGGTCGATGTGGTCGGCGCGGTCCTCGGTCACCAGCATCCGCACGGCCGCGGCCACCGTGGCCGGGTCGACGCCGTAGAGCTGGATCGACCGCGGGCTCTCCTCCGGGTCGTGCTCGATGAGCCGCATCGACTCCGGCGTCCGCTCGACCAGCGCGCGCGAGGTGATCATCTCGCTCACGTAGAGCGACGTCGCCCCGCTGGCGCCTCCGCGCTCGAGCCCCTCCTGGCCGTACTCGCGGCACAGCCTCCGGAACGCGCGGTTGGTGATGCCGGCCATCGGCGCGAGCACGACGGGCGACTCGATGGTGTGGGGGCCGATCTGCAGCGGCGGCAGGATGGGGGTGGCTGCGGGAGCTGGTGCGGTGGCGGAGGCTGTGCTGGTCATGGCGCCCGCATTGTCTCAGGTGCTGCGGCCCTCCTCAGAATCCGCGGGGGCCGAGACTGGGTCCGAGACCTCGTGGGCGAGGTCGCGCAGCATGGTCGCGACCACGCGCGGGTGGCTGAGCGGCAGCAGGTGCGTCGCGCCCGGCACCACCACGACCCGGGCGTCCCGGCACTGGGCGGCGAACTCCCGCGCGTGCACCCGCAGCTGGTCCCACTGCCCGCTGAGCAGGAGCACCGGGCAGGTCACGTCGCGCAGCAGCCGGGGGTCGCCGTCGGCCATCACCGCTGCCCAGGCATCGGCGGTGGCCTCGTAGGAGTCGCTGCCGTCGAGCACCGTCCGAGCGGTCTCCTCGTCGGTGAGCCGGGTCAGCACCCGGTTCGACAGCCTGGCCATCCGCTCCGGGCCGACCTTCGGGATCAGTGACGCAAAGGCGCGGTATGCCGCGGCGCCGGGTCCGCGGGGCACCGCGGACGCCCCGATCAGCGCCAGTCCGGCGAGGCGGTCGGGGTGGGCGCCGGCATACGCCATGGCCATGTAGCCGCCGAGCGAGTGGCCTGCGAGCACGACCGGTGCACCCGGCTCCCCTCCCTCGACCGCCTCGGCGAGGACATCGACTGCGGCCGCGGTGGTGAACGGGTCCCCGGCCCGCGACCCGTGCCCCGGGAGGTCGGGCGTCACGACGTCGAGCTCGGCGAGCACCTCCTCGTAGGCCGGCAGCCGCCACTGGGCGCTGCTCACGCGGGTGCCGTGCACCAGCACGAGCCGGGTCGTCATGCCCCGACGCTACGCGAGGCCGCCGGCGCTGCGGTTGGATGTGGCTCATGAGCGCCCTCATCAGCCCCGAGGATCTGCGTGGCCGGCTCGACGATGTCGTGGTCGTCGACGTCCAGTACCACCTCGGGGCGGTCGGCAAGGGCCGCGACGACTACGAACGCGCGCACCTGCCCGGCGCCCACCACGTCGACCTCGACGCCGAGCTCGCCGGTCCCCCCGGCCCCGGCGGGCGGCACCCGTTGCCGACGGCCCACTCGGTGCAGGCGGCGCTGCGCCGCTGCGGCGTCGACGCCGACACCCGGGTGGTCGTCTACGACCAGGGCGCGTGCACGGCCGCCGCTCGCGCGTGGTGGGTGTTCGGCTACTACGGCCTCGGGTTCGTTCAGGTGCTCGACGGCGGGCTGGCCGCGTGGGCCGGGGCGGGAGGGCCCGTCAGCACGCAGGTGCCGCCCCCGGGCGCCGGGACCTTCGAGGCGCACGCCGGCGGCATGCCGCTGCTCGACGCCGACGGGGCGGCCGAGGTGGCCCGCCTCGGCGTGCTGCTCGACGCCCGCTCGACCGAGCGCTGGGCCGGCGAGACCGAGCCCATCGACCCGGTCGCCGGGCACATCCCCGGTGCCGTCAGCGCACCCACCGTCGACAACATGGGGCCGGACGGCAGGTTCCTGCCCCAGCACGAGCTGCGGGATCGGTTCACGGCCCTCGGCGTGAGGCCGGGCAGGCCGGTCGGCACCTACTGCGGGTCAGGGGTGACGGCGGCGCACCAGGCGCTCGCCCTGCACGAGATCGGCGTCGAGACGCCGGTCTACGTCGGTTCGTGGAGCCACTGGATCACCGACCCGGGGCGGCCGGTCGCGACGGGCCGAACCCCCTAGCAGCCGACGAGGCGCGCGGCCAGGTAGGACTCGATCTGGTCGAGCGAGACCCGCTCCTGGCTCATCGTGTCGCGCTCGCGCACCGTGACGGCGTGGTCGTCGAGGGTGTCGAAGTCGACCGTGACACAGAACGGCGTGCCGATCTCGTCCTGGCGGCGGTAGCGGCGGCCGATGGCGCCGGCGTCGTCGAACTCGACGTTCCAGTGCTGGCGCAGCGCGGCGGCGAGGTCCTTGGCCTTCGGCGTCAGGTCGGCGTTGCGCGACAGCGGCAGCACGGCGGCCTTGACCGGCGCGAGACGCTTGTCGAGGCGCAGCACGACGCGCTTGTCGACCCCGCCCTTGGTGTTGGGGGCCTCGTCCTCGGAGTAGGCATCGACGAGGAACGTCATCAGCGAGCGGGACAGGCCGGCTGCCGGCTCGATGACGTAGGGCGTGTACTTCTCGCCGCTGGCCTGGTCGAAGTAGACGAGGTCGGTGCCCGAGTGCTTCGTGTGCGTGCCGAGGTCGAAGTCGGTGCGGTTCGCGATGCCCTCGAGCTCACCCCACTCCGAGCCGGCGAAGTTGAACCGGTACTCGATGTCGACGGTGCGCTTGGAGTAGTGCGACAGCTTGTCCTGCGGGTGCTCGTAGTGGCGCAGGTTGTCGGGGTTGATGCCGAGGTCGGTGTACCAGCGGGTGCGCTCGTCGATCCAGTACTGGTGCCACTCCTCGTCCTCACCAGGCTTGACGAAGAACTCCATCTCCATCTGCTCGAACTCGCGGGTGCGGAAGATGAAGTTGCCCGGCGTGATCTCGTTGCGGAAGCTCTTGCCGGTCTGCGCGATGCCGAACGGCGGCTTCTTGCGCGAGGCGTTCATGACGTTGAGGAAGTTGACGAAGATGCCCTGGGCGGTCTCGGGGCGCAGGTAGTGGAGCCCGGACTCGTCCTCGATCACGCCGAGGTAGGTCTTGAGCATCATGTTGAACTCGCGCGGCTCGGTCCACGCGCCGCGCGTGCCGCAGTTCGGGCAGGCGATGTCGCTCAGGGGGATGGTGTCGGGGTCGACCTCCTTGCCCTTCTTCGCCTCCTTCTCGGCGATGGCCTCCTGCATGTGGTCGAGCCGGAACCGCTTGTGGCACGACTGGCACTCGGTGAGGGGGTCGCTGAACTCGCCGACGTGGCCCGAGGCCACCCACGTCTCGCGCGGCAGGATGATCGAGGAGTCGAGCCCGACGACGTCCTCGCGGCCGGTCACGATCGACTTCCACCACTGGCGCTTGATGTTCTCCTTGAGCTCCACGCCGAGCGGGCCGTAGTCCCAGGCCGACCTCGTACCGCCGTAGATCTCACCGCACGGGAAGACGAAGCCCCTGCGCTTGCAGAGGGAGACGACGGTGTCCACGGTGGAGGTCGGTGCAGCCATGCGGAGAAGGTTACCGACCGCCTACCGGGCGCTCACGCGGGTATGCCGCCTGCTCAGCTGCCGCTGCCCCCTGTCGTAGGGTGCGGGGCGTGTCCTCGAGCTTCCGCACCTCCGTCGAGAAGGCCAGCCTCCCGCTGCTGACCCGCCTGAGCCGCCTCCCCCGGGCCGTGCCCTTCCTCGCCGTCCTGGCCCTGCTGGTGGGCGGCATCCTCATCCCGGGCTGGGGCTGGGTGCTCACCGCCCTGGTCGCCCTCTTCCTGGCGTGGATGCTCTACCTCGGCTGGCCGCGCCTCACCGGCGTCGAGCGGCTGATGCGCGTCGCGGTCATCCTCCTCGCGGCGGCGATCGCCGTCACCCAGGCGGTTCCCCGCACCTGAGCCGAGCTGCAGCGCCGCTCACGCGGACACGGTTTTGACAATCATTCTCATTCCGGATGAGAATGATTGTCATGAAGGCCCGCCTGCTCCCCGCCCTCCTGTCCGCCGTCACCCTCGCCGGCGTGACCGCGTGCGGCAGCCAGGCAGGTGCCGGCACCTCGGGGGACGGCGACCTCGAGGTCGTCGCGGCCTTCTACCCCTTGCAGTACGCCGTCGAGCAGGTCGGCGGCGACCGCGTCAGCGTCACCGGCCTGACCAAGCCCGGCGTCGAGCCCCACGACCTCGAGCTGACCCCCAAGGCGGTCGCGACCGTCTCCGGCGCCGACTCCGTGGTCTACCTCAAGGGCTTCCAGCCCGCCGTCGACGACGCCGTTGCAGACCAGGCCGCGGACAAGGGCTTCGACGTCACGCCGTCGGCGCGACTCGACCTGGCCGCCCAGCCGCACGGCCACGAGGGCGAGAGCGAGGCCGAGCACGACGCGCACGCCGAGGAGGAGCAAGCCGAGGGCAGCGCCGACCCGCACTTCTGGCTCGACCCGCAGCGCTACGCCGATGTCGCCGACGCCATGGCCGCGAGGCTCGCCGAGCTCGACCCCGAGCACGCCGACGAGTTCCGTTCCCGCGCAGCGGACTTCACGTCGCGGCTGACCGCCCTCGACTCCGAGTTCAAGGCCGGGCTCAAGACCTGCGACAGCCGCGATCTCGTGACGAGCCACGCCGCGTTCGGCTACCTCGCCGAGGCGTACGACCTCCACCAGCAGGGAATCAGCGGCCTCACCCCCGAGGCCGAGCCCGACCCCGCCACCCTGGGCCGGATCGCCTCCTTCGTGAAGGAGGAGGCAGTCACGACCGTCTACGCCGAGACGCTGGTGAGCCGGGCCGTGGCTCAGACCCTCGCGCGCGAGACGGGTGCCCGGCTCGCGGTGCTCGACCCGATCGAAGGCCTCACGGACCAGTCGGCCGGCAAGGACTACTTTGAGGTCATGCGCAGCAACCTCGGGGCCCTCCGCGCCGGCCAGGGCTGTCAGTGAGCGCCGAGCCGTCAGCCGCGGCACCGGCCGCGGCCGACACACCGGTCATCGCCCTCGAGCACGCCTCCTTCGGCTATGCCGAGGCGCCGGTCGTGCGCGACGTGACGCTCACCATCGCACCGGGTGAGGTCGTGGCGCTGCTCGGCGCCAACGGGTCCGGGAAGTCCACGCTGGTGAAAGGGCTGCTGGGACTCAACGACCTCATGGGTGGCCGCGCCCGCCTGTTCGGCGTACCGGTCGAGGACTTCGACGAGCACCCCCGTCTCGGCTACGTGCCCCAGCGGCACACCCTGTCGTCCTCGGTGCGCGCCACGGTCGCCGAGATCGTCGAGGTGGGCCGTCTCCCCCACCGGCGCTGGTGGCAGCCCCGGGGAGGCCGGGGCGAGGGTCGCTTCATCGACCGCTGCCTCGACGTGGTGGGCCTGAAGGACCGCTCGGGGGCCGACGTCACCACCCTGTCCGGGGGCCAGCAGCGACGAGTGCTCATCGCCCGCGCGCTCGCCTCCCACCCGGACGTGCTGATCATGGACGAGCCCACCGCCGGCGTCGACGCCGCCAACCAGGAGGTGCTCGCCGGGGTGCTGGCCCGCCTGGCCCGCGGCGGCACCACCATGCTCATCGTGACCCACGAGCTGGAGGCGCTGTCCGACATCGTCACCCGCATCGTGGTGATGTCGGGCGGTCGGGTCTCCTTCGACGGCACGCCCGCGCAGTTCGGCCGGGCCCGCAACACCCTCGGCGCCGTCGGGCACGACCACCACCACCCCGACGAGGTTGCGCCCGCCTCCGGGCTGGCGGGCGCGACGCCCACCGGCCCCCTCGACCCGCGGAGCCTCACCCATGACTGAGCTGCTCTCCTACGACTTCATGCGCCAGGCGCTGGTCGCCGCCCTCCTGGTCGGGCTCGCCGCTCCCCTGGTGGGCGTCTTCCTGCTTCAGCGCCGCCTCTCGCTCATCGGTGACGGCATGGGGCACGTCGCCCTCGCCGGTGTCGCCGTCGGCGTCCTCACCGGCACCGCGCCGGTGCTGACCGCCCTCGTGGCAGCCGTGGCCGCGGCCGTGGTGATCGAGGTCATCCGGGCCCGGGGCCGCACCAGCGGCGACGTCGCCCTCGCGGTGATGTTCTACGGCGGCATCGCCGCCGGCGTGGTCATCATCGCCAAGTCGCCCGGCGGCAGCCCGGCCAACCTCACGGCATACCTCTTCGGTGCCATCACCACCGCGAACGCCGCCGACCTGTGGGTGTTCGCCGGCCTGGCCGTCGTCGTCGTGGTGGGCACCACCCTTCTGCGGCCGTGGCTGTTCGCCGTGGCCAACGACGAGGAGTACGCCCGCGCCATGGGCCTGCCCGTCACCGGGCTCAACGTCGCGCTGGCCGTGCTGACCGCTGTGACCGTGGTGGTCTCCATGCGTGTCGTCGGCCTGCTGCTGATCAGCGCCCTGATGATCATCCCCAACGCCACCGCCCAGCTCCTCGGGGGCAGCTTCCGGGCCTCGGTGCGGTGGGCCGTGCTCATCGGGGTGCTTGCCAGCGTCGGTGGCGTCGTCATCTCCTTCTACGCCGAGACGCCCTCGGGCGGCACCATCGTGCTGCTCGCCATCGGCGCCTTCGTCGTCGTCGCGGCCAGCACCGCGGTCGCCGCTCGCCTGAGGTCGCGCCAGCACCGCCGCGCCGACACGCACCACCAGCACGAGCACGGTGACGAGTGCGGGCACCCGGCCATCGTCCACGGCGACCACGTCGACTACCTGCACGACGGGCACCGGCACGCCGCCCATGAGGGCCACTACGACGAGCACGGCGCCGAGCCCGCAGGCGCGACAGCAGGACACGACCGGGAGGTGGGCCACTGATGGCCGCGACGACGAAGGCGGCGTCCGAGTCGGGTCGCCGCCCCACCAAGCAGCGCGCGGCCGTCGCAGCCGTCCTGGCCGACGTCGACGAGTTCCGCTCTGCCCAGGAGCTGCACGCCCTGCTGCGTGAGGCAGGCGAGAAGGTCGGCCTGGCCACGGTCTACCGGACCCTGCAGTCGATGGCCGCGGACGGCTCGATCGACATGCTGCGCACCGCCGAGGGTGAGGCCGTCTACCGGGCGTGCAGCACCGGGCACCACCACCACCTCGTCTGCCGCGGGTGCGGCAGGACGGTCGAGGTGGAGGGACCCGCGGTCGAGCGCTGGGCCGACAAGATCAGCGAGGAGCACGGCTTCTCCGACGTGCAGCACACGCTGGAGATCTTCGGCACCTGCGCCGACTGCCAGCGCTAGGCGGTGGGCTGGTCGACCGCCCCGCCGTAGCGGCGGTCGCGCTCGGCGTAGGTCTGGATCGCCTCCCACAGGTGGCGCCGGTCGTAGTCGGGCCAGAGCGTGTCCTGGAAGACCATCTCGGCGTAGGCGCTCTGCCACAGCAGGAAGTTCGACGTGCGCTGCTCCCCCGAGCTGCGCACGAACAGGTCGACGTCGGGCATGTCCGGCTCGTCGAGGAAGCGGGCGATGGTGCGCTCGTCGATGGAGCCCGGCTTGAGGTTGCCCGCCTTCACCTGCTCGCCGATGCGCTGCACGGCGTCGGCGATCTCGGCCCGGCCGCCGTAGTTGACGCAGAAGTAGAGCGTGAGGCCCGTGTTGTGCCTCGTCAGCTCCTGGGCGACCTCGAGCTCCTTGATGACCGAGCCCCACAGCCGTGGGCGCCGGCCGACCCAGCGCATCCGCACGCCCCACTCGTGCAGCTGGTCCCGCCGACGTCGGATGACGTCGCGGTTGAACCCCATGAGGAAGCGCACCTCCTCGGGCGAGCGCTTCCAGTTCTCGGTGGAGAAGGCGTAGGCCGACAGGTGACCGACGCCCGCCTCGATGGCCCCGGCGACGACGTCGAGCAGGGCCGCCTCGCCCGCCTCGTGGCCCTTGGTGCGCGGCAGCCCGCGCTGGTTTGCCCAACGGCCGTTGCCGTCCATGACGATCGCGACGTGATGGGGCACCAGCTCGGCGGGCAGCCGCGGGGGCGTGGCGCCGCTGGGATGCGCGAACGGCCGCGCGTAGGGACCGCTCATGCCTTGGCCTCGACGCGCAGCGGGGTCACCTGCGCGGGCGGCGCATCCGGCCGCGGGCTGGGATCGCGGCGCTCGACCAGCCGCAGAGAGCGCACCCCGCGCTCGAGGTGCCACTGCAGGAAGGCCGTCGCCAGGCCGGTGCCCTCGCGGCGGTGCCGCACCTCGGAGGCGTCGGCGACCACCCAGTCGCCGGCGAGCAGCGCGGCCAGCAGCTCGAGCGTCTCCGGCGCCGGCGCCGCGGAGCCGGGCGGACGGCATACCGGGCACACCGTGCCGCCGGCGGCGAGGTTGAACGCGCGGTGCGGGCCCTCGGCACCGCACCGGGCGCAGTCGTGGAAGCTCGGCGCCCAGCCCGCGATCGCGAGGGCGCGCAGCAGGTAGGCATCGAGGACGAGGCCGGGGTCGTGCGCGCCTTCTGCCATCGAGCGCAGGGCGCCGGCGAGCAGGAGGTACTGCTGCAGCGACGGCTCACGCTCCTCGGTGAGCCGGTCGGCGGTCTCGAGCATCGCGGTGGCGGCGGTGTAGGTCGTGTAGTCACGCGCCAGCACGTCTCCCCAGCTGGCGAGCGTCTCGGCCTGTGTCACCGTGTCGAGGCTGCGGCCCTCGTAGCACTGCAGGTCGACCATCATCGCCGGCTCGAGGCGCGCGCCGAACCGCGACTTGGTGCGGCGCACGCCCTTGCCCACCACGCGCACCTTGCCCTGGGCGCGCGTGAGCAGCGTGACGATGCGGTCGGCCTCGCCCAGCTTCTGGGTGCGCAGCACGATGGCCTCGTCGCGGTAGAGCGGCATGGACCCATTCTCTCCCGACGCGGTCCAAAAGCCGGTATGCCGGGTGCCCGCGTGCCCGCTAGGCGTGGTGGTGCGCTGCCCGCTCGCCCTCGGAGTGCGCCGGGGCCTGCAGCGTCTGGTGGACACTGTGGCAGTAGACCTCGAAGCCGAGCATGGCCTCGACATGGCGCCGTGCATCAGCGAGAGATCGGCTCCTGACGTCCTCGAGGCTGCGCACCTCGGCCAGCCGGCGCTCGACCTGGTCCGTGAGCTCGGCGGTCAGGAAGCGAGCCACCTCCCCGGCGTCGCCGCTCAGCACCGCGCGCTCGGCAAGGGGAATGACCGGACCATGCGAGAGCCCCGGAGGTTTGAGTCCGGTGTAGGGAGCGCCCTCACCGGCCCGGTGCAGCCGGACAACGGTCTCGAAGAAGTGTCGGTCCGCGACGACCCTGGCCTGACCGCCCAGGACCCGCGCGTCCGTCACCTGGTCGAAGACCGCTGTGACCTCGGCCTCGGCCTCTTCCGGGACGTAGGGCAGGACCAGGGCGACGTCCTCGGCATCGAGCGCCAGACGCGCCGCGGAGACGACGGGACCGTCGAGGGAGTCGCAGTGAGGTGGCATCTCGCTTCTCCGTCCGCGAGCCGACGATCGAGGCCGGCTCGACTGAGTCCACGCTAGGCGCCCGGGCAGTCGTGTGCAGAGGCCAAGGTCCCGTCAGCCGATCGCACCGGATGCCACGACGTCCAGACCGAGAGGGCCCGGCTCCCCTAGCCTTCGGTCATGGTGACGGTGGTGGTGGCAACAGTCGTGGGGGCGGAAGCAGCAGCGGAACGGCTGTGGGCGGAGGCGTCTCCTCTGGTCCCCGGGGAGAGCGGAGGGGCCTTGGTGCTCGTGATGCTGGTGAGCTGGGCGCTCCTCGCCTTCGTGGCCTACCTGGTCATCAGGCTGGCCGTTCGTCATGCGCTGCAGGACGTCGCCCGCGCCTCCGGGTCCGACGTCGAGCGACGGACCGGTCATGTCGACGCCGAATAGTGCCGGGGCAGAGCCGTTTTTCGAGCCCCTGCCCGAGCGGCAGCGGGTCGAGGACCACCGACCGGTCTACGTGCAGATGCCGTGGCAGCCGCCGGTCAACGTCGTGCCGGTCTCGGTCGGCGGCACGGTCGTGCTGGGCCGCACCGACGACACCGTGGTGGCGGTGGCCGGCTTGGAGGTCTACCCGGCCGGCATGGCGTTCACGGTGCAGACCTGGCAGCGCCCCGGCACCGAGCTCGTCGACGACGAGTGGGCCTGGAGGAACGCCGTCCGCATCGGCGTGCTGCTCGAGGACGGCACGAAGACCGGGGCCGCGCGTGAGGACCTGCCGGAGAACCTCAACATCGTCCCCGAGACGCCACGCATCGCACAGCTCGGCGGCGTCCAGGGCGGGATCCACGACAGGTGGCAGCACTGGCTGTACCCGCTCCCCAGAGGTGAGCGCTGGACCTTCGTCGTCGAGTGGCTGGCACGCGGCATACCCGAGACCCGGACGGCGTTCGACGCACGCCCGGTGCACGAAGGCGCGGCGGCGTCGGCAGGCCCGCTGTGGGAGCTGCCGACGCCGCCGGAGGGTGCGGAGGACGGCTGGTTCGGCTACGCCGGCTGAGCGGCCACGGCCTTGGGGGACTGACCCCACGCATTGTGGCCCTTGCAGTCCTGCAGCGCGAAGAACAGCACGACGAGACCGCCGATCGGGATGAGCGACAACAGCATCCACCAGCCGCTGCGGCCGGTGTCGTGCAGGCGTCGCGCCGTCACCGCCAGGCTCGGCAGCAGCAGCGCGAGCGTCACCAGCATCGTGACCGGGCCGTAGCCCGCCGTCTGGGGAAGGCCCGCGCCGCTGTCGATGACCGTGGCCACCACGGCGACGATGAGGTAGAAGAGGACGAACCACCAGTACTCCGAGCGGCGGGCCCGACCGGAGAAGGTCGCGTACTTCGACAACACGGTCTGCACAGCGGTCATGAACGACATCGGCGTCCCCCTCGTGAGGCGGCCGACCCTGCGTCGACCGAGGCTCATGGGTGGTGCCAGTGCCGTCGGCCGGCACGGCGACACGCCGCAGCTCGGGCGCCGGCCCACCCCCGCGCCGTTACGCTGCACGGCCGTGACCTCGACCAAGGCCCCCCATGGCGACGACTGGCGCGCGGACCGCGTGGGCTCGGCACTGCGCGGTGAGAACCCCGCGGTGCTGCGCCGGCTCGCGGGCCGGTTCGCGGTCATGGGTGACGTGCAGTTCCTGCCGGGCAACTGCGTGCTCATCACCGACACGCCCGGCACGGATCGGCTGACCGACCTGCCGAGGCAGGAGCGGCTGGCCTTCCTCGGCAGCATGGAGCTGCTCGGCGAGGCGGTGCATACGGTGTGCGCGCGACGCGATCCGCACTTCCGGAGGGTCAACCTCGAGATCCAGGGCAACCACGACGCCTTCCTGCATGCGCACGTCTGGCCCCGTTACGAGTGGGAGGGGCCCGACCACGTGTGGCGTCCGGTGGCCCTGCACCCGATCGAGCGGTGGCGCGCACCGGAGCCGGAGACCGTGCTCGGGCCCCCGCACGACGACCTGCGCGCAGCCCTGACGGCCGAGCTGGACCGCCTGTCAGCCCGCAGGTTCTGAGCTCAGCCCGAGCCAGTGGTCGTCCCAGAGCAGGGAGAGCGTCGGCCCGCTGAGCTCGAGCCGCGGCCGCGCCTGCAGCATCTCCCCGACCCACTCCTGCTGGCGCGTCAGCGCCGGCTCGCAGCCCATCTCGGTGCCCCCGAGCCCGTCGACGACGAGCGTGCTGTCCACGACTCTGACGGTTCCGGTCAGCACGTTGCACCCCGTCGTGGCGCGCAGCGACGTGCCCTCGAAGGTGAGCGCGACGCTTGAGCCCTGCACGACCGGCGACGGTGCGCCGACGTCGTTCACCGCGGTCCACGCGCCCTGCAGGTCGGCCACGCCGCGGACGGGGACCGAACCATTGGCGTTGTCCTCCCCGCCGGGGTCGACGAGGGTGCGCACCACCATCGCCAGTCCCAGGGCCGCGACGACCGCGAGCACGGCGACGACGGGGACACGTCGTGTGGCTGTGCCTCTGGCCCTCATGCCCGTGGGACGCACCATCGGGGGCAGCGGTTCCGGAGCGTCACTGCTCGAGCGAGCTCGGGTCGGTGGGGACGTCGACGGCATGCTCCTGCAGAGCGGCGAGGGGCACCAGCTGCAGCACCGCCTCGTTGGTCGCCGCCAGCACCACCGGCGCGGCCACGCCGTCGGCGCGGGCCCTGGCCCAGTTGAGCGCCGTCACGCACCAGCGGTCTCCCGGCACCAGGCCGGGGAACCGGTACTCGGGCACCGGCGTCGACAGGTCGTTGCCGATGCTGCGCTGGTGCGCGAGGAACTCCGCCGTGACCACCGCGCAGATCGTGTGGCTCCCGAGGTCCTGCGGCCCTGTGCTGCAGCAGCCGTCGCGGAAGAAGCCGGTCACCGGGTCGGTGCCGCACGGTTCGAGGTCGCCGCCGAGGACGTTGCACTCCGTCATCGCCCCAGCATCGCGCCGCAGGTGCGGCGGGTGCCAGCGCACCACGCCGATCGCGATGACCCGCCTGTGGGGCTGGGTGGCACGCCTTCCGTGACCGGCGGCCGTGGTGGAGACTCGACACGTGGCCGGATGCTGTGACCCGCGGGGGTGCGACCAGATGTTCGGCTCCGGGTTCTCCGGGCGGATGGCCAGGAGGTATCGACGCCGGGGACTGGACCGGACGGCGACGCGCATGGTCGACTTCCTCGCCGCCGACGGCCTGACCGACGCCACCGTGCTCGAGATCGGCGGCGGCGTCGGCGAGATCGGCATCGAGCTCCTGCGCCGCGGCGCCGCGACGGTCGTCTCCCTGGAGCTGTCCACCGCCTACGACCACGACGCGCACCGGCTGGCACAGGATGCCGGAGTGGCCGACCGGGTCCGGCGGAGCATCGTGGACATCGCCGCGACGCCGGACGAGGTGGGGCCCGCAGATGTGGTCGTCCTCCACCGGGTCGTCTGCTGCTACCCCGACCACGAACGGCTCCTCGCTGCGGCGGCCGACCACTGCCGCCACCGGCTGGCGTTCAGCCACCCACCTCGCCACCTCGGCAGCCGCGCACTGTTGGCGGCGGAGAACACCTTTCATGCCCTCATGGGCCGCGAGTTCCGCACCTACGCCCACCCTCCGGCGGAGATGCTGGCGGTGCTGGTGGGGCACGGCCTTCGACCGGTGTCCACCGAGCAGAGCGGCATGTGGCGGGTGCAGGCGCTCGCCCGGTGACCGGGGATGCCCCTCAACCTCTAGAACAGGTGTTCGAACCTGTCGTAAGGTGGGCGCCATGAGCATGGCACTCCAGGGCTCGCTGCTCGACGTCGCCGACCGCCTCGAGCTGCGCTCGCTCGGCCGCGGCCCCCAGCGCACCCTTCTGGCGAGAGGCGCCTGGGTCGACTACCGACCCGGTTGGCTGGCCGGGGCGGACGAGCTGTTCGACCACCTGCACCACCACGTGCCGTGGCACGCCGAGCGACGCGAGATGTACGAGCAGATGGTCGACGTCCCTCGCCTGCTGAAGTTCTACAGCGAGGGCGAGGCGCTGCCGCACCCGGTGCTCGTCGAGGCGCGCGAGCGGCTGAGCCGCCACTACGCCGGCGAGCTCGGCGAGCCCTTCGTCACCGCCGGCATGTGCCTCTACCGCGACGGCCGCGACTCGGTTGCCTGGCACGGCGACCGCATCGGCCGGGCCAGGGACCTCGACACCATGGTCGCGATCCTCTCCGTGGGGTCGGCGCGATCGCTGATGCTGCGACCTCGCGGAGGTGGGAAGTCACTCGGCTTCTCCCTCGGGCACGGCGACCTCGTCGTCATGGGCGGCTCCTGCCAGCGCACCTGGGACCACTGCATCCCCAAGACCGCCAAGACGGTGGGGCCACGGATCTCGATCCAGTTCCGCCCCCGCGGCGTGCGCTGAGGGCCACCCCCGACTTGGCGCAATGGCCCCTCACCCGGGGTCGCACCGCGGCACACTCGTGCTGGACGGGGGGTGGGGCATGCGACAGCGTCGAACCGGTTTCGCCATGGGTGTCGCCACGGCCGCCGCGCTCTCGGCCTGTGCGGTCCCCGCCGCTCTGCGCGGTGACGAGGTGCCGGCCGGGTGGGAGCGCGTCAGCGTGGGCGGGCTCACCCTCACCGGCCCCGTCGAGCCCTACCAGCCGGGGCGGCTGCTGGCATCCGGCCTCCTGCACGGACGCCCCTGCCTGGTGGAGCTGACGGTAGAGGGGGCCGCACGCTGCCTCCCGGACGGCGACACCTCGCCCGCAATCCCCTCTGCCACAGCACTTTCCACCAACGGTGACGTCATCCTCGCCGTCGAGTGGCAGGACATGGGCGACGCGACGCCACCCGTCGTCTGGGCCGGCGACGACGCCAGGCTCGCCCGCGAGTCACTGGCGCCCGGACCCGACGGCAACGCCACCGCGTTCGTCGACGCCGCCACCTCCGACGACGAGGCGATCGTGGTCGGCACGGTCCCCTCAGCTGCGTGCCCGCACGGCGCCGTGTCCGCCTGGACGGTTCGCTCGCCCGGGCTGACCCCGTTCGGCGCACAGGGCCCCTGCGTCGACGCGGGCAGCCCCTCCCCGCTCCGGGCGGACACCGGCGACGGGTGGCTTCTCGTGGCCGGCCCGCTGTTCGCCCCCGGCACGGTGCCCTCCGCCAGTGGTCTGACCCAGATCTGGTTCGCCACCGCCGAGGACGAGGAGTGGAGCACGGCCGAGTGGCACCACGTCACGACGACCGACGCAGCCGACCTCGTCACCGACGTGGTGGTGGCGGTGGATGGGGTGGTCGCCGGCAGCCGCGCGGGCCGACCGGTCCTGGTGACGGTCTCGGGTGACCGCGCCACCACCGTCGACGTCCCCGACGACGCGCTCGAGTCCACCTCGCCCACGGTGCTCGTGGCCGACCCCGGAGTGGGCGGCCAGCCGGTCGTCCTGGCCGTGCAGGCCCTGCGCGGCACCCGGGTGTGGACCCAGCGCCAGGACGGCTGGTATGCCGTCGACGGCCCCCGCGGGCTGCTCACCTCCGCGGTCGAGATGGAGGACGCGACCTACGTGGCCGTCCGCGACGACGACGCCGAGGTGACCCTCTGGGTGCGCCGTCGCACGGCCACGGACGCCAGCCCACCGGCATACCGCGCGCAGCGCTGAGGTGGCCCACCCGGCGCACCCCAACCGGCTGCGCAGTGCCTGGCCATTCCTCCACACTGTCGGGGTGCACAGGGGGCGGGTGAGGCGCGGTCGTGCGGTCGCGGTGGCAGTCACCGCGGCGGCGGCAGTGGCCACGGTGACCGGGTGCGGTGGCTCGGCCCCCACCCCGGCCACCACGGCGCCGCCGACGACCACCGGCAGCACCGGCGCGGGGACGGCCTGGCATGAGGTGCGGCTCGACGGCGCCCGGGCGGTCGGCCCGCTCGTGCCCGACGGCGGCCGCGGCGTGCTCGTGCCCGCCGACCGCGCCGGCGCGACGGGCTGCCTGGCGTTCGTGTGGGGCGGGCAGTTCCGCGGCTGCCTCGAGGACAGCGCGACCCAGCCGCACCCGATCGGCCGGCCGATGGTCTCGGCCAGTGGGAACGTGCTCACTGCCGAGACCGACTCGCCGACACCCAGGATGTGGGTGGGAGGCGATTGGGGAGACGGTGGCTCGGCAATGCTC
Organism: Knoellia sp. p5-6-4; assembly: GCF_029222705.1. NCBI lineage: Bacteria > Bacillati > Actinomycetota > Actinomycetes > Micrococcales > Intrasporangiaceae > Knoellia > Knoellia sp. p5-6-4. The sequence goes on from NZ_JARGZF010000002.1 coordinate 457,176, forward strand.
GGCGCCACCGAGCACGCCCTGGTGACCCACGGAGGGGCGTCCGATGACGACCTCGCCCTCTTCGGCAGCGCCGTCACCGCTGCCTGCCCCGACGGGGCGCTCGCCGTCTGGATGCCCGACCTGTCCGGCTGGCGGGTCCGGGGCGGCGAGGCCGCCTGCGTCGCCGAGGACTCGCGCGCCGACGTGGTCGGCTCGGTGCGCGACGGTGCGGTGCTGGTCTCCGGGCCAGATGTCCGCGGCAGGCCGCAGGCCTGGCTCGTCAGCACCGACAGCGACTCGTGGGACGACGCCACGTGGCAGCGCGTCCCGCTGCCCAAGGTGCTCGACCGGGTCACCGACGTCGACTACACGTACACCAGCACGCTCGCGGGCACTGGAGGAGAGCGCGCGGTCGTGGTGCTCGATGGTGCCAAGCCGGCCTGGGTCGCCGACGAGCGGGTGGACCTCCGGCACCCGACGGTGCTGATCGCCGACGACGGCTTCGTGGACGACCCGGTGGTGGCGCTCCAGGGCCCTGCCGGCCCCCGGCTCTGTCTGCTCAGGGCGTCGTGGACCTGCGTGGACGGCCCCCGCGGGCAGCTCACCGGAGCCGAGGTCAGCGAGTCCCTGGTCTACCTGACCGTCCGCGACGACCACACCCGCGTGTGGCAGGCAGACGCCGCCGACCTGTTCGACCACTGAGGGCCCGACCCGGGGCGGACCCGCGCGCTGCGGCTACTCCCGGCCGGGCCAGCCGGTGTAGGCCTCGGCGAGGAACGTCGAGCCCGCCCTGGAGGTGACCACCGACGTCAGCTCGCCGACCTGCCGCCGCACGTCGAAGTCCGAGGCGTCGGGGAGCCGGTGCAGCATCGTCGTCATCCAGTAGGAGAAGTGCTGGGCGCGCCAGACCCGCTGCAGCGCCCGCTCGCTGTAGTCGTCGAGGGCGTCCCGGTCACCGGCGACGAACCGCTCGAGGCACTCGTGGAGCACCCGCACGTCAGCCAGGGCGAGGTTCAGCCCCTTGGCGCCGGTGGGCGGCACGGTGTGGGCGGCGTCGCCGGCGAGCACCATGCTGCCGTGGCGCATCGGCTCACAGACGAAGCTGCGGAAGGGCAGCACCGTCGTGTCGGTGATGCGGCCCTCCTTCAGCCGGAACCCGTCGCCGGCGACCCGCGCCTGCAGCTCCTCCCAGATGCGGTCCTCGGGCCAGTCCTCCACCCGCTCCGTCGGATCGCACTGGAAGTACATGCGCTGCACCGACTCGGTGCGCTGGCTGATGAGCGCGAAGCCACGGTCGGAGTGCGCGTAGATGAGCTCCGGCGCGCTGGGGGGCGCCTCGCACAGGATGCCGAACCACGCGAACGGGTACTCGCGGAAGAAGTGTCGGCGCTGCGCCTCGGGGATCTCGTGCCGGCAGATGCTGCGCGAGCCGTCGGCCCCGACGAGCACCGAGCACCGCACCTCGCTCGCCCGGCCGTCCGCGTCGGTGAAGGTGATCCGTGGCTCGTCGGTCGTGACGTCGTGCACGGCGACGTCACTGACGCCGAAGCGCACGTCGCCGCGGTCGCGCTCCCGGGCCGTCGCGAGGTCCATGAAGACGTCGGTCTGGGGGTAGAGCCAGACCGACTCCCCCACCAGGTCCTTGAAGTCGATGCGGTGGCCGGTGCCCCCGAAGCGCAGCTCGATGCCCTCGTGCTCGTGGCCCTCGCGCAGCACCCGGTCGGAGACGCCGGTGTCGACCAGCATCCGCACGCTGTCGTGCTCGAGGATGCCGGCCCGCACCGTCTCCTCGATCTCGCGGCGGGTGCGGTTGTCGACGACGACCGAGTCGATGCCCGAGCGAGCCAGCAGGTGCGAGAGCATCAGCCCGGCCGGGCCACCGCCGACGATGCCGACGGTGGCCCGGGTCAGGGCCTGCGTGGGTGCGCCCATGCGGGCAGCCTAGAAGGGGTAGGGCGTGATGGAGCCCTGCATCGTGACCCACTGGGTCTCGGTGAAGGCCTCCACGTTGGCCTCGACACCGCCGAAGCGGGTGCCGGTGCCTGAGAACCCGACGCCGCCGAACGGCGCGGTCGGCTCGTCGTCGACGGTCTGGTCGTTGATGTGCACGATGCCCGAGGGAATCTGGCCGGCGATGTCCCAGGCCTTCATGACGTCCCTCGTCAGGATGCCGAGCGACAGGCCGTACTCGCTCTGGGTGGCCAGGGCGATCGCCTCCTCGACCGTCGAGAACCGCGCCACCGGCGCGACCGGACCGAACACCTCGTCGGAGAAGGCCGGGTGGTCGTAGCCGCTCTCGGCGAGGACGGTGGGGCGGTAGAACAGGTCCTCGTAGGTGCCGCCCGCCGCCAGCCGAGCCCCCGCAGCCTGCGACCGCGTGACGAGGTCGTGGATGCGGTCGCGCTGGTGCGCGTCGATCACCGGGCCGAGGGGCGCCTCCGAGGTTGCCGGGTTCCCGACCGGGATGTGGTCGGCGGTGGCCGCGAGGCGCTCGACGTACTCGTCGTAGATCCGCTCGTGCACCAGGTGGCGACCGGTCGTCATGCAGATCTGGCCCTGGTGCAGGAAGGAGCCCCACGCACCGGCCGACACGGCTGCCGGCAGGTCGACGTCGTCGAGCACGATGAGGGCGTTGTTGCCGCCGAGCTCGAGGTGGGCGCGCTTGAGCATCCGGCCCGCGGCCTCGCCGACCTTGCGACCGGCAGCCGTCGAACCGGTGAAGGAGATGATCCGCACGCGCGGCTCCTCCACGAGCGCGCTGCCGACCTCGACGCCGCCGGGGAGCACGTGGAACAGGCCCTCGGGCAGGCCCGCCTCCTCGAGGATCGCGGCGAGGAAGAGGCCACCGGAGACGGCCGTGCGCGGGTCGGGCTTGAGGATCACCGCGTTGCCGGTCGCCAGCGCCGGCGCGACCGATCGGCTGGCCAGGATCTGGGGGAAGTTGAACGGCGAGATGACGCCGACGACACCGGCGGGCACGCGGCGCGCCATGCTCAGCCGGGGCTGGGCGGTGCGCAGCAGCTGGCCGTACGGCGCCTCGGCCGTGGCCGCGCCGGTGTGGAACTCCCCTGCCACCAGGCTCGCCTCGAACGCTGCCTTGCCCTGGCCCGAGCCGGCCTCGCGCACGAGCCAGTCGGCGAGCACGGGGGCGTGCTCCTCGACGAGGCGGGCGGCGTTGCGCATCACCCGCGCCCGCTCCGTGTAGGGCTGGGCGGCCCAGTCCCGCTGGGCCTTCGCAGCCACGTCGACAGCGCGGGCGACGTCGTCGGCGGTCGCCACGCCGTAGGAGCCGATGGTGGTGCCGGTCGCGGGCTCGACGACGTCGTGCGCCCCTGCGGCGCCACCCGTCCAGCCCGAGCTGTAGAGCCGGCCGGACCAGGCCTGCGGATCGAAGAACGTCATGCGGTGCCTCCTGGTGTGGGGTCGTTGACTTGGGCTGCTGTGCTCATGGTCCCTCTCACGGCCGGCTGGCGTCATGGCAGGAAGTGGGTGCCCGCCTCGACGGCGACCTCCACGACCAGCGGCTCGGTGCGGTCGGCGAGCCCGGCGCAGATGTCGGGCAGGGTCGCGGCGAGCTCGGCGGCGTCCTCGATCCGCATCGCCCGCACACCGAACCCGCCGGCGAGCGTGGAGACCGACACCTCCGGGAAGGCGGGCCATGGCGCCTTGCCGCCCCGCCGGTCCGCGAGGCGGTCCATCACGGCATACCGACCGTTGGCCAGCACGAGGAACACGGCGCCGACCCCGCGGTGCGCGGCGGTCCACAGCGCCTGGATGGAGTAGAGCGACGAGCCGTCTCCGACGACGGCGAGCACGGGGGCGTCGGGCCGGGCCATCTTGACGCCGACGGCCGCAGGCAGCGCGAACCCCAGACCGCCCATGGCCGCGGACAGGAAGCCCATGGGCACCCGTGCCGGCACCATGGCCTGCAGCGCCGGGCGTGACGACGGTGACTCCTCGATGAGCACCGTCTCGCGCGGCAGGTGCTCGGCGAGCACCGCGAACACGTCCTCCGGACGCAGTGCGCCCTCGCGGGGAGGCTCCGCCGGGGTATGCCGCGGGCCCGCCTCCGCTGCGGCGCTCGCCACGCGTGGCTCGGATTCCGCTGCACGGGAACGGTGCGCGTCCAGGCGCCTGGCCAGCTCCCGCGCCACGGTGGCGGGGTCCGCCACGACGGACAGCAGCGCGGGTGAGCGCACCGCCTCGGCGAGGTCGCTCGTGACGACGACGACCTGAGTGGCCTCCGGCACGAGCGGGCCCTCCTCGTAGGGGTACTGCCGGATGGCGGCGGCGCCCAGGACGAGGAGCAGGTCGTGACCGGTGAGCACCTCGCGCAGGCGGGTGCGGTCGGCGGGCAGCTGGCCGGCATACGCCGGGTCGGTCTGGTCGAAGCCTGCCCGGGCGCCGAAGGGCTCGGCGTAGACCGGGGCGTGCGCGGCCCTTGCGAGCCTGCGTACGGCATCCCAGCCCGCGGCGGTGTCGACCCCGGCCCCGGCCAGCACGGCCGGCGACCGCGCACCGGCCGCGAGGCCGACCACCTCGTCGAGCTCCGCCGGGAGGCCGGAGGGCGCGGTCGCCAGCCGCTGCGGTGCGGCCACCGCGTCGGGCGCCGCAGGCTGGTCCCAGTCGTCCATGGGCACCACGAGCAGCACCGGTCCCTGTGCGGCCTGCGCCCGGTGGGCGGCCCGGGCGATCGCCGACGGCACGTCCCCGGCCCACACGGGGGCGAGTACTTCCACGGGGTAGTCCCCCGCCAGGCCGGCCAGCCGGCCTGCCAGGAACGGCTCCAGCGCCAGGTGCCGGCGGTCCTGCTGCCCGACCATGACCACGACCGGCGCCCTGTTGACTCGCGCGGTGGCGATGGCGGCGACGGCGTTGCCCAGGCCGGCAGTGGTGTGCACGAGCGCCAGTGCCGGGCTGCCGGTCGCCAAGGCGTGCCCGGTGGCGATGCCGACCACGGACGCCTCGTGCAGTGCCAGCACGAAGTCGAGGTCGTCGGGCAGGTCGGCGAGGAACGGCACCTCGGTCGAACCCGGGTTGGAGAAGATCGTGGTGAGCCCGACGTCGCGCATCACCGCGAATGCGGCCTCCCGCACCGTCACCAGCCTCGCGCCCGGGTCAGCCAACGTGGGCGACCTCGGTTGCGGTGTCGGACGAGCCCTGTTGCGGCGCAGCCCTCTTCGCCTTCTGGATCTGCTCGTAGACGTGGCCGCGCAGCTCCGTGAACCGCGACAGCGAGCGCGTCCCGAGCTGGTCGCGCTCGGCCGGCAGGTCGATGGCGAGGTCCTCCTGGACCACGGTCGGCGAGCTGGACAGCATGATGACGCGCTCGCCGAGGTAGACCGACTCGTCGATGTCGTGGGTGACGAAGAGGATCGTCACGCCGAGGTCCTTCCACACCTTGCGGATGAGGTCCTCGAGGTCGGCGCGGGTCTGGGCGTCGACGGCGGCGAACGGCTCGTCCATGAGCAGCACCCGCGGCTGGTAGGCGATCGCCCGTGCGATGGCCACCCGCTGCTGCATGCCGCCCGACAGCTGCCACGGGTAGCGCTTGCCGGCGTGCTCGAGCCCCACCTCGTGCAGCGAGCGCTCGGTCAGCTCACGGCGTTCCTTGCCACCCATCCCCGCGTTCTTCAGCGGCAGCTCGACATTGTCGCGCACCGTCATCCACGGGAAGAGCGAGCGTCCGTACTCCTGGAAGACCACGGCCATCCCCTTGGGCGGGCCCATCACCGGCGTGCCGGACAGCCGCACCTCGCCCTCCGTCGGCTCGAGCAGTCCGGAGATGCACTTGAGCAGCGTCGTCTTGCCGCAGCCGGACGGACCGACCAGGCAGGCGAGCTCGCCGTCGCGCAGGTCGAAGGTGAGGTCGCGGACCGCCTCCACCGACCCGTGGTCGCTGGCGTAGACCTTCTTGATCCCGCGAACCGACAGCAGGGCGTCGCCGCCACCGACGGGAGTGGTGCGTTGCGTCTCAGCCGGCATGGTCAACCTCTCTCAAGCCGTGGTACCACCGCAGCACCCGGCGCTCGACGAACTGGAAGATGAAGGCGAGGGCGAGTCCGATCAGCCCCAGCACGACGACACCGCTCCACATCTCCGGCACCGCGAACGAGCGCTGGAACTGCACGATCGTGAAGCCGAGACCGGAGGAGCTGGCGAACATCTCGGAGATGACCATGAGGATCAGGCCGATCGAGAGCGCCTGGCGGATGCCGGCCATCATCTGGGGCGCTGCCGCGGGGAGGACCAGCCGGGTCACCCGCAGCCACCCCGTGATGCGGTAGACGCGTCCCGTGTCGATCAGCACCTCGTCGACGGAGCGCACTCCCTCAACCGTGTTGAGCAGCACCGGCCAGATGGCACCCGAGACGATGACGAGCACCTTCATCTGGTTGTTGATGCCCACCAGCACCATGAGGATGGGGACGAGCACCGGCGGCGGGATCGCGCGCAGGAACTCGAGCACGGGCTCTGTGAGCCCGCGCAGCCAGCGGACCGAGCCGATGAGGAGGCCGAGGCCGATGCCCAGGCTGATCGCGAGCACGAGGCCGACGGCGAGCCGCACGAGGCTCGGGGCGACGTCGTTCCAGAACCGCTCACCGACCCACGTGTCGACGAACGTCTGCGCCAGCGTGACCGGGTCGACGACGAAGAAGCTGTCGGAGTTCACCGTCAGCAGGTGCCACACGACCACGAGGATCGCCGGCAGGCCGAGGAGGTAGCCGATCCGCTTCAGCGCGTTCACGGGCGCACCTCCCCGCGCACCGACGGGTGCCACGACAGCACCCTCCGCTCGACGAAGCGCATGCCGATGTTGATGACCACCCCGATCATCCCGGTCGCCAGGACGAGCGCGTACATCGCCGTGGCCGCTCCACCGGACTGGGCCAGCGCGATTTCGTGGCCGAGCCCTGGGACGCCGATGACCAGCTCGGACGTGACGGCCAGGATGAGCGCGACCGCGGCGCCGAGGCGCAGGCCCGTCATGAGGTAGGGAAGTGTGGTCGGCCACACGACGTGGCGCATGCGGGCCCACCGGCCCAGCCCGTAGCTGCGAGCGGTGTTGCTGGCGACCACGTCGACGTCGGTGACCCCGTAGAGCACCTGGATCAGCACCTGCCAGAAGGCTGCGTAGACCACGAGCAGGAGGGTCGACCTCAGCGACACCCCGAACAGCAGGACCGCGAGCGGGATGAGCGCCACCGACGGGATCGGCCGCAGGAACTCGATGGTCGAGTGGGTCGCCTGGCGCAGGAACCGGCTGGAACCGATGACCAGGCCGAGCACGACGGCTGCGGTCGAGGCGATCGCCAGGCCGAGCGCCCAGCCCGTCATCGTGTGGCCGACGGCGACCCAGAAGGACGTCAGCCCGAGGTTGCGCACGAAGATCTGCAGCACCTCGCTGGCCGGCGGCAGGTACTCGGGGTTGGCCAGGCCGAGCCGAGGGACCGCCTCCCAGACGAGCAGGAAGAGGGCGATCCCGGCCAGGCCCAGCACCCACGAGGGAAGCTGGGCCAGCCGGCTGCCGCGGCTGCGGTTCGTGGCCACGACCCCAGGATGCGCGCTGGTCGCCGCCATCACCCGGTGGGGAGCAGCTCGTCGAGGTTCGGCACCTTCTTGAGCGTGCCGTAGGAGACGGCTGCCTCACCGAGCTTGGTCGCCGCGTCGCGGTTGAACTCGGGCACGAACTTCGGCAGGACCATCGTGGCGCGGGCGTCGGCACCGATCTTGGTGTATGTGCCGACGATGTCGCGCACCTCCTGCGGGTGGCCCTGGGCGTACTCCAGCGACTTGTTCATGGCCCGCGTGAACTTCTCGACCATGTCCTTCTTGCCCTCGACCGTCTCCTTCTTGGTGAAGTAGCCGGCGATGTCGAGGCCCGGGTCGAAGTCGGTGTAGTTGTAGCTGACCACGCGTGCCCCCTTGCCGACGGCGGCGCTGAGGAAGGGCTCGAGGATCCAGGCTGCGTCCACCTGCTTGCGCTCGACGGCCGCCGGGGCGTCGGGGAACGCCACCTCCACGAACTTGATCGACTTGGGGTCGCCGCCCGCCTCCTCGACCACCTTGCGCACGGTGGTGTCACCGATGTTGTTGAGGTTGTTGACCGAGACGGTCTTGCCCGCCAGGTCGGCCGCGGACTTGATCGGCGAGTCCTTCGGCACGACCACGCCGCTGAAGTCGGGCTTCTCACCCGAGGTGGTCGTGCCATTGGTGACGAACTTCAGCGGGAGGCCCTTGTCGGCCGCGACCATGAGGGAGACGACGTTGCCGAAGGCGATGTCGAAGTCGCCGCTCACGACGCCCGGCACCGCTGCGGCGCCTCCGGTCGTGGTGGTGATCTCGAGGTTGATTCCCTCGTCCTTGAAGAAGCCCTTCTCCTTGCCGAGCCAGATGGGCGCGGTGTCGACGATGGGGATGACGCCCACCTTCACGGTCGTGAGGTCGCCCCCACCTCCACCGGCTGCCGAGCTGGAGGCGCCGCCGCCGGGGCTGTCACTGCTCACGGAACCGGAGCCGCACGCGGTGAGGGCCAACGTGGCCGAGACGAACAGGACGGCGGCTGCAGTGGTGCGGGCCATGGCTTCCTCTTTCTCCGTTGAACGAGGTGGTGCAGCAGGTGAGGGGATGCCGGTGTCGACATGCCGTGTTCGCTCTGCGAACGAGTGTTCTTTATACAAACCTACGGTTGCCCTCTGGGGGTGTCAAGGGATGCCGGCGCCTCGCCGTGCGCCGTGAACGGGGTTCGGAGCGGCAGGACGGGGTGCGGAGCGGCAGGACCGGGGTGCGGGCGCGGCGGATCAGGACCCGAGGGCGAGGTCCGCCGAGATCCGCTGCGCGGCGGCCAGCGCGGCGGGCAGCACCTGCTCGACCCGGTGCGGGTCCTCCCCCGGGAACCCGACGCGCATCGACACGTTGAGGGCGGCCACCACGCTGCCGTCACGGCCCCGGACCGGCACGGCGACCGACCGCAGACCGGCCTCGAGCTCCTGGTCGACGCTCGCCCAACCCTGCTCCCTGACCAGACCGAGGGCCTTCGCGAGCTCCTCCCGCGAGGTGATGGTCCGCGGTGTCAGCGGGCGCAGCTCGACGCGGTCGAGGTAGGCCTGCAGCTGCTCCGGGGGGAGGTGCGCCAGCAGGACCCGGCCCATGGACGTGGCGTAGGCCGGGAACCGCGTGCCGACGTTGATGGCGACCGTCATGATGCGCCGGGTGTGCACCCGCGCGACGTAGACGACGTCGTCGCCGTCGAGCACCGAGGCCGACGTCGACTCCCCCACCTCCTCCGAGAGCTGCTTCAGGTGGGGCTCGGCGACCTCCGGCAGCCGCAGGCCGGAGAGGTAGGCGTAGCCGAGCTGGAGGACGCGAGGCGTCAGGGCGAACTCCCGACCGTCGGTGCGCATGTAGCCCAGCGTCACGAGAGTGAACAGGAAGCGGCGCGCCGTCGCTCGTGAGAGGTTCGCCCGGCGGGCCACCTCCGACAGCGTCAGCTGCGGGTGCTGCTCGTCGAAGGCGCGGATCACGGCGAAGCCGCGGGCCAGGGACTGCACGAACTCACCGCTCGGCGCGTGGGTGACGTCGCTGTCCTCGGCGCTCATGCCTCTCCCGTCTCGTCGACCAGCTCGATGCCCGGCAGGCTCTCCTGCAGCTCGGCGAGGGTCGTGCCGAACGTCTCGCGCACCCGGACCTCCCCGTCGCCGAGGTGGAACACCGCCCGGTCGGTGTACACCCTGCTCACGCAGGCGAGCCCGGTCAGCGGGTAGGTGCACTCCGGCACGAGCTTGGGCGCCCCGGAGCGGGTGAACAGGTCCATCATGACGAAGGTCTGCTTCGCGCCGAGCGCCAGGTCCATCGCGCCGCCCACCGCCGGGATGTCCCCCTCCCGGCCGGTGTGCCAGTTTGCGAGGTCGCCCCGCACCGAGACCTGGTAGGCCCCCAGCACGCAGATGTCGAGGTGGCCGCCGCGCATCATCGCGAACGAGTCGGCGTGGTGGAAGTAGGCCGCGCCCGGCAGCTCGGTGACCGGGATCTTGCCGGCGTTGATCAGGTCGGGGTCGACCTCGTCGCCGTGCGCCTCGGGCCCCATGCCCAGCATGCCGTTCTCCGTGTGCAGCACGACGCCGGCGCCGGGCTCGAGGTGGTTGGACACCTTGGTGGGCAGCCCGATCCCGAGGTTGACGAACGAGCCGTGCGGGATGTCGCGGGCGACCAGCCGGGCGACCTGGTCGCGGTCGAGCGCGCTGGTGGTGGCCGGTACGGTCACTGTCCAACCTCCTCGGGGGCGGGCTCGGCCACCGGGATCTCCACGACGGTGTCGACGAAGATGCCCGGGGTCACGACCACCTCGGGGTCCATGCCACCGGTCGGCACGACCGAGCTCACCTGCACGATCGTGTGGGCGGCCGCGGTGGCCATCACCGGGCCGAAGTTGCGGGCGGTCTTGCGGTAGGTCAGGTTGCCCATGCCGTCGGCGCTGTGCGCCTTGACGAGGGCGAAGTCCGCCGTGAGCGGGAGCTCGAGGACGTAGCCGCGCCCGTCGATCTCTCGGGTCTCCTTGCCCTCCGCCAGCTGGGTGCCGTAGCCGGTGGGCGTGAAGAAGCCGCCGATGCCGGCACCGCCGGCGCGGATGCGCTCGGCCAGGTTGCCCTGCGGCACGAGCTCGAGCTCGATCTCGCCAGCCCGGTACCTCGCGTCGAAGTGGTGCGAGTCGCTCTGCCGCGGGAAGGAGCAGATGACCTTGCGGACCCGCCCCTTCCCGATGAGCATGGCGAGCCCGGTGTCGCCGTTGCCGGCGTTGTTGTTGACGACGGTCAGGTCACGCGCGCCCGAGCGCACCAGCGCCTCGACCAGCTCGACGGGCTGCCCGGCGGGCCCGAAGCCGCCGATCATCACCGTGGCACCGTCGCCGATCGCCGCGACGGCCTCGTCGGGGTCGTGGGTGAACAGCGTCATGACTCGTCCCCTTCCTGTGGGCCCTCGAGCACCCGCTGGGCGATGGCGAACGCGTGGTTGGCGGCGGGCACTCCGCAGTACACGGCCGTCTGCAGCAGCACCTCGCCGATCTCGACGTCGCTCAGCCCGTTGCGCCGGGCTGCCCGCAGGTGCATCTCGAGCTCGTCCCAGTGGCCGTGCGCGACCAGTGCGGTGAGGGTGATGGCACTGCGCATCCGCCGGTCGAGCCCGGGACGGGTCCAGATCTCCCCCCACGCGTAGCGGGTGATGAGGTCCTGGAAGTCCTCGGTCAGCGGTGAGACCCGCCCCTGGGCGCGGTCGACGTGCTCGTCCGAGAGCACCTCGCGTCGCACGTCCATGCCGTCGGCGTGCGCCTGTGCGGCGGTGCGGTCATTGGCCATGGCCGGCCCCCGTCCCTGTCGTGGTTCCGAGCCGCGCCGCGCGCTCCAGTGCCCGGTCGACGAGCTGGTCGGCCACGCCGAGGTAGCCGTGTGGGTCCAGCAGCCGCGCCAGCTCCTGGTCGGTGACGGCATCGAGAGGTATGCCGCGCCGCAGCACCGCGCGCGGATCCGCCGCTGCGGCGGCATCCGCCAGCAGATCCCGCACTCGTGCGGTGGCCTGCGGCCCACCGCCGAGGCGGTCCGGCAGCTCCGCCTGGAGGCGTTCGGCCAGCACCAGCGGGCCGGCCTGGGCGAGGTGGGCATCCATGACCTCGTCACGCACCTGCAGCCCGTCGAGCAGCTCGGCGGCCAGGGCTGCGGCTCCGGCCGAGAGCAGCACCAGGCGTCGGAGCGCCGGCCACTCCGCGTGCCAGGCCCCGTCGGGACGCTCGTCGGCGGCCAGGGTCGCGCTGGTGTGCAGTGAGGCCGCCAGGTGCGGGGCCTGGAGGGCGGCCGACCGCACGAGCACGGAGAGCACCGGGTTGCGCTTCTGGGGCATCGTCGAGGAGCCGCCGCGCCCTGCGGCGCCCGGCTCGGCCAGCTCGGCGACCTCCGGCCGCACCAGGAGGGCGACATCGGTGGCGACCTTGCCGAGCGCGTCGGTCACCGAGGTGAGCGCGTCGGCCAGCCCCGTCACGGCGCTGCGGTTCGTGTGCCAGGGCCTGCCCGGCCACACCAGGCCGAGCCTGTCGGCGAGGGCCCCGGCGAGGTCGAGGGCACGACCGTCGCTGGCCAGGTCTGCGAGCGCCAGGGTGCCCGCTGCCCCGCCGCACTGGACGGGGAGCGCCGCGCGTGCGGCGGCCAGGCGTTCGCGTGCGTCGAGCAGGCCCTCGAGCCAGCCGGCGGCCTTCGCACCGAACGTGGTCGGCAGGGCGTGCTGCGTCAGGGTGCGCGCCACCATCGGCGTACCGCGGTGGGCCTGGGCGAGCCGAGCCAGCGAGGCGGACGCGTGGACCAGGTCGGTGCGCAGACGGTCGGCCGTGCGAGCCGCGACGAGCATGAGCGCAGTGTCGAGCACGTCCTGGCTGGTGAGCCCGCGGTGGACCCAGGCGGCCGACTCGGCGTCGACCTTCCGCACCGCCTCCTTCAGCAGACCGACCAGCGGGATCACCGGGTTGCCGCCGGCCTCCCCCGCAGCGGCGAGAGCGGACGCGGCCAGGGTGGAGGGGTCGCGCCCGAGGTTGGCGACGGCCGACTCCACCGCTGCGGGCAGCGCGGCCGGTGCCGCCGCGACCTCGGCGAGCGCGTGGGCCCACGCCACCTCCACGTCGAGGAGGGCGGCGACCACCGCCTCGTCGTCGGCGAGGTCGCGCACCCTCAGGGTGGCGGGGTCGAGCAGTCCGTGGTCGGCCACGCCGGTCACCGGCTGTGGCGCGGGAAGGCGAGGAAGACGGTCTCGCGCTCCCCCTGCAGGTGGATGTCGAAGCGCAGGGAGCCGTCGTCCTGCCGCTCGGCGAGCAGGGTCTCGCGACGGTCGGCGTCGACGCCGGCAAGGAGCCGGTCCGCGCGGAGCCGCTCGTCGTCCCCCGGGAGGTAGGCCCGGGTGAACAGTCGGTTCAGCAGGCCGCGGGCGAAGACGGTCACGGCGAAGAAGGGCGCCGCGCCGTCCGCCGTGGGGCCGGGCTCGAGGGTGCTGAAGGAGTAGCGGCCGGCGGGGTCGGCGGCGCAACGGCCCCAGCCCGTGAAGACGCTGCCGTCCCGGCGGAGGGCACCCTCGACCGCCGGCACGTGCCCGGTCGGGTCGGCCTGCCGGATCTCGACCAGCGAGTCGGGCACCGGCACCCCGTCGCCGTCGTAGACCGTGCCGTGCAGCCGCACCGCACCGGGCGTGGCCGGCGGCACGAGCTCGTGGTCGCGCTCGTACGAGAGGGCGAAGCCGTAGAAGGGCCCGATGGTCTGGCCCGCAGTGGGCACGAGGCGGTCCTGCCGGTCAGGCGTGCTCATCGCCGGCCTCCATCCAGGTCGCGTGCGTTCCGGTCAGCACGATGTCCCAGCGGTAGCCGAGCAGCCACTCGTGCTCCGAGACGTCGTGGTCGTAGCGAGCCACGAGCCGGTCGCGGGCACTCTGCTGGGTCACTGCCTGCAGGATCGGGTCGAGGTCGAACAGCGGATCCCCCGGGAAGTACATCTGGGTGACCATCCGCTGGGTGAACTCCGTGCCGAACAGCGAGAAGTGGATGTGCGCCGGCCGCCACGCGTTCTCGTGGTTGCGCCACGGGTAGGGCCCGGGCTTGACCGTCGTGAAGCTGTAGCTGCCGTCGTGGTCGGTGAGGCAGCGGCCCACCCCGGTGAAGTGGGGGTCGAGCGGTGCGTGGTGCTGGTCGCGCTTGTGGACGTAGCGGCCCGCCGCGTTGGCCTGCCAGACCTCGACGAGCTGGTTCCGCACCGGGCGGCCGTCGCCGTCGAGCACCCGGCCCACCACGCGGATGCGCTCGCCGATCGGCTCACCCCCGGGCTGCAGCGTCAGGTCCGCCTCGAGCGGGTCGACGTCGCTGTGCCCGAACACCGGGGCCACGAGCTCGACGCCCTCGGGGTCGGCGTGGTGCAGGTCCTTCGTCGGGTGGCGCAGCACCGAGCTGCGGTAGGGCGCGAAGTCCAGCCGCGGCTGAGTCTCCACGACATCGCTGTCGCGGTGGATTCCCTCGATCTCGGCGCTGATCGCGGACTGCGGGTCCATGTCGGAAACCCTACAGCCCGCGTTCGCAATATGGCCAGACGTTCAAAATGCGAACGGGTGAGGCGCCACGCACCTGTGGCTCAGCCCGCGTCGCGCTCCGCCCGGTTGACCGCCGACAGGATCGCTGTGAGCGAGGCCTTGACGATCGAGCTGTGCAGGCCCACGCCCCACAGCACCCTGTCGCCCACGGCGCACTCGACGTAGGCGGCGGCCCGGGCGTCACCACCGGCCGACAGCGCGTGCTCGTGGTAGTCGAGGACCCGCACGTCGATCTCGAGGGTGCCCAGTGCGTCGATGAACGCCGCGATCGGCCCGTTTCCGGTGCCCTCCACCGTGACCGGGGTGGCGCGGTCGAGCATGGTCGCGGTGATCCGGTCCTGCCCGTCCTCGCCACTGACGAGCGTGTGCGACACCGGGGTGAACCGGCCCCATTCGTTGGCCTCGCCGTCCTTGGCCGGCAGGTACTCGTCCTTGAAGATGCGCCACAGCTCGCGCGGGGTGACCTCGCCGCCCTCGGCGTCGGTCTTGCCCTGCACCACGCCGCTGAACTCGATCTGCAGCCGGCGCGGCAGGTCGAGGTGGTGCTCGCTCTTGAGGATGTAGGCCACCCCGCCCTTGCCGGACTGGCTGTTGACGCGCACGACGGCCTCGTAGGAGCGGCCGATGTCGTGCGGGTCGATCGGCAGGTAGGGCACGCCCCACACGAGGTCGTCGATGCCCTTGCCGGTCTCCTTGGCCTCCCGCTCCATCGCCTCGAAGCCCTTCTTGATGGCGTCCTGGTGCGAGCCGGAGAAGGCGGTGAAGACGAGGTCGCCGCCCCAGGGGTGGCGCTCCCCCACCGGTAGCTGGTTGCAGTGCTCGACGGTGCGGCGGATCTCGTCGATGTTGGAGAAGTCGATCTCGGGGTCGATGCCCTGGCTGAAGAGGTTCATGCCGAGGGTGACCAGGTCGACGTTGCCGGTGCGCTCGCCGTTGCCGAACAGGCAGCCCTCGATGCGGTCGGCGCCGGCCAGGTAGCCCAGCTCGGCGGCGGCGACCCCCGTGCCGCGGTCGTTGTGCGGGTGCAGGCTCACGACGACGGACTCGCGCCGGTCGAGGTGGCGGACCATCCACTCGATCGAGTCGGCGTAGACGTTGGGCGTCGCCATCTCCACCGTGGCGGGCAGGTTGATGATCATCTTGTGGTCCGGCGTCGGGTCGATGACGTCGATGACCTCGTTGCAGATCCGCACCGCGAAGTCGAGCTCGGTGCCGGTGTAGGACTCCGGGCTGTACTCGTAGTAGACCTTCGTGTCGGGGACGGTCTCCTCGAGCTTGCGGCACAGCCGGGCGCCCTGCAGCGCGATGTCGACGATGCCGTCCTGGTCCAGGCCGAAGACGACCTTGCGCTGCAGCACCGACGTCGAGTTGTAGAAGTGCACGATCGCCTGCCTGGCGCCGCGGATCGCGTCGAAGGTCCGCTCGATCAGGTGGTCGCGGCACTGCGTCAGCACCTGGATGGTGACGTCGTCGGGGATGTGGTTGCCCTCGATGAGCTCGCGGACGAAGTCGTAGTCGGTCTGGCTCGCGCTCGGGAAGCCGACCTCGATCTCCTTGTAGCCCATGCGCACCAGCAGGTCGAACATGCGCTTCTTGCGGTCGGGGCTCATCGGGTCGATGAGGGCCTGGTTGCCGTCCCGCAGGTCGACCGCGCACCAGCGCGGGGCCTTGGTGATGGCCTTGGTGGGCCAGGTGCGGTCCGGCAGGTCGACCTTGATCTGGTCCTGGAACGGCACGTACTTCGCTACCGGCATCCCGGACGGCTGCTGCGGGTGGATCATCGTCTCGCCTTACGTTCGCTGCGTGATGTTGCTCAGCCTAGGCAACGCAGACTCCGCGACGAGGGGCGGCTGATCGGTCAGGCCCCGCCGCGGCGGCGAAGAAGGAGGCGCTCGAAACGCACGTTGCGAGGGTATGCCGCGCGGCTGGCACCCGTCCACCGCGCCCCATCGTCGGCCCACCATCCGGACGCCCCGCTCCTTCGGGGCCCACGGTCGGCGAACAGCACCGCGGGGCCGGCGCCGCGGCATACATTCCTCCGCATGACCTCGCACTGGCCGCTCTTCGCGCTGTCGCTGCACACGCCCGACCTCGAGCTGCGCCCCGTGACGGAGGCCGACCTGCCCGGCCTGGCGGCCCGGCTCCCGGACGACCTCGAGCTCGACCCGGCGGCAACCAGGTTCGAGGGACTGCCGGACTCCGAGAACCGGGCGATGGTGGTCCACCAGGGCTACTGGCGCAGCCTGGGCACGTGGCGCCCCGAGGCGTGGGTCCTCACCTTCGCGGTGAGCCACCGGGGCGAGGCCGTGGGCTGCCAGACGCTCGAGGGTGAGGACTTCGTGCGGCTGCGCACCGTGGACTCCTCGTCCTGGCTGGTGCCCGGCGCTCGCGGGAGGGGCTGGGGCGTCCAGGCGAGGGCGGCGGTCCTGGCGCTCGCCTTCGGCGAGCTCGGTGCCACGGCAGCCGTCACCTCCGCCTGGCACGACAACGGTGCCTCGCTCGGCGTCTCCCGGTCGCTGGGCTACGAGCCCAACGGGGTGTCGACGCACTGGCGCGACGACCAGGGCGACGAGATGGTGCACCTGCGCCTCACCCGCGAGCGGTGGCTCGGCTCGCCGTGGCCCGAGCGGGTCGTGGTGCGCGGGTTCGGGCCCTGCCGGCCCTTCTTCGGCCTGTAGCCGCCCCGGTCAACCTCCCGAAACTCGGGCGACACCCCGGCATCCCTGCGGCATGCTGCCGCCATGGACCTCCCCGAGGGCTTCGTCGCTCGTCCCCACGTCCCCTCCGACGCCCAGGCCGTCACCGACCTCGTCGCAGCTGCCGAGGAGGTCGACGCCGGCGAGTCCGCCATCGAGCTCGAGGACATCCTCGGCGACTGGCAGCGGCCGAGCTTCGACCTCGCGACCCAGAGCATCGGGGTCTTCGACGGAGACCGGCTCGCCGCTACGGGCGACGTCTTCAAGGGCCGCCGGTGCGAGGCCGCGGTGCACCCCGACTACCGGCGGCGCGGGATCGGCACCTGGCTGGCCGGCTGGCTGGAGGACACCGCCCGCGCCAGCGGTTCGACGCTGGTGGGGCAGTCGGTGCCCAGCGGTAGCTCGGCCGAGGTGTTCCTCAGGGCGAGGGGCTACCGCGAGGGCTGGACGTCGTGGGTCCTCCAGCTCCCCGAGGCGGCCCGGATCCAGGCACAGCCGTTGCCCGACGGCTACACACTTCGCGAGTTCGCGGCCGGTGACGAGCGCGCCGCCTTCCAGCTCATCGAGGACGCCTTCAACGAGTGGCCGCACCGCGATCCCGCAGTCTTCGAGGACTGGGCCAGCCGCACCGTCCTGCGGCCGGGCTTCGAGCCGTGGCAGATCCGTTTCGCGCTGGCGCGCGACTCAGAGCCCGTCGGCGTCTGCTTCACGATCCTCGCGGGCGAGACCGGCTACGTCGACCAGCTCGCGGTGCGCGCCGACCAGCGCGGCAGGGGCCTGGCCCGGGCGCTGCTGGTCGACGCCTTCGAGCGGGCCCGGCAGCGCGGGGCCAGCACGAGTGAGCTGGCGACCGACTCCCGCACCGGAGCGCTCGGGCTCTACGAGCACGTCGGCATGCAGGTCACGCAGACCTGGCGGCACTGGATGACCGACCTGGGCTGACCCGCCCGAACAGGGGCAGGGCGAACGCGAGAGCGACGACGACGGGCACGTAGACGAGCAGGTACCGCGAGCGCCCTTGCACCAGCAGGGTGAACAGCGCGATGCCCAGCACCGAGAACGCCAGCACCGCCACGTCGCGCCGGTAGGGACAGCGGAGCAGGCCCAGGCCCGCGACCGTCAGCACGACCAGCCAGACCCCCTGGGTGAGGGCCATGCGCAGCGGGTAGTGCTCACCGCTCGGGTGGCTCCACGAGACCACCCACGAGGTCAGGGGCCGTGGCGGGGGACGACCGAACGGGCGTCGCGGCCCTCGCCCCAGGCCCAGAACATCCCGTCACCCCAGTTCCAGGCCGTCTTCGTGGCCGCGAACCGCAGGTACCCCCCGACGCCCAGCCTCTCCAGCCGGTGCTTGAGCAGCGCCTTGGAGTAGGCGTCGATCTGCTCGCGGTCCTTCCCCCGGATGGCCACGACGAGCGACCTGTCGTAACCGCCGTACCGCGTCGTGTCGCCGTGCTTCACCGACGTGCCCATCACCACCCACCACGACGGGGGCGGGGCCCGGGAGGTGTCGATCCGGCTCGCGTCCAGGCCGGCGGCGCCGGGGAGCACTGCCACCGCGGCGACCACGACCGCCACGAACACCGCCACACCCGCCGCCACCGCGAGGGCGCCGGCCAGCAGTCGCCTCCGGCTCCGGAGGGAGCTGAGGCCGGCCAGGGCAGCCACCACGAGGAAGGCCAGCAGCGTCAGCACCGGCGTCGTCTTGAGCAGGAAGCCCACGGCCAGCGCGGCCACTGCCCCCAGGGCCAGCAGGGCCGCCCGCCGCCGCGAGCCGGAGTGGAGGGCGGCGACCGCGAGCGCGGCGCCCAGGACGGGCCACGGCGTTGCAGCCATGTCCGTGTACGGCACCGCCAGCCACGGCGAGAGGCCCACCAGGACGACCACGGTGAGCTGCGCCCCCAGTCCGGCGAGCGGACCCCGGATGATGCGCACCACGGCATACACCGACTGCGTGGTGATGAGGAGCCCTAGGCCGTTGAAGAGCACCGCGACCGTCGCGGGGTCCCAGCTCCACGCCTTCGCCAGGCGGTGAGCCCACGTGGCGACGAGGGTGAAGGGCACGTTGTTGGGGTAGCGCGAGAGGTACCGGTAGTACTGGTCCGGCACGTACGGGCCCGCCGCCAACCGGGTGGCGAGGTTGTTGACGAACTTGGCGTCCCACCCGAAGGGGTAGACGAGGTTGAGCGCGACGACCGTGCAGGCGGCGGTCGTCGTCACCGTCACGAGGAGGGAGATGGCCAGGGCGTGCCGGCGCGCGAACCCCGTCAACCGCGGGCCGGCCAGCCGACCCCGCCAGCGGAGCACCGCCAGCAGGCACCCCGCCAACGCCAGGTAGGCCGCGACCACCCACGCCTGCCGGTAGGGGATGTTGGGCGGCACCGGCCGCACCAGGGCGACGAGCACGACCGCAAGGAGCACACCGCCCAGGCCGCGCAGGCCGGCAGTGCCGATGATGCGCTCGCCTCGGCCCACACCGCCTCCCCCGGTCGACGAGCCGAGGCTACCGGTGCCGGCCGGACTACCGCCGCTTGAGCAGCTCCTCGGCGATCTGCACGGCGTTCAGGGCCGCGCCCTTGCGCAGGTTGTCGCCGACCACGAACAGGTTGAGGCCCTTGCCCTCCGGGGCGGCCTGGTCGGCCCGGACGCGGCCGACGAAGACCTCGTCGCGCCCGGTGGCCTCGAGCGGGTTGGGCACGTCGGTGACGACGACGCCAGGGGCCCTGCCGAGCAGCTCGAGGGCCTCGACGGGGCTGATGTCGTCGGCGAACTCCGCGTGGATGGCGAGGCTGTGACCCGTGAAGACCGGCACGCGCACGCAGGTGCCGGAGACGCGCAGGTCCGGGATGTGCAGGATCTTGCGCGACTCGTTGCGGAGCTTCTGCTCCTCGTCGGTCTCCAGCGAGCCGTCGTCGACGATCGACCCGGCCAGCGGCACGACGTTGAAGGCGACGGGCACGGCATACACGTTGGGGTCGGGCACCTTGACGGCGCGCCCTTCGAGGGCGAGGCCGGTCGGGTCGCCGGCGGCGTAGCCGCCACGCAGCTGGGTGTCGAGCTCCTGCACGCCCTTGCCGCCGGAGCCGGAGACGGCCTGGTAGCTCGAGACGTGCAGCCGCACCAGACCGGCGCGTTCGTGCAGCGGCTTGAGCACCGGCATGGCGGCCATGGTGGTGCAGTTCGGGTTGGCGACGATGCCCTTGGGGATGGTGTCGAGGTCCTCGGCGTTGACCTCGCTCACCACGAGCGGGACGTCGGGGTCCTTGCGCCAGGCGGAGGAGTTGTCGACGACCACCGCGCCGGCCGCGGCGACCTTCGGGGCGAGCTCCCTGGACGCGGCTCCCCCGTTGGAGAACAGGGCGATGTCGAGCCCGGAGAAGTCCGCCGTGGCGGAGTCCTCGACGACGACCTCGCCGCCCGCCCACGGCAGGGTCGTGCCCGCGGACCGCGCAGAGGCGAAGAAGCGGATCTCGTCGACCGGGAAGCCGCGCTCGGCGAGGAGCACGCGCATGACCGAGCCGACCTGACCTGTGGCCCCGAAAACTCCAACTCGCATGGGTCCGAGTCTACGGTCGCCGTTGCACCCACCTCAGCAGCGACCACCATGTGGGTATGCCGCGCGGTCACCGCCCGTCCGCTCAGCGGTGCGCACGGAGGATCCTCTCGACCTCGGCCTGCCCCCGGGCCGTGGCGTGGTCGAGGGGGGTCCGGCCGCCGCGGTCGGCGATGGACGGGTCCGCCCCGGCGGCGAGCAGGGTGCGCACGACCTCCTGGTGGTCACGTCCACCGTCGCCGAGGATGACCGCCTCGAGCAGGGCGGTCCACCCGAGGTTGTTGACGTGGTCGACGTCGATGCCGGTCCGGACCACCCGGCGGACGTAGTCGACGTGCCCCCGTTCGCTCGCCGGGATCACGGAGACTCCGCCGTAGCGGTTGGTGAGGGTCAGGTCGGGGTGGGCAGGCAGCAGCGCCTCGAGCATCGCCACGCTCCCGGTCACGCCGGTGACCAGCCACGGCGTGTCGTGCTGGTCGTCGAGCGCGTCGGGGTCGGCCCCCATCGCGACGAGCAGCCGGGCGACGTCGACGCGGTCGTGCGTCGCCGCGAGCAGCAGGGCCGTGCGGCCGCGCTCGTCCCTCGCCTCGAGGTCCGCCCCCGCCCGCAGTGCACCGGCCACGGCATCGGCCTCACCGTGCGCCGCGGCCTCGAGGAGGGCTGAGTCGGGACTGCGCGTGGGTGGCACCGGAGCGGCCCGCAGCACGGCCTCGAGGCGTGGGTGACCACGGTGGCGGGCCATCCGCAGGGGCGTCAGCCCCTCCTGCGTCGAGGGACGGTCGAGTTGGACACCGCCGGCCACGAGGACGCGCAGGGTGTCGACATGGCGCTCCTCGTCGCGTCCGAGCCAGACCGCCTCGTGCACGGCCTGGTAGCCGATCCGGTTGACGTGGTCACGCTCGATGCCCGCGCGCAGCAGTCGGCCGACGACGAGCGCGTGCCCTCGCTCGGCGGCCCGGATCAGACCCGTGCCGTTCCAGCCGTCCTTGTCGTCGACGTCGGCGCCACGGCTCAGGGTGAGCTCGAGGAGCTCGAGGTGACCCTCGCTGGCGGCGATGAGGTAGGCGGACTGCTGTGTCTCGTCCTTGGCGTTGACGTCGGCACCGCGGCGGACGAGCTCGGCCGCGTCAGCGACCCGGTCGTCCCACGCGGCCTCACGCAGCGCCTGGTCGAGCTGGGCAGGCGGCGCGCCCTCCGAAGGCAGGAGGGCGGACCGGGGGGTGCCGCTGCCGACCCCAGCCGACGTGCTCGGTGGGGCACTCGACATCGTCGTCCTCTCCTCGGTCGACCCGTCCGTGCAGGCCGCGCCCAGCACGAGCAGCCCCGGGACGGCTGCGAACCTGGCGGGTCTCACACCCCCATCCTGCCCCGCGACGAGGCCCGGACACGGCAACGGCGGCCGGCGGCGGGTGACCCGCCGCCGACCGCCGTCGCGGTGTGCTCGTCCGTGTCAGACGGTGACGGACTCGCGGTGCTCGTGCTGCGTCCGACCGGGCCCGTCGACGTCGGCCTCTGCCACTGCCTCTGCCTCTGCGTCGGTGGGAGCCTCCTCCACGACGAGCGCGAAGTCGTCGCCGTGCTCGGTCACGCCCGTCACGACCGCCTGGTCGATGGCCGCGACGGCGATCTGGCGGCGCACGATGAGCGGGTCGGAGCTGAGGTCCTTCACCAGCGAGACGGCCAGGCCCACCATCACGAGCAGGAACGGCAGGGCCGCCACGATGGTGATGTTCTGCAGGCCGGAGAGCGCGTCCTCGCCACCGACCAGCAGCATGACCGCAGCCACGGCACCGGTCGCCCCACCCCAGAAGATGACGGTCTTGCGGCTCGGCACCAGGGTGCCGCGCTCGGACAGGGTGCCCATGACGATCGAGGCCGCGTCGGCGCCCGAGACGAAGAAGATCGCGACGAGCAGCATCACCACGACGGACGTGATGGTGGCCAGCGGCATGTTCGAGAGCATCGCGAACAGCGAGCCCTCGGCCGTGGCCTGGCCGGCCAGGTCGGTGCCCTTGCGCTGCATGTCGATGCCGGCGCCACCGAAGATGGCGAACCAGACCAGGCTGACCACACTCGGCACGAGCAGCACGCCGGTCACGAACTGGCGGATGGTGCGGCCGCGGGAGATGCGGGCGATGAACATGCCGACGAACGGCGTCCACGACACCCACCAGGCCCAGTAGAAGATCGTCCAGCCGGACAGCCACTCCTGCATGGCGCTGCCGCCGGCGGCGTCGGTGCGCGCGGACATCATCGCGAGGTCCTCGAAGTAGCTGCCGACGGCGGTCGGCACCAGGTTGAGGATCAGCACGGTCGGGCCCACCAGGAACACGAACACGGCCAGCGCCACAGCGAGCACCATGTTGATGTTCGACAGGTACTGGATGCCCTTGGAGACACCCGAGACCGCCGACAGGATGAAGCACACCGTCAGCACGGTGATGATGGCGACGAGCACGCCGTTGCCCGCCTTGCCCAGCCCGGCGACGAGCTCGAGGCCCGAGCCGATCTGCAGGGCGCCCAGGCCGAGCGAGGCCGCGGAGCCGAACAGGGTCGCGAAGATCGCGAGGATGTCGATGACGCGCCCGGCCGGACCGCCGGCCCGCTTCTCACCGAGCAGCGGCGCGAAGGCGGAGCTGATCAACAGCGAGCGGCCCTTGCGGAACACGCCGTACGCCACGGCGAGGCCGACGACGGCGTAGATCGCCCAGGGGTGCAGGGTCCAGTGGAAGAGGGTCGTCGCCATCGCGTTCTGCAGCGCCTCGGGGTTGCCCTCCGCACCGGTGCCGGGCGGGGGCGCGACGAAGTGCGACAGCGGCTCGGAGACGCCGTAGAACATCAGGCCGATGCCCATGCCCGCCGAGAACATCATGGCGATCCACGAGACGGTGCGGAACTCCGGCTCCTCGTCGTCGCGGCCGAGCGGGATCCGCCCGAACTTGCCGGCCGCCAGCCAGATCACGAAGAGCACGAAGCCGCTTGCCACCAAGGCGAACAGCCAGCCCATGTTGTGCACGACCCAGTCGAGCCCGGCGCCCGAGGCGGAGCTCAGGGTCGAGGTGCTGAGGAAGCCCCACAGCACGAAGCCGATGGCCAGCGCAGCGGTGATGCCGAAGACCACCTTGTCGAGCCTCTGAGGCTCGTCGGCCGGGTGCTCCTCGAGGTCGAGGTCGAGGGCGGGGTGCGGGGCGTCGTCGATGGGCGCGCCCTCACCCGTGAGGTCGGTGGGACCGGTGGGTCCTGTTGTCGTCAGTTGTGTCGTCACGCAGTATCGGCGCCCCGGGTCGCGGGGCGCCTCTCCTTCGTCTTCTCGTCGGTCACGTGTCAGGCCTGGTCAAGTCGACCTGACACTGTGCCAACGGGAACCCTTGACATCAAATCGAATCCGTGGCAGGCAGGCGGAGCACCACTCGAATTCTGTTGTGGCACAACACCTTTACAGCATGTCGTGAGCCGCACCACAGCGACGGGTGCACCAGCAGCTAGAGCACGATCGCGAGGACGAGGATGCTGAAGACCACGCTCTGGGAGCTGTGGACGGCGATTCCCATCCAGGCACTGCGGTACCGCTTCGTCGGGTAGGCGAGGATGAACATGTCCAACAGGGTCGCCGGAATCCGCCACGGGACGTGGAGGTGGTAAGCAGCGAACAGCACGCCATTCGCCACCCAGTCGCCTCGCCCGAACGCGCCGTTCATCCGGGGCAGGAGGAATCCCCGGAACAGCAGCTCCTCGCCGAGGACGGTGTTGAAGACCCAGAGCACGACCATGAGGCCGAACCACCCCCAGGCCCCGGCGAGGAAGTCCTGCCCGGTGCCCGACTGCAGGAAGAGGTTGAGGTCACGGTCCGCGGGAACAGGCGGCGAGGGGAGAATGCCTTCGAGCGCGAAGGCAAGGACCAGCGGCACCAGCACCAGCCAGACCCGGCCACCGACGCGGCCGCTCTTCGGGCTGCGTGGCGACCGGAGCCACAGCGCGTCGCGGAGGACGGCCCAGCGAAGGCTCCCCTGCTCCCTGCTGACCAGGACCAGCACGAGCACGGACTGCCAGATCAGCCCGAGGGTGAGGCACAGGAGCAGTGCCTTGGCCATCGGCACGTACCCCGCACCGTCGTCACTCCTGATATCACTCCTGAATGGGGACCCGGATCAGGTGACCGCCAGCCGACGACGGAGTGGCGGCTGCCCGTTGCCGGAACGACTGGTCTCGCGCGATGTCGAGCAGGATCAGCGCGAGGTTCGCGACCGCGACCGCACCGACCGCGACGGTGACGAGGGCGATCGGGACTTCCGTCGCCTCGAAGCCGACCCACGCACCCACGAGAGCACCTGCGCCCCCGAGCAGCAGCCGCGCGTGCACCGTCCGGCGGGGCCAGCTGCGGTGCAGCGACGCCAGATGGATGACCAGGCCGACCGGCACACCGACGGAGAGCACCACGAGCAGCTCGTTGTCGATCCGCACCCCCGGCAGCGCCGCAAGGACGGCCAGGGCGCCGAGAGACCACCCGCCAAGGCCCAGCACGACCGCCCCCACGGTGCGAGTCAACAGCTCGGTCGTGCGGCCGAGGTGGTCCCGAGTCCGTCGGCGGCGAGCCAGCACCGCGAGCGTGACCACCATCAGAGCCGACAGCGCGAGCATGGTGCCGACGAGCCGCTTCGCCAGTAACCCGTAGGTGCTCGGCGGCGTGAAGTCCATCCTCAACGGGGTGTAGCCGGATGCGTCGATGCGACCGCTGTCCAGATAGGTCAGGATCAGCCGGGTGCCGGCATCCGGCTGGTCGTTGAAGAAGCTCTGCGTGTGGCCGAAACCCGGCAGCACGACCTCCCGACCGTTCGGAAGGTAGGGCAGCAGCTCCCTCGTGGCGATCTGCGGCGGCGTCGCCACGTCGATCTCCCCACCCAAGAGGAGCGTCTCCACCCGCGACGTCCGGAGGGTGCTGTAGCGCTCCTCGTGGGGCGATGCCGGCCACGCGTCCACCAGCCGGCCACCGGCCCACGCCAGCGAGCTCGCGGCGTGAGCGAGGTCCGACGGGTCGCCCGATCCCACCGCGAAGTAGTCCCGGGCAGCCTCTGCGTCGAGCATGGCGGCCGAGGCGTACTGCCCACGCACGAACAGCTCCGGCGTCAGGACGTCACCCAGCAGGGAGCTCACCCACAGGCCACTGACGTCGCCCTCCTCCGCAGACAGCCACGCATCGATCATCATCGGGGCCGTGGCTGGCCCGCTCGCGGGCTGGAGGAGCCCGAGCAGGGCCATCGCGCGGACGTTGCCCTCCTTGACCGGCAGGAACATCCAACGGTCAGGAACGTCACGGCTGATCTCCCGCATGCTCGCGGCGAGGTCGTCGGTGCGGGCACGGCAGCTCTCGTCTGCGGCGCACATCGCGGCGAACTGCTCGATCTGCTCGTCGGTCGCAGTCGGGTCCTGGACGAACGCGCCCGGCGGGTTCACACCGAACAGCACCGACCGGTGGATGCTCTCGGGATGCCGCCAGCCGTAGACCAGCGCGGTGCGGGTACCGGCACTCTCGCTCAGCAGGTCGATGCGGTCGTAGCCCAACGCGACCCGCGCCACCTCCAGGTCGTCGACCTGCTCGACCAACCCGTAGCGCCTCGGGTCGATCCCGCTCTCGGCGAGCCGGTCCGCACAGGCGCGGTACGCCGCGCCGTAGGCCTCGAAGGACGCCTCGCCCAACAGGTCGGACGACCGCTTGAACGCCGAGTCGACCTCGGGGCAGTCGAGTCGGACGGAACCGTCCACCCCGCGGTAGCCGACGAGCACGACGTCGCGGTCGGCGGTGTAGCGGTCGGCGAACTCGAAGTCCATGTTCGACTGGCCTGGGCCACCAGTGAGGAAGAAGATCGGCTGCTTCGGGGCGTCCGACCTGGCGCGAACTCGAGTCACCGGGAGAGCCAGGAGCCGCCCCGCGTCGGCTTCGGCGTTCTCCGGGACGACCAGCGTGCCGCAGTCGGCGGCGACGCTGCCGCTCTCCCCGACGTACTCGCACGAACGGAGGGTGAGCGTCCCGGCCCGCGCGCCGTCGGGCACCACCGGAGGGTCGGGCTCCCCCGAGAGCATGACGGCGAGGCCCGCCAGCAGCCCTGCGATGACCACCAGGGACAGCACCCTCGCCCACGTCAGGAGACGCGGCAGCTGCACCTCCTCGTCGCGCTGCCTGCCCAGGCGCTCCGCCCGCACAGCGTCACCGCCTGGACGTCCGACCCTCGCTCACGCAGCCAGCGTCCGCACGGGGCGGCACGACGGTCAGGGCCGAAGGTCCCGGCGGGGTCAGAAGCCGAGGCGCTGCAGCTGCTTGGGGTCGCGCTGCCAGTCCTTGGCGACCTTCACGTGCAGGTCGAGGAAGACCTTCTGCCCCAGCAGCGCCTCGATGCCGTGGCGGGCGTTGCTGCCCACCTCGCGCAGCCGCGACCCGCCCCGGCCGATGATGATCGCCTTCTGCGACGGCCGCTCGACGTAGACGTTCACGCGCACGTCGAGCAGCGGGCTGTCCTCCGGACGGCCTTCCCGCGGCACCATCTCCTCGACGACCACGGCGAGCGAGTGCGGCAGCTCGTCGCGGACGCCTTCCAGGGCCGCCTCGCGGACCAGCTCGGCGATCATGACGGCCTCGGGCTCGTCGGTCAGGACTCCCTCCGGGTAGAGCGGCCCCGGCGACGGCGGCAGGAACGAGGAGAGCACCCGGGCCACGTCCTCGACCTGGTCACCCTTGACCGCCGAGCAGGGCACGATCTCGTCCCACTCCCCCAGCTGGTCGATGGCGATCAGGTGCTCGGCCAGCCGGCCCCTGTCCACGCGGTCGGTCTTCGTCGCGATCGCGACCACGGGCCGCCGCTTGGCGCGCTGGATCTCCTTGAGCTCGTTGGCGATGAACGTGTCACCCGGGCCGATGCGCTGGTCCGCGGGCAGGCAGAACCCGATCACGTCGACCTCGAGCAGCGTCTCGCGCACGACGTCGTTGAGCCGCTCGCCCAACAGGGTGCGCGGCTTGTGCAGCCCGGGGGTGTCGACCAGAACCAGCTGCGACGCCGGGGTGGTGACGATGCCGCGGATGGTGTGCCGGGTCGTCTGCGGCTTGGAGGAGGTGATCGCGACCTTCTGCCCCACCAGGGCGTTGGTCAGCGTCGACTTCCCCGCGTTGGGCCGCCCGATGAGGCAGGCGAACCCGGCGGCGTACCCGCTTTCACTGCGCTGGCTCATGACACACCCTCCCGGTCCGTGGGCTCCACCGTAGTGCGCTCCACCTCGTGCTCCGGCTCCGGCTCGGGCAGCGGCTCGACGATGACCGTCGCGATGCGGTGCCGGCGCCCGGCCATCCGCTCGGCTGTCAGCCTCAGGCCGGACACCTCGCAGCTCGACCCGAGGATGGGCACCCGGCCGATCGTCTTCCCGATGAGACCGCCGACGGTGTCGACCTCGTCCTCGTCGATGGCCACCTCGAAGAGGTCGGCCAGGTCGTCGATGTCCATGGTCGCGGGGACCCTGGTCGTGCCGTCCTCGAGGTGGTCCACCCCGGGCGCCTCGCGGTCGTACTCGTCGGCGATCTCGCCCACGATCTCCTCGAGGATGTCCTCGATGGTCACCAGGCCGGCGGTGCCGCCGTACTCGTCGACCACCATCGCGAAGTGGCTCTGGTCCCTCTGCATCTCGCGCAGCAGGTCGTCGACGGGCTTGCTCTCGGGCACGTAGTGCATGGGCCGCATCAGGGCGGTGACCGGGATCGAGCCGGCCTCGGGGTCGGCGTTCACCCGACGCACGACGTCCTTGAAGTACAGCAGCCCCAGGACGTCGTCGGGGCCGTCGCCGAGCACCGGGATGCGGGAGAAGCCCGAGCGCAGGAAGAGCGACATCGCCGAGCGCAGCGGCCGGTCGCCATCGATGGTGACCATGTCGGTGCGCGGCACCATGACCTCCCGGGCCACGGTGTCGCCGAGCTCGAAGACCGAGTGGATCATCTCCCGCTCCTCGGCCTCGATCAGCGCGCTCTCCCCCGCCAGGTCGACCAGGTCGCGCAGCTCCGACTCGCTCTGGAACGGGCCGTCGCGGTAGCCCCGGCCCGGCGTCACGGCGTTGCCGAGGGCGACGAGCAGCCGCGCCAGGGGCCCGAGCACCCGGCGCAGCCACACCACGGCCGGCGCCGAGACCAGCGCGATGGCGTCGGAGTGCTGGCGCCCCAGGGTGCGCGGCGAGACGCCGACGATGACGAACGACACCAGCGCCATGATCCCGATGGAGGTCAGGACCCGCAGGGCCAGCCCGTCGACGAGCTGGCTGACCGCGAACGTGATGAACACCGCGGTGGCCGCCTCCGCGACCACCCGCACGAACGCGAGCACCGAGAGGTATGCCGCGCCGTCGACGACGATGCGCTCCAACGCCTTCGCGCCGGCCCTGCCCTCCTCGCGCAGCTCGTGCGCGCGGATGCGCGAGGTGCGGAACAGGGCCGCCTCGGCGGCGGCGAGGAGGAAGGCGATGAGGAGGCTGAGCAGGGCCAGGAGGACGAGCTGGATCACCATGGGTCGATCACGTCCCCGGTCGGCCCCGTCCGGCCAGGAAGGTCAGCAGCAGCTGGCGCTGCAGCTCGAACATCTCGCGCTCCTCCTCCGGCTCGGCGTGGTCGTATCCGAGCAGGTGGAGGATCCCGTGGGTCGTCAGGAGCAGCAGCTCCTCCTCGGTGGCGTGGCCGGCCTCGGCCGCCTGCTTCGCGGCAACGCTGGGGCACAGCACGATGTCGCCGAGCACGCCCTCCTCGGGCTCGACGCCCTCGCGACCGGGCCGCAGCTCGTCCATGGGGAAGGACATGACGTCGGTCGGGCCGGGCAGGTCCATCCACTGCACGTGCAGGACCTCCATGGCCGGCTCGTCCACGAGGCGGATGCAGAGGTCGGCGCCGGGGTGCACGCGCATCTGCTCCATGACGTAGCGCGCGCAGGCCACCAGCTCGAGCTCGTCGAGCTGGTGGTCGGTCTCATTGAGAACGTCGACGCTCACGCTGCGCTGGCCCTCCCTGCTGGCGGTCGTCCCAGCGCCCGTAGGCGTCGACGATGGCGCCGACCAGGCGGTGCCGGACGACGTCGTGCGGGGTGAGCATCGCGAAGTGGATGTCCTCGACGCCCTCGAGGATCTCCTGGACGACCCGCAGGCCCGACCGGGTGCCGTCGGGGAGGTCCACCTGGGTGACGTCTCCGGTCACGACCATCTTGGAGCCGAAGCCCAGGCGCGTCAGGAACATCTTCATCTGCTCCGGCGAGGTGTTCTGCGCCTCGTCGAGGATGATGAACGCGTCGTTGAGCGTGCGGCCGCGCATGTAGGCCAGCGGCGCCACCTCGATGGTGCCGGCCGCCATGAGGCGCGGGATCGAGTCGGGGTCGACCATGTCGTGCAGCGCGTCGTAGAGCGGCCGCAGGTAGGGGTCGATCTTCTCGTTGAGCGTGCCGGGCAGGAAGCCGAGCCGCTCGCCCGCCTCGACCGCGGGACGGGTCAGGATGATCCGGTTGACCTGCTTGGCCTGCAACGCCGCCACGGCCTTGGCCATGGCGAGGTAGGTCTTGCCGGTGCCCGCGGGACCGATGCCGAAGACTACGGTGTGCTCGTCGATCGCGTCCACGTAGTGCTTCTGGTTCAACGTCTTGGGCCGGATCGTGCGACCCCGTGAGGAGACGATGTTCATGGTCAGGACGTCGGCGGGCCGCTCGGCGGTCTGCGCCCGGAGCATGCCGATGGAGCGCTCGACGGCGTCGCGGTTGAGCGGCTGACCGCCCTCGATGACGAGCAGCAGCTCGTCGATCGTGCGCTCCACGAGGGCCACGTCGGCGCTCGGCCCGGTCATGTGGAACTCGTTGCCGCGCACGTGGATCGACACGAGCGGAAAGGCCCGCTCCATCGTGCGCAGGAGCTCGTCCCGCGGCCCCAGCAGCGTCACCATCTGCACCTCCGGCGGGATCACCACCGTGTGGGTCGGCGTCGGCCGGGACGTGCTCTCGGGCTGCCCCTCTGGCGGGGTCGGACGATCTGCGTCATTCATGTTGTCGGCCAGTCTACGGTGCCAGTCAGCCGGGCGGCCACGTCAGTGGCCGGCCCCCGACGACGTGCACGTGCGCGTGGAACACCGACTGCTGGGCGTCGGGGCCGGTGTTGAAGACGGCCCGGTACCCCCCCTCGAGGCCCTCCATCCGCGCGACGTCTCCGACGGCCCGCACGACCTCGGCCAGCTCCTCCGGCGACACGTCGGCCAGCTCGGCCAACGTCGGCACGTGCCGCTTGGGCACGACGAGGACGTGGGTGGGCGCCTGCGGGTCGATGTCGCGGAACGTCGTGGTGTTCGGCGTCTCGTGCACGACCGTGGCGGGGACCTCACCGGCGACGATGCGGCAGAAGAGGCAGTCGCGGTTTTCAGCGGCGCTCTCGGAAGCACTCATGGACCGAGACTATCGGCGCGTCAACCCCCGCCAGCCGCTGCGCGTCAGGGGCGCGTGAGAACGTTGGGCGTGGTCGAGAGAAGCGCCGGGGGGCCGGCACCGGTGGTGGGTTCCCAGCATGCCGATGAGGCGATCGCCGACCTGTATGCCGCCCACTGGGCGGGCCTCGTGCGCCTGGCCTGGCTCCTCCTGCGCGACGACCAGCTGGCCGAGGAGGTCACCCAGGACGCCTTCATCTCCGTGCACGCCAGCTGGAGCTCGCTGCGCGACCACGGCCGGGCCGCGGCCTACCTGCGACGGTCCGTGGTCAACGCGGCGAGATCGCGACTGCGGCACCGGGGCGTCGAGGAGCGCTACCTCAACCGGGTGCAGGGCGAACGGGCCACCTCCGGCGGCCACGAGCCCGGTCCGGAGGAGCGCGCCCTCGAGCACGAGTCCCACGTCGCGATGATCCGGGCGCTGACCCGGTTGTCACAGCGCCAGAGAGAGGTCCTGACCATGCGCTACTACCTCGACCTCAGCGAGGCGGAGATCTCCGACGCCCTCGGCATCTCCGCCGGCTCGGTCAAGGCACACGCCCACCGCGGGCTCGCGGCCCTGCGCGACACGATGGAGACCCAGCGATGAGCCCCGGCCCCTTCGAGCACCCGGCTGCCGGCGAGGACGACCACACCGGCCTCACCCACGTCGAGCACCGGCTCCGCCACGCGCTGCACCACGAGGCCCAGCAGGTGCGGCCCTCCGACCGGCTCGACCACATCCTGGCCGCGTCGCGGCACGCAGCCGGACAGGACGACGAGCGGCCGGGGCGACGACGCTGGCTCACTCCGCTGGCGGCCGCCGCGGCGGTCGCCGCCATCGCGGTCGCCGTGTGGGGCGGCACCCGGCCCGACGCGGCCGACCGGGGTCCCGCCGCTGCCCCGACCCCCTCGCAGGGCCTTTCCGCGCCCCCCTCCAGCACGCCGGACCCGACCGCAACGACCGGCACCTCGTCCGAGCCGAGCGCGTCCTCGACGGCACCACCGGCCACCCGCCGCACCGCGCTGCCCGCCTACTTCGTGGGACCGGTGGGTGGCGACCGCCCGGTGTTCCGGCTCTTCCGGGAGTTCCTCCCGGCGAGCCTCCCGGTGGAGGCCACCGACGCGCAGAAGGCCACCGCGGCCCTGGCCCTGGCGATGGACGCGCAGCCGTTCAGCAACACCGACGGCTACCTCCAGCCGTGGTCGGGCACCACCGTCGACGACGTGGCGATCAAGCCCGACCTCATCACCGTGACCCTCAGCGGCCCGGGCTCCCCCGGCATCGAGGACCGGGATGTGGCTCGGATCGCCGTGCAGTCCCTGGTCTGGACAGCGCAGGCGGCGGTGGGCAAGGGCACGATCCCCGTGACCTTCCGCGTCGCTGACGGTTCCACCGCGCTCTTCGGGGCCTTCCCGGCCGCGCAGCGCTACGACCGGCCGCCCAGCGGCGAGTCCTACCAGGACCTTGCGCCGATCTGGGTCACCTCCCCGGCTCGGGACGCGGCCCTGGGGGCCGGCCGGCCGGTCACCGTCAAGGGCGAGGCGACCGTCTTCGAGGCCACGCTGAGCTGGGAGCTGCTCCGGGGCGGCACCGTGCTGAAGAGCGGCCACACCACGGCGAGCACCGGGGCACCGGAGCGCGGCACCTACTCGTTCTCCCTCGGGGCGCTGCCCCAGGGCAGCTACACCGTCCGCGTGTTCGAGCCGAGCATGGAGGACGGCAGGTCGGTCAACGCGGAGCGGCGGGTCAGCTTCTCGGTGACACAGTCCGGGGGCTAGCTCCAGCGACCCGCGGCGGCGCTCAGCACGGCCAGCGCCGCAGGGCCGGCACTCGAGGAGCGCAAGACGGTCGAGCCGAGCCGCACCGCAACCGCCCCAGCCTCCTCGAGGGCGGCCAGCTCCTCGGGGCTGATGCCGCCCTCGGGGCCGACCACGACCAGCACGTCGCCCGACTCGGGCAGCGCCCGGCCGGCGAGCGGCGTGCTCGCGTCCTCGTGCAGCACGAGGGCCAGCGCGCTGCCGCGGACCCGCTCGACGAGGGTGCGCTGCGAGACGGGCTCGGCCACGACCGGCACCCTGCTGCGACGGGACTGCTTGGCAGCGGCGGTCACCACCGACTCCCACTTGCGCAGCGCCTTGGCCGCCCGGTCGCCGCGCCAGACCACGATGCTGCGCGCGGCCTGCCAGGGCACCACCTCGTCGACACCGAGCTCGGTGGCGGACTCGATGGCCTGGTCGTCGCGGTCGGCCTTGGCCAGGGCCTGCACCAGGACCAGCCGCAGGGCCGGCTCGGGTTCCTCCTCGACGGCGGTGACCTCGAGCTCGAGCTCATCCCTGCCGGCGGAGACCACCGAGGCCGTCACGCGCGTGCCCCGGCCGTCGGAGAGCAGCACCGAATCCCCCACGCCGATGCGGCGCACGGTGGCGGCGTGCCTGCCCTCCGGCCCGTCGAGCAGCACCGAGCCACCGGCCCGGGCGCCGGCGAGGCGTTCGGGCGCGACGAGGAACAGGGGCAGCGTCACGGCATACGGCCTGTCTGGTCTGGGGGCCGGCCGGCCCCTACTTGCCCTTCAGGGCGTCGCGGAGCTTGCCGAACAGGCCCTGGCCCGCCGGCGCGAGGTGGCCCTCGGGCCGCTCCTCGCCACGCAGGGCGGCGAACTGGCGCAGCAGCTCTTCCTGCTCGGCGTCGAGGCGGGTCGGCGTGATCACGTTGGCGTGCACGATGAGGTCGCCACGCCCGTTGCCGCGCAGGTGGGTCACGCCGAGCCCGCGCAGGGTCATGGCGTCACCGGCCTGGGTGCCGGGCCGGATCTCGAGCTCGTTGATGCCGTCGAAGGTGTCGAGCTTCGCCGTGGTGCCGAGGGCCGCGGCGGTCATGGGCAGCTCGATCGTGCAGTGCAGGTCGTCGCCGCGACGCTGGAAGGTCGGGTGCGGCCGGACCGCGATCTCGACGTAGAGGTCACCCGCCGGGCCACCGCCCTGGCCGACCTCGCCCTCACCGGTGAGCTGGATCCGGGTGCCCGTGTCGACACCGGCCGGCACCTTGATCTTCAGGGTGCGCCGGGTGCGCACGCGTCCGTCGCCAGAGCACTCGAAGCAGGGGCTGACGAGCACCTCGCCGTAGCCGTGGCAGGTCATGCACGGACGGCTGGTCATCACCTGGCCGAGGAAGGAGCGCTGCACCTGCTGGATCTCGCCGCGGCCGCCGCAGACGTCACAGGTGCGCCGGGACGTGCCGGGCTGCGCACCGTCGCCGTGGCAGGTCTCGCAGACCACGGCGGTCTCGAGGGCCAGCTCGCTCTCCGCGCCGAAGACGGCGTCGGCGAGGTCGATGTCGAGGCGGACGAGGGCGTCCTGGCCGCGGCGCTGGCGCGAGCGCGGCCCGCGCTGCGCCCCACCGGCGCCCGGACCGAAGAACGCGTCCATGATGTCGCTGAAGGAGAAGCCCTGCCCGAAGCTGGCGGCTCCCGTGGCGTAGGGGTCGGCACCCATGTCGTAGCTGCGCCGCTTCTCGGGGTCGCCGAGCACGTCGTAGGCCTGGGAGACCTTCTTGAACTGCTCCTCGGCCTCCGGCCCCGGGTTGACGTCCGGGTGGAGCTGGCGCGCCTTCCTGCGGTAGGCGCGCTTGATCTCCTCGGCCGTGGCGTCGCGGGAGACACCGAGGTCCTGGTAGTAGTCGTTCAACGAATGTCCTTCTCCGTCATGCTGTTTCGGGCAGTACGTGGTGGCGCGCGGCGATCACCGGGCCGCGCTGGTCATTGGGACAGGATGCGCGAGACGTAGGCCGCGACCGCGCGCACCGACGCCATCGTGGTCGGGTAGTCCATGCGGGTGGGCCCTACGACGCCCATGCCGGCGACGAGGTCGACGCCGGTGCCGTACTCGGTCGAGACCACCGACGTGGACTGCAGCCCGGCAAATGGGTTCTCGTGGCCGATGCGGACCGCGACCGCGTCCGGCCCGGTGTGGGCCTCCCCGAGCAGCTTCAGCAGCACGACGTGCTGCTCGAGGGCCTCGAGGACCGGGCCGATGCTGAGAGGGAAGTCCGTGCCGAACCGGGCCAGGTTGGCCGTGCCGGCCAGCACCACCCGCTCCTCGCGCTCCTCCACCAGGGCGTCCTCGAGCGAGCGCACCACGGCGCGGACCAGGTCGCGCTCGCCCGGCACGAACTGCCCGGGCAGCGCCTCCAGCGCGGCCGCGGCGTCGACCAGGCGCTTGCCGACGGCCTCGGCGTTGACCTTCCCGCGCACCCGCGCCAGCAGGTCCTCACCCTCGGCCGTCATGAGGTCGTGGTGCGACTCGAGCACCCGCTGCTCGACCCGGCCGGTGTTGACGATGAGCACGACCATCAGCCGCGAGGCGCCGATGGGCACCAGCTCCACGTGGCGGACGCTGGAGCGGGTCAGCGAGGGGTACTGCATCACGGCGACCTGACGGGTCAGCGAGGCCAGCAGCCGCACCGTGCGGTCGACGACGTCGTCGAGGTCGACCGCGCCCTCGAGGAACTGCGAGATGGCGGCACGCTCTGCCACGCTCAGCGGCTTCACGGCGCTCAGCCGGTCGACGAACAGCCGGTAGCCGGCGTCGGTGGGGATCCGCCCCGCGCTGGTGTGCGGCGCGGCGATGAGGCCCTCCTCCTCGAGGACGGCCATGTCGTTGCGCACGGTGGCAGCCGACACTCCGAGCTGGTGGCGCTCCAGCAGCGCCTTCGAACCAACGGGCTCGGACGTCTGGACGTAGTCCTGGACGATGGCCCGCAGCACGGCCAGACGGCGCTCCTCGCTCATGCAGTCCTCCCGTCTCGTCCTGGTGGTGGCGCAAAGGGGTCGGTGAGGGTGCTGGCACTCACACCTTTCGAGTGCCAAGTCTACGTCCAGTGACCCCGGTACGACGATTCCCGGCGTGCCCGCCACGACCGTCGCCCGCCGCCCGCATAGCCTTCCCCGGTGACCGACAGGTATGGCTCCGACGTGCTCTCCGGCGACTGGCGTGCCCCCAAGGGCGGACGCTCCCGCGAGGTCGAGGCCGAGACGGGCCTCGTGGTCGAGGACGTCGAGACCGGGTGGTGCGGGGCGGTCACCCGGGTCGAGAAGGCCGGCGGGATGCACGTGGTGCACCTCGAGGACCGGCGCGGCCGGTCCAAGGGCTTCCCGCTGGGCCCGGGCTTCCTCCTCGACGGACGCCCCGTGGTGCTGACCCCGCCCAAGGCGGCCGCGCGCGCACAGGTGGCGGCGGCCAGGCAGGCCGCCTCCCGCACCGCCAGCGGCTCGCGCGCGGTCCACGACGCCAAGGCCAGGGTGGCCAGCGGGTCGCGCATCTTCGTCGAGGGCCGGCATGACGCCGAGC
This sequence comes from Knoellia sp. p5-6-4, assembly GCF_029222705.1. Lineage (NCBI taxonomy): Bacteria > Bacillati > Actinomycetota > Actinomycetes > Micrococcales > Intrasporangiaceae > Knoellia > Knoellia sp. p5-6-4. Next base: position 493,315 of record NZ_JARGZF010000002.1, read on the forward strand.
TCGTCGAGCGCGTCTGGGGTGACGACCTGCGCATCGAGGGCGTGGTCGTGGAGATGCTCGACGGCGTCGACGACCTCGAGGCGGCCATCCGGGACTTCCAGCCCGGCCCGGGCAGGCGCATGGGCGTGCTCGTCGACCACCTCGTCCCCGGCACCAAGGAGCACAAGGTGGTGGAGGCGGCCCAGCGCCTCCGGCCGTATGCCGCGCACGTCAGGGTCCTGGGCCACCCGTACGTCGACGTGTGGCAGTCGGTGCGGCCCGAGCGGCTGGGACTGCAGGCCTGGCCGGTGATCCCCCGCGGCACGTCGTGGAAGCACGGCATCTGCGCCCACCTCGGGTGGCCGCACGAGAGCCAGGCGGACATCGCCCGGGCGTGGAAGCAGATCCTCGGCACGGTGCGCAGCTACGCCGACCTCGAGCCCACCCTGCTCGCCAGCGTCGAGGAGCTGATCGACTTCGTCACCGCGCCCGGTCACTAGTCGCCCCGGGGTCCGGGCACGAGGTCGTCCCGGGCGCGCTGCTCAGGGGTTACCCGGACCGTGCCCTGAGCGCACCCCGAAAGGGGGTTCGGCACCCCGCTGTGTGCGGTTGACTGGCACCAAGACCACAAGGAGAGACGCAGATGAGCGAGAACACGTCGTCCACGCCGGAGCCGCAGGCCCCGCAGGGACAGCCCTCCCAGCCGGCGGCGCCGGGCGAGTCCCAGTCGCCGTCCCCGGAGCTGCCCGCGCCGCCGTACGGTCAGACGCAGGAGCAGCCGTACCAGCAGGCGCAGGAGCAGCCGTACCAGCAGGCGCAGGAGCAGCCGTACCAGCAGGCGCAGGAGCAGCCGTACCAGCAGGGCTACGAGCAGCCGTATGCCGCGGCCGGTCCAGCACCGCTCTCGCCGACCGACGAGCGCAACTGGTCGATCGCGGCGCACCTGTCGCCCTTCCTCGCCTCGTTCGTCGGGCTGCCGTTCCTCGGGCCGCTGGTGATCTACCTGATCTTCCGCGACCGCGGACCCTTCATCCGCCACCACGCCGCGCAGGCGCTGAACTTCCAGATCATCGTGGCCATCGGCATCCTCATCTCGGTCCCGCTGATGTTCGTGCTCGTCGGGTTCATCACGGCCGGCATCATCGCCGTCGCCGCGATCGTCTTCCAGATCGTCGCGGCCGTGGAGGCCAACAACGGGAAGTGGTACCGCTACCCCCTGACGCCCGACTGGGTGAAGTAGCCGGGCCTACCGGACGGGCCGCTGCCTTGGCGGCAGCCGTCCGCGGCTCAGCGCAGGCCGAGCAGGCGGCGCACCACGGTGTCGGCGAGCAGCCGGCCCCGACGGGTCAGCACCGCCGCTCGGTCGCGCACGGCCGCCGTCCCGTCGAGCAGGCCGTCGGCGATGAGCTCTGCCACCGCCTGCCGGCCCTCCTCGCGCAGGCCGGCCAGCGGCAGCCCGCCGGCGAGCCGCACGCCGAGGAGCACATGCTCGTCGTAGCGCTGCTCCTCCGTCAGCGTCTCCCGGCCGGCAGCCGGGCTCGCACCGGACGCCAGCCGGCCGGCATACGCGTTGGGGTGCTTGACGTTCCACCACCGGACGCCGCCCACGTGGCTGTGGGCACCGGGACCGACACCCCACCAGTTGCCGTCAGCCCAGTAGCCCTCGTTGTGGCGGCACCGGGCGGCCGGTGTCCGCGCCCAGTTGCTCACCTCGTACCAGTCGTAGCCGGCGGCGGCGAGCAGCTCGTCGGCGAGCTCGTACTTGGCCGCCTCGTCGTCGTCCTCGGGGGCCGGCACCTGGCCGCGGCGCACCTGGGCTGCGAGCTTGGTGCCCTCCTCGACCACGAGCGCGTAGGCGGAGACGTGGTCGGGGTCGAGGGCGACGGCCGCCTCGAGGCTGGCCCGCCAGTCCGCGAGGCTCTCCCCCGGCGTGCCGTAGATGAGGTCGACGCTGGTCTGCAGGCCCGCCGCCTTCGCGGCCTCGACGGCCCGGGCGACGTTGGCCGGCTCGTGGGTGCGCTCGAGCACCTTCAGCACGTGGGGCACCGCCGACTGCATGCCGACCGACACGCGCGTGAACCCGCCCTCGGCCAGCCGCTGCAACGCCTCCGGCGTCACCGAGTCGGGGTTGGCCTCGGTGGTGACCTCGGCGTCGCGGGCCAGCCCGAAGACCTCCCGCACGCCGTCGAGCATGCGCACGAGGTCGTCGGCGGCGAGCATGGTCGGCGTCCCTCCACCGACGAACACCGTCTCGACGGGCGGGGCCCCCTCGAGCACCCCACCGGCGAACCCCAGCTCGCGCAGCGCCGCGTCGGCGAACGTGTCGACGCTGGCGCCGTCGGCCCCGAGCTCGGTCAGTGTGTAGGTGTTGAAGTCGCAGTAGCCGCAACGCACCGTGCAGAACGGCACGTGCAGGTAGATGCCGAAGGGGCGGGCCGGCAGGGTGGCCAGGGCCGCCCCCGGGAGGCGTCCGTCGGGCGGCGCGGGGTCGCCCTCGGGCAGCGTGCTCGGCATGGGTCCATTCTCTCAGCCGGGAGGTGGTGCTCCGCCACGGCGGGCGGGGACGAGGCGGGCGTCGGTAGGTTGGCGCCCGTGCTGGTCCTGACCGATGACGACGTCCGCCGGCTGCTGCCGCCTCCGGCGGAGTGCGTCGAGCTCGCCGCCGCAGCGCTCACCGCCCTGGCCGACGGCCGGGCCGAGGCGCCGCCCAAGCCGGCCGTGCACACCCTTCCCGGCAGCTTCGCCAACGCGATGCCCGCCGCCTGGCCGGAACGAGGGCTGCTGGGCTGCAAGTGGATCAGCATCTTCCCCGACAACCCGGCCCGCGGGCTGCCGACGGCGTCCGGCGTCATGGTCGTCAACGACGGCGAGACCGGCCTGCCCGTGTGCGTCATGCCGGCCGCCGAGCTGACCGCTGCCCGCACCGCCGCCGTCAGCGGGGCCTGCGTGCGCCACCTGGCGCCGCCACGGCCCGGCCACGTGGCCATCACCGGCGCCGGGGTGCAGGCCCGCTCGCACCTGCGCGTGCTCGAGGCCCTCGGGTGGCACGACGTGGTGGTGTGGGCCCGACGGACGGAGGCCCTCGACGCCCTGGCGGCGTGGGCGGCCGAGGAGACACCCTCCGTGCGGCTGCGGAGGGCGCCCGAGCCGGCCGGGGCCGTGCGGGGAGCCGCCGTCGTCGTGACCGCCCTGTCGATCGGGCTCACCGGCGCCGAGCTGGACCCGGAGTGGGTGCGCGACGACGCCCTGCTGCTGCCGCTCGACTACGCCAGCTCGGTTGGCCCGGCCCTCGCGGCGACCGCCCTGCTCGCGGCCGACGACGTCGTGCAGTTCGAGGCCGTGCGGAGCCAGCGGAAGCTGGGCGACTACCCGTCGCCCACGACGTGGACCGGTGCGCTGCTCGCAGCGGACACGCGGGACAGGCCCACCGGCCGCGTCGTGTGCCAAAACCTCGGCAACGGCGTGAGCGACCTCGTCGTGGCCGACGCCGTCTGGCGCGCCGCCTGCGACGCGGGAGCCGGGCAGGTGGTTGACGGCGCCTCCACGTAAGGTCTGGACGTGAGCATCGGCTGGGTGGACCTCGACGGCGTCGTGAACATGCGAGATGTCGGGGGTCTGCCCACCACCGACGGGCGCACCGTGCGCACCGGCCGCCTGCTTCGCTCCGACAACCTCCAGGACCTGACCGAGCGCGACGTGCGGCGGCTGATCGACGACTTCGGGGTCACCGACATCGTCGACCTGCGCAGCAACGTGGAGTACCACACCGAGGGACCCGGACCGCTGACCCGCACGCCCCTGACCCACCACCGCCACTCGCTCTTCCGCGACGACGAGGTCGAGGTCACCGTCGAGGACGCGCTCGTGCTGCCTTGGCAGAAGGACGGGGTGCGTGAGCGCCTGGCCAGCCACGACGACGACTACTGGGCGAGCCACTACCTGGGCTACCTCGCCGACCGCCCGGACTCCGTGGCTGCGGCCCTCGCGGTCGTCGCGACGGCCCACGGGGCAACGGTCGTCCACTGCGCGGCCGGGAAGGACCGCACCGGCACGGTCGTGGGCCTGGCGCTCGCGGTGGCCGGCGTCCCAGACGAGGAGATCGTCGCCGACTACGTCGCCACCGCCGAGCGCATCGAGCGCATCATCGAGCGCCTGAGCGCCCGGCCCGCCTACGCCGACAACCTCCGCGACCGACCGCTCGAGGACCACCTGCCCAGGCCCGAGACGATGGCGCGCATCCTCACGGTGCTCGACGAGCGGCACGGCGGCGCCGCCGGCTGGCTGGTCGAGCAGGGCTGGACCGAGGAGCAGGTGGCCGGGTTGCGTTCCAGCCTGGTGGGCTAGCTCGCCGGCCGGTCCGAGATGTGCAGCCGGATCACGCCCTGCACCACCGCAGTCCCGTCCTCCCGCACCCCGCGCACCCGCACGGGCACCTCCGTGCGGTCGTCGGCCCAGTCCTGCGGGTCGGTCTCGGCGACGCAGCGGATGTCGCTGGTGGCCTTGGCGGTGTAGTCGACGCTCATGCCCTTGGGGATCCACCGCCGCCCCGGCGGGATGGTCGCCTCGGCCAGGGCTCCCATCGCGGCCTCGAGGCCGTTGCAGATGGCGATGACGTGCACGGTGCCGATGTGGTTCTGCACCCGGCGCCGCTTGGCGACCGTCAGCTCGGCGTAGTTCGGTCGCAGCTCCACGAAGCGGGGCCGCGACGTGCGGAAGTAGGGCGCGGCCTGCTCGAAGACCAGGGAGAAGAGCCGCTTGCCCTGGGGGTATGCCGTGAGGCGCCGGTAGAGGGCGTAGGTGTCCACCATGGCGACGAGATTACCCGCCAGTAACCCCGACTTTGCATGCCGGGGTTGGGGGGGTCGACGGGTGGGTCGCTACTTCTTCTTGTCGGCAGCGCTGCTGTCGGACGACAGCGCTGCGATGAAGGCCTCCGGCGGGACCTCGACGGTGCCGATGTTCTTCATCCGCTTCTTGCCGGCCTTCTGCTTCTCGAGCAGCTTGCGCTTGCGGCTGATGTCGCCGCCGTAGCACTTGGCGAGCACGTCCTTGCGGATGGCGCGGATGTTCTCACGGGCGATGATGCGCGCCCCTATGGCGGCCTGGATCGGCACCTCGAACTGCTGGCGCGGGATGAGGTCCTTGAGCTTGCTGGCCATCATCACGCCGTAGGCGTAGGCCTTGTCCTTGTGCACGATCGCGCTGAACGCGTCGACGGTCTCGCCCTGGAGCAGGATGTCGACCTTGACGAGGTCGGCCACCTGGTCGCCGTCGGGCTCGTAGTCGAGCGAGGCGTAGCCGCGGGTGCGCGACTTGAGCTGGTCGAAGAAGTCGAAGACGATCTCGGCGAGCGGCAGCGTGTAGCGCATCTCGACGCGGTCCTCGGACAGGTAGTCCATGCCGCGCAGGCTCCCGCGCTTCTGCTGGCAGAGCTCCATGATGGCGCCGATGAACTCGCTCGGCGCGAGGATGGTCGCCCGCACCACCGGCTCGCGGACCTCGGAGATCTTCCCGTAGGGGAACTCGCTCGGGTTGGTGACGACAAGGGTCTTGCCGTCATCCATCGTCACGTCGTAGACGACGTTGGGCAGCGTCGAGATGAGGTCGAGGTCGAACTCGCGCTCGAGGCGCTCGCGCACGATCTCGAGGTGGAGCATGCCGAGGAAGCCGATGCGAAAGCCGAAGCCGAGGGCCGCGGACGTCTCCGGCTCGTAGACCAGCGCCGCGTCGTTGAGCTTGAGCTTGTCGAGGGCGTCGCGCAGGTCGGGGTAGTCCGAGCCGTCGATCGGGTACAGCCCGGAGAACACCATCGGCTTGGGGTCGCGGTAGCCGCCGAGCGCCTCCTGGGCGGGCTTGGCGGCGTTGGTGACGGTGTCACCGACGCGGGACTGGCGCACGTCCTTCACGCCGGTGATGAGGTAGCCGACCTCGCCGACGCCGAGGCCCTTGGACGGCACCGGCTCGGGCGAGATGACGCCGATCTCGAGCAGCTCGTGCGTCGCCCTCGTCGACATCATCTGGATCCGCTCGCGCGGGTTGAGGTTGCCGTCGATCACCCGGACGTAGGTCACGACGCCGCGGTAGGTGTCGTAGACGGAGTCGAAGATCATGGCGCGGGCGGGCGCGTCGGCGTCGCCCACCGGCGAGGGGAACTGCTTGACGATCTGGTCGAGCAGCGGCTCGACACCGAACCCGGTCTTCCCCGACACCTGCAGGCAGTCCTCCGGCTCACAGCCGATGAGGCCGGCGAGCTCCTCGGCGAACTTCTCCGGCTGGGCCGCGGGGAGGTCGATCTTGTTGAGCACCGGGATGATCGTGAGCTCGTTCTCCATGGCCAGGTAGAGGTTGGCCAGGGTCTGGGCCTCGATGCCCTGCGCGGCGTCGACGAGCAGGACGGCTCCCTCGCACGCGGCGAGGGAGCGGGACACCTCGTAGGTGAAGTCGACGTGCCCGGGGGTGTCGATCATGTTCAGCGCGTAGGTCGTGCCGTCGAGCTCCCACGGCATGCGCACGGCCTGGCTCTTGATGGTGATGCCGCGCTCGCGCTCGATGTCCATCCGGTCGAGGTACTGCGCGCGCATGGCCCGCTCGTCGACCACGCCCGTGATCTGGAGCATCCGGTCGGCGAGGGTCGACTTGCCGTGGTCGATGTGGGCGATGATGCAGAAGTTCCGGATCAGCTCCGGCGGCGTTGCGTGCGGCTGCAGCGCGGTGCGGGCCATGGGTGACACGGGTTCTTCAGACCTCTTCGGCGATTGGGGGGCGGATCGACCCATCCTCCCATGCGCAGCCGTATGCCGGTGACGCACCGCTCGCGGTTCGGGGTATCGGTGCGCGCCATGGCACGCGTCGATACCCCGAACCGCGACAGCTCAGAGGCGCGAGGTGCCGTCGTAGCCGCCGGACGGGGCGGGCAGCCCGAAGAGCTCCCCGACCGTCGGCGCGACATCGAGGGTGTGCGCCACGTCGGTGCGCACCTCGCCGAACGCCACCCGGCGCGAGCCACCGGCGAGGAAGAACGGGATCGGCTCGGTGGCGGGGTGCCCGTGGTTGCCCGGGATCGGGTTGGACCAGACCGCGGGGTCACTGAACCGCCAGCCCGCCTTGCAGTAGGCGACGACGTCACCGGCCTCGGGGCCGAGCCGCAGGTCGGACGGCACATGGGTCGACAGCACGCCGGCCACTCCCCCGGCGACCTCGCGCATCCGGGTCACCGCCGCGGCGCGGTCGGCGTCGGCGCCGGTCCAGTAGAGGAGGTCGGCGCCGCCGTTCTGCGCGACCTCCACGCGGCCGGTGAGCAGGGGGTCGGCCTCGAGCGCCGGGGCGAGCGACACGACGCGGGTGGGCACCGACCAGTCCATCGAGTGGTCCGCGAGCACGACGAGCACCGAGCTCTCCCACCGGCCGGTGTCCTTCAGGTGCTGGACGAACCGGCCCACCTGCTGGTCGGTGGAGGCCAGCGCGGCGGTCCGGGCCGCGGCCAGCGTCGTCGAGCCCGTGAGGTCGGAGTGCCCGACCCGGTCGATGTCACCGAGGTTGGTGAACACGAGGTCGGGGTCGACGCTGTCGACCATGGAGATGAGGGCGTCCGTGGTGAAGGCGTCCGGCGCGTGGTTGGTGACGGGCACCAGCGGCGAGGGCTCCCAGCGGTAGGTCGCGCGGGTCCCGAAGATCCCGTAGAGGTACGTCTTCGACAGCACGGTGCCGGTGCGGTGGCCGGCGGCGTTCAGCCGCTCGAGGAGCGTCGGGAACCGCAGGTCGCTGGGCCGGTCCAGGTTGCGCTCGGCGCCCTCGCTGCGGTCGAAGACCGCGTTGGCCGGCACGCCGCTGCGGTCGGGACGCACGCCCGTCATCATCATCACGTGGTTGGGGATGGTCTCCATCACCGGCAGCGAACGGGCGTTCGGGTACCACGTGCCGGCCTGGCGCAACGCATGCAGGTTCGGCGTCAGGTCGGCCGTCACCTCGTCGGGACGGCAGCCGTCCGTGACGAGCACGTAGACACGGGTGCGGGCGTCCGCCGCCGCGGCGGCGAGGGGCGCGCCGGCGGCCGCCGAGAGCACCACGACGCCGCCGAGGGCACCGGCGGCGCGCAGGAAGGTGCGGCGCGACGTGGCGCCACCGTGCGGCACACCGGCCTGCGGGGTCATCGCGCCTCCCCCGTCGCCGCGGTGAGCTTGTTGCTGCCGACGGCCACCTTCCAGCCCGTCGACCACGTCGAGGTGGCCGCCTGGTCCGTGCGGTCGCTGGTGACGTACCAGTCCATCTGGGCCTCCTGGGGGGTGATCGTGAGCACGGAGTAGCCGTGGCTGTCGAAGTCGAGGTACTTCACGTGGCGGTTGCCGGCCTTGATCGCGTCCTCGACGGCGAGCGAACTGGTGCGCGGCGGTGACCCGGTGAGGTCGTCGAGGTTGTTGGACGTCACCGAGGTGGCGACCAGCTCGACGCCGACCGTGCGGCTGAGCGGGTAGGTGCCCGGGTCGACCGGCAGCTCGCAGGCCCAGGCCGAGTGGATGTCACCGGTGAGGAAGAGGGTGTTGGCGATGCCTCGGTCGGCGAGGAAGTCGACGAGCTCGCGGCGGTCGGCCGTGTAGCCGTCCCACTGGTCGACGTTGTAGGCCACGCCGTCGGGGGGAAGGATGCCGGTCATGTCGGCGATGGGGCCGGCGACGTGCTGGTCGAGCGGCGGGAAGAGGACGGGGCTGACCATCACCGGGTTGCCGACGAGCTTCCAGGTGGCGTCGTTGTCAGCGAGGCGGTCCCTGAGGAACTGCATCTGCGCGTCGCCGGTGATGGTCCGGGACGGGTCGCCGGTGGAGCCCGGGTCGGTGGTGGCGGCCTGCTGGCTGCGGTAGCTGCGCAGGTCGAGCATGGTCAGGTCGGCGAGCCGGCCGAACTGCAGGTGGCGGTAGACCTGCACGCCGTCGCCGGCCACAGCCGTGCCGGAGAGCCGGACCGGCATCCACTCGTCGTATGCCGTGCGCGCCACGGCTTTGCGGGTGGCCCAGCCGCCCTCGTCGGGCTGGTGGTTCTCGGCGCCACCGGACCAGGCGTCGTTGGCGGTCTCGTGGTCGTCCCAGGTGGTGACCCACGGCACGGCCGCGTGGAGGGCCTGCAGGTCGGGGTCGGTCTTGTACTGCGCATGGCGCCGGCGGTAGTCGGCCAGCGACACCATCTCGTGGGTCGGCTCGTGGGCGCGGACGACGCGGTTGGACTGGCCGTTGGCGTACTCGCCCGTGCCGTACTCGTAGAGGTAGTCACCCATGTGCAGCACCGCGTCGAGGTCGCCGCGGGCCGCGAGGTGGCGGTAGGCCGAGAAGTAGCCCGCCTCCCAGTTGGAGCACGAGACCAGGGCGAGGCGGAGCCGGGCGGGCGCGGCGGTGGGCGCCGGTGCGGTGCGGGTGCGGCCGACCGGTGAGGTCGCACGGTCGAGCGTGAAGCGGTACCAGTGGTCGGTCGCGGGGGCCAGCCCCTTGGCGTCGACCTTGACGGTGTGGTCGCGCTCCGGGCCGGTCGCCGTCGAGCCCTGCGCGACGACCCGGCGGAACTCGGGGTCGGTGGCCACCTGCCAGCCGACGGCGACCCGCGGGCCGGTGCCCGAGCCCGGCAGGGCGTCGGAGGTGGGGGTCACGCGGGTCCACAACACCACGGCGTCGGGAAGCGGGTCACCGGACGCAACTCCGTGGCGGAAGACGTGGGTGGCGTCAGCGCCGGTTGAGCTGCCGGCGGTCGTGCTGCGGGTGGTCGGGGCGGCTGTCGCAGCCTGGGCGAGCACGCCGCCGGCACCGAGGGTGCCCGCGGCCGCCGCCGAGCCGGCGAGGAAGGTCCGTCGTTCGATCATGGTCACGCAGCCTCAACGAGGCGGGTTGCGTGCGGGTGACGGGATCGGCGGGAGGGTTCACGCGGTGTTCACCCGCCGGCCACGGAGGCCAGCGCGCCGGGCGCGTCCGCGGTTGCCGCCCGGGTCTCGCGGCGCTGGGCCAGCCCCGAGACGACCGCCAGGCCGACTCCGAGCACGGCGAGGGCTGCGCCCACCCGGGAGGGCCACTCGTAGCCGAGCCCGGCGGCGAGCACGACCGAGCCGAGCCAGGCTCCGAGGGCGTTGGCGATGTTGAGGCTCGAGTGGTTGAGTGCGGCGGCCAGCGACTGGCCCTCGTGGGCGACGTCCATGAGCCGGGTCTGCAACATCGGCACGAGGATGCTCGGCAGCAGGCCGAGCAGGAACACCATGGTGACCGCGAGCACCGGCTGGCGGGTCGCGAAGCCGAACACGCTCAGCATCACCGCGATGAGGCCGAGCGTGACGACGATGCCCCGCATGAGCCCGCGACGCGCGACCCGGCCCGAGAGCGTGGTTCCGACCGTCATGCCCACGCCGTAGACCGCCAGCACCACCGGGATGGCCGCGGTCGGCAGCCCGGCGAGCTCGGTCATGGTCGGCGAGATGTAGGCGTACGTGGCGAACATGCCGCCGAAGCCGACGGTGCCGATGCCGAGCGCGAGCCAGACCTGCGGCTTGTGGAGGGCGCGCAGCTCTGCCCGCACCGACTCCTCGCCGGTGACCGCCGTGAAGGGCACCCAGCGCCACACCGCGAGAACGGTGAGCAGCGCGATGACGCCCACCGCGGCATACGGCCACTGCCAGCCGAGGTCCTGCCCGAGCTTGGTGGTCAGCGGGACGCCCACGATGTTGGCCACCGTCAGGCCGGTCAGCACCATCGCCACCGCCCAGGTGCGCTTGTGCAGGGGCACCAACGACGCCGCGACGAGGGAGGCGATGCCGAAGTAGGCGCCGTGCGGCAGCCCGGCGGTGAAGCGGGCAGCCATGAGGGTCGGGTAGGTCGGCGCGAGGGCCGAGGCGACGTGGGCCACCGCGAAGGCCGCCATGAGCCAGAGCAGCAGGTGCTTGCGGGGCAGCTTCGCACCCAGTGCCGCCAGCAGCGGTGCCCCGACGACCACGCCCGCGGCGTAGGCGGACACGACGTGCCCGGCGGTCGGGATGTCGATGCCCACGCCCGCGGCCACCTCGGGCAGCAGACCCATGGTGACGAACTCGGTGGTGCCGATGGCGAAGCCACCGGTGGCCAGCGCGAGCAGGGCCAGTCGGGGGTGCGCGCTCACGCGCGGTCCGCGAAGAACAGCCCGGGGCCCTCGACGGTGACGCGGACCCGGTCACCGACCGTGGCCGTGGGCCCGGTGGTGCGGACCAGCAGCCGCACCCCCGCCGACTCCTCGAGCAGCACGGCGACGGTGGCGTCGTGCCCGTGGAACGAGACCGTCTCGACCTGCGCGGGCACGCCCGCACCGGTGTCGCCGCGGTGCAGCCGCAGCTGCTCGGGGCGCAGCGCCAGCACTCCGGACGACCCGGTGGCTGCCGTATGCCGTTCGGCCGGCACCGCGACGACGTCACCGAGCACCGTGTGCGCCGCCGTGCCCTCGAGCCGCGCGGGCAGCTCGACGAGCTGGCCGACGAACCGGGCGACCCCGAGGTCGACCGGGCCGGTGTAGACCTGCTCGGGCGAGGCGTGCATGCGCACCACGCCGTCGTCCATCACGGCGACGGTGTCGGCCATCGAGAGCGCCTCGTCCTGGTCGTGGGTCACCAGCACGGCCGTGGCGTCGGTCGCCGACAGCGCGGTGCGCACGTCCGCACGGATGGACCCGCGCAGCCCGGCGTCGAGCGCGGAGAACGGCTCGTCGAGCAGGACCAGCCGCGGGTTCGGGGCGAGGGCCCGGGCCAGGGCGACGCGCTGCTGCTGGCCGCCGGACAGCTCGTCGGGCCGGCGCTTGGCGTAGCCGGCCAGGCCGACGAGCTCGAGCACCTCGGCGACACGCCTGCTGCCGCGGCGCTGGTCGCGCGGCAGGCCGAAGGCGACGTTGCCGGCGACGTCGAGGTGCGGGAAGAGGGAGCCCTCCTGGGGCACGAGCGAGACGCCTCGGCGCTCGGGCGGCACGTCGGTGCCCGGGCCGAAGAGCACCTGGTTGTCGACCATCACGGTGCCGGAGTCGGGGCGAACGAAGCCGGCCACGGCCCGCAGCAGGGTCGTCTTGCCGCAGCCGGAGGGGCCGAGCACCGCCGTCAGGGTGCCCTGCGGCACGTCGAGGTCGACTCCCCGCAGGACGGTCGTGTCGCCGAACGAGGCGTGCAGGTCACGGATGGTCAGCGCGCTCACGACAGGTCCGCCTCGCCGACACGCTGCGATCTCATGAGGGCAAGCGTAGGCAGCACCGCGAGCACCACGAGGGCCAGCCCATAGGGTGCCGCCGCGCCGTAGGCGGCCACGCCGGTCTCGGTCCAGAGGCTGGTCGCCAGGGTGTCGGCGCCGGTGGGTCGCAGCAGCAGCGTGGCCGGCAGCTCCTTCATGCAGGTGAGCAGCACGAGGGCGGCGCCCGCGCCGATGCCCGGTGCCGCCAGCGGCAGGGTCACCCGCCGCAGGACCTGCCACGGGGTGCTGCCCAGGCTGCGGGCCGCCTCCTCGGTGCGCACCGGGCTCATCGTCACTGCCGACCGCACGGCCCCGATCGCCGCGGGGACGAACAGCACGGCATACGCGAGCACGAGCAGCGGGGTGCGCTGGTAGATGGGCTGGGCCACCCGCGCCCCGAAGAACACGAGGGCGAGCGCGACCACGATGCCCGGCAGCGCGTGGCCGGCGAAGGAGGCGTGCTCGATGAGGGCCGTGCTGCGGCCGCGGTGGCGCGCAGCCAGGACGCCGACGGGGATCGCCAGGGCGGTGCAGAACACCGCGCCGAGCAGGGCGAACCAGAAGGTGTTGAGCGCGCTCGCCAGCAGGTCGGGCACGTCGACGCCGGCCGACAGGCCGGTGGCGAACCAGTAGAGGAGCGACGCGATGGGGAAGACGAGCGCGACCGCGACGACCACCCCGGCGAGGGTGGCGGCCGGCCAGCGCAGGCGACCCAGCCCGACGAGGTGCGGGCGGCGCGACACGCCCCCGCCGACCCGCGCGTGCTCGGTGCCGCGCCGGGTGCGCGCCTCCGCCACGGTGATGGCGACGGTGATGACGACCAGGAGCAGGGACAGCACGGCGGCCGGAGTGCGGTCGAAGCTCGAGCGGTAGGACGCGTGGATGACGCGGGTGAACGCGTCGAAGCGCAGCAGCGACGGGGCCCCGAAGTCGCTGAGCGCGTACAGCGCGACGAGCAGCGCGCCGGAGGCCGCGGCGGGGCGCAGCTGCCGCGCCGTCACCGACCAGAAGGTGTTCCACGGCGACCGGCCGAGCGAGCGGGCCACCTCCTCCACGGACGGGTCGATGCGGCGCATCGCGGCCGCGACGGGCAGGTAGACGTAGGGGTAGCAGCACGCGGTCAGCACCAGCACCGTGCCGCCGAAGCCGCTGACCGAGGGGAAGGCAGAGATCCAGGCGAAGGCCGCGACGTAGCTGGGGATCGCCAGTGGCAGGGCGGCCGTCACGGCCAGGAGGCGGCGTCCCGGCAGGTTGGTGCGGGTGGCCAGGATCGCCAGGCCGACCCCGACGGCGAGGCTGAGCGCGGTGACCGTGCCGGCCAGGGCGAGGCTGCGCAGCACCAGGGTCAGGGTCCGCTCGCGCACCACGATGTCCCAGACCCGCTCGGGACCGGCCTCACCGGCACGCACCAGCAGGTAGCCGATCGGCAGCAGCGCCACCAGCGCGGTGACGAGGCCCGGGGCCAGCAGCATCCACGGCGCCCGCCGCCCGCGCACGCCCGAGCGGACCCCCGTCCGCGTCAGCGGGTCGGGGGCCCGTTCGGTCAGCAGGTCGGCGCTCAGGTGAGCCCCACCTCGTCGAGCAGGGCGAGGGTCTGCTCGAGGGAGTCGAGCGAGTTCAGGTCGACGCTGCTGCGCTTGAGCTCCGACAGCGGCGGGATGTCGTGCTTCGTGGACTCGACACCGGCCACCACCGGGTACTCGGCCGTCTCGTCGGCGAAGTACTGCTGGCCGTCCTTGGAGAGCAGGTAGTCGACGGCCTTGGTGGCGGCAGCCTTCTGGTTGGTGCCCTTGAGGATCCCGACGCCGGCGACGTTGACGAGCGCACCGGGGTCGTCCGAGTTCAGGAAGTGGATCCTGGCCTTCACGGCGTCGGGGCCCTTCTCTGCCACCCGCTCGTACCAGTAGTAGTGGTTGATCAGGCCGAGCCCGACCTGTCCGGAGTCGACGGCGTCGAGCACGAGGATGTTGTTGTCGTAGGCCTTGGGCTCGTTGGCCTTGAAGTCCTCCAGCCACTTCTTCGCGCCGTCCTCGCCCTTGGCGACCCGCAGCGCCGTGACGAAGGACTGGAAGGAGGCGTTGGTGGGTGCGTAGCCGATCTTGCCCTTGTACTTCGGGTCGAGCACCGCGTCGACGGTCGTCATGTCGGTGACCTCCGGAGCCTGCGCCGGGTTGTAGGCGATGACCCGGGCCCGCGCAGAGGTGGCGACCCAGTGGTTGTCCGGGTCGGCGAAGCCGTCGAACACCTTGCCCGTCGTGGCGGCGTCGAGCGTCTCGAGCCGGTCGTTCTTGCCGAGCGCGCCGAGGGCGCCGGCGTCCTGCGAGAAGAACAGGTCGGCCTTGGTGTTCTCGCCCTCCTCGAGGAGCTGCGCGGCGAGCTCGCTGGAGCTGCCGTAGCGCACCTGCACGTCGGCGCCGGTGGCGTCCTTGAGCTTCTCCAGCACCGGGGCGACGAGGTTCTCGTTGCGGCCGGAGTAGATCACCAGCGCGTCGTCGGACAGCGGCTCCTCGCCGTCCTGGCCACAGGCGGTCAGGCCGAGGGCCAGGAGGGCGGCGCTGGCGACCGCAGTGGCACGACGGCCGGTCGCGCGGGAGAAGGAGAAGGGGGAAGGCATGGCGTCACGATATTAGGCAAGGCTTACCTTCTCAAAATCGCCGTTCCCGGCGGGCGCCGATGGCCCAGAATGACCCACCGTGCCCACCCCGCACCGCACCCCGCCATCGGAGCTCGACTACCGCCGCACGGCGGCCCGGCCTGCCCACTGCGACCTGCCGCACGCCGTGCGCGAGCGTCTCGCCGCGCTCGCCGGCGGCATCGTGGCGGTGGCCGATCCGCCGGTGACGAGCGGCTTCACCGGCGCGTATGCCGGCCGGCTCGTCCTGAAGGACGGCCGGGCGGTGTTCGCGCCGACGATCTCGGCTCCGACCCCACCGCACTGCTGGCCCTCCAGGGCCTCGCCGACGGCACCGACCCGTGGCCGGGCTGGCTGGCGCCGGCACACCGGGCCGACCTGGCTCTGCTCGCAGGGGACGCCGCCGCTGCCCTGGTGGGCGACCGGGTCGTGCACGGCGACCTCCGGCCCGACAACCTGCTGCTCGACCGTGGCGGCAGGGTGCGCATGGTCGACTGGAACTGGGTCTCCGCGGGCCGGCCTGGGTCGACTTCGTCGGGTTGTGGCCCCTGATGTCCCACCACGGCCTCGACGTCGAGCCGTGGCTGGGATCGCCACTGCTGGAGGGCGTGGACGCCGACGACGTCGATGCCTTCCTGGCCGCCATCACCGGCCTCATGTGGCCAAGTCGCGAGGTGACGACTCCACCGCCGCCCTCGCAGTCCTGCGCCCCCACCAGCGCTTCACCGCGCACACGTTCCTGACGCTGCTGCTCAGGCGGCGCGGCTGGGCCTGAGCACCTCCGCGGCTGGGCCCGAGCGCCCCGCGGCCGGCGGGCAGGTAGCGTGCCCGCCATGGCGCGATCACGTCTGGGACAACAGCTCGCCCGCCTGCTCGGCAGGGCCGCCCACGACGGCGCGCGCGGGTGGCTGCGCACGCGCACGACGGCCCCCGCCGGTCGAGCTGCGACGCCCGGCGCCTACCCCGGAGACTTCGAGGGCGTGCCCGACATGACCTACGCCCCCGCCCACGACGGCGACCCCGACCCCGGCGAGGTCGTCTGGACCTGGGTGCCGTTCGAGGAGGACCACAGCAGGGGCAAGGACCGGCCCGTGCTGGTCATCGGCCACGACGGCGACTGGCTGCTCGCCCTCATGCTGACCAGCCGGGACCACGACCGCGACGCGGCTCAGGAGGCCCGCTGGGGTCGCCACTGGGTCGACATCGGCTCCGGGCCGTGGGACCGGCAGGGCCGGCCGAGCGAGGCCCGCGTCGACCGCGTCCTGCGCGTCGACCCGGCGCGAGTACGGCGCGAGGGCGCGGTGCTGTCGAGCCGGCGGTTCGCCGAGGTCGCTGCGGCGGTGCGTGGCCGCCACTGACACGGACACGGCCCCGGGCCTGCCCCGATCCGGTCAGCCTCGCGAATAGGGTTCCGCGCATGGCTGAGAAGAGGTTGGGTGGCCGACTTGCCGTCCTCGTGCTGGATGGCCTGCGACGGGCCCTGGGTCTACCGCCCTCCTACCCGGGGGACTTCACGGACACGCCGGAGGTGGCCTACACGCCGCGGTCTGACGGGCGACCCGACCCGGGCGAGGTCGTGTGGGCACATGTGCCCTTCGAGGAGGACCACCGTCGTGGCAAGGACCGGCCCGTGCTGCTCATCGGGCGCGACGGCAGGTGGCTGCTCGGCTTGATGCTCACGAGCCAGAACCGTCGACCAGACCCCAGCCGCAAGGCGCATGGCGCTCCACGGTGGGTGGAGATCGGGACGGGTCCTTGGGACCGGTCGCAGCGACCGAGCACGGTGCGCGTCGACCGCATCATCCGCGTCCACCCACGCACCGTGCGCCGCGAGGGGGCGATCCTCGACCGGGCCCGCTTCGAGCAGGTGGCTGCGGCGGTGCGGGCCGCCCACCGAACCCCCGCTTCCAGGAGGTAGGCATGCGACAGGGCCCGTCACCGCGATGCGGTGACGGGCCCTGTCGATGGTTCAGGTGGCGCCTCTCGTCAGAGGGAGGCGGCCTTCTTCGCCATGGCCGACTTCTTGTTGGCGGCCTGGTTCTTGTGGATGACGCCCTTGCTCACGGCCTTGTCGAGCTTGGTCGAGGCGACCTTGAGCGCGTCCTTCGCCTTGTCAGCGTCGCCCGCCGCGGCGGCCTCGCGGAACTTGCGGATCCAGGTCTTGAGCTCGCTCTTGACGGCCTTGTTGCGCTCGGTCGCCACGCGGTTGGTCTTGATCCGCTTCAGCTGGGACTTGATGTTTGCCACAGTGTGTCTTTCTGGTTGGTCGGTTGGTTGCCGTTAGAGGGCGGCAGACGCGGCTCGGGACCGGGCGTGGGGCACCCGTGGTTGAACCGCGCTGGGTGGTGCTGCATGCGCGCACGACCTAGGCGCGCACGCGAGGGCCAAATCTACCAGCGGCGCAGGCCAGGGCACAAAACGCGGGTGCCGCGTGACCCTCACCGTCGGGGGCCGCCCTGCCGCTCCCGCGTGATGGTCAGGATCGCGCGCTCCACGGCATACACGGGGTCACGCCCACCGCCCTTGACCTCGAAGTCGGCGGCGGCGACCGCCTGGATCGACCGCCCGAGTGCCTCGGCGTCCCAGCCGCTGAGGGCGCGCCGTGCCTTGTCGACCTGCCAGGGGGCCATGCCGAGGTCACGGGCGACGTCGGCCGAGCGGCCCCGGCCCGCCTGCCCGACCCGGACCAGCTGGCGCAGCTGCTGGGCGAGCACGGCCACGATCGGCACCGGGTCGACGCCGGTGGCGATGGCGTGTCGCAGCAGGCGCAGTGCCTCCCCCGTGTTGCCGGCGACCGCGGCGTCGGCGACCCGGAAGCCGGTGGCCTCGACCTTGCCCCCGTGGTACTTCTCCACGAGCGCCTCGTCGATGACGCCGGTGGTGTCGGAGATCAGCTGCTGGCAGGCGGCGGACAGCTCGCGCAGGTCCTTGCCGACCGCCTCGATGAGGGCTCGCACCGCGTCCGGCGTCGCGCGCCGGCGGGCCGCACGGAACTCGTTGGCGGCGAAGTCGCTCTTGTCGCGGTCGGACTTGACGGCGGGGCAGTCGATGACCCGGGCCCCACCCTTCTTCAGGGTGTCGAGCACCTTCTTGCCGCGCTGGCCGGACTTGTGGGTGACCACGAGGGTGATGTCGGGCTCGGGGGCTGCGAGGAAGGCCAGCAGGTCGGACTGCAGCTCGTCGGGCGCCTCGTCGAGGTCCTGCACGACGACCGCCTTCTCGCCGCCGAACAACGACGGGCTGGTGTGCACGACCAGGGACCCCGGCTCGTAGCCGGCCGCCTCGAGGCGGACCACCTCGATGTCGGGGACGGTGACCCTCACCTCGGTGAGGATCGAGCTCAGCGCACGCTCGGCGAGGATGCCCTCTGGCCCGGTGATCAGGACCAGCGGCGGGACGGTGCGCTGGGGGGTGGTGGTCACGGCGCACAGCCTGCCACGCCGTGGTGACAGGCCGATGCCGAGGGCGGAGTCAGTCGAAGGACATCCGCGCGGCGCTGGAAGCCTCCAGGCCCAGGCCACGCAGGCGGGCCGCGACCACGTCCTCGGGCAGCTCGAGGCTCTCGGCGAGCTCCTCGAGCGTCAGGCCCAGCTCCACGCCGTCGCGCAGCTCCTCGTCGGCGTCCGCCGTCCACGAGTGGCCCTGGGTGACCGCGGTGCGGGAGGAGGCAGCCGGCGGCGGTGCCGACGCCACGGGCCTCGGGTCCGCCTCCGGTCGCGGGTGCTCGGCCCCGTCGCCCATCGTCGTGCCGGCCACCGCGCCGGTCACCCCGCGCAGGGCGGGCTCGTGCACCGTGACCGGTTCGGGAGCGGTCTCGTCGAGGCGGCGCAGCGCGCCGAGCACCCGCTCGCGGTCGGTGGTGGGCCAGAAGGGAGGCAGCGAGCGCTGGAGGAACCCGGCATACCGTGCCGTCATCATGCGGGAGTCGAGGAAGGCGACGACGCCACGGTCGTCGGCCCGGCGGATCAGCCGTCCGGCGCCCTGGGCGAGCCGCAGCGCGGCGTGGGTCGCCGAGACGGCCATGAAGCCGTTGCCCCCCATGCGCGCGATCGCCTGCGAGCGCGCCGACGCCAGGGGGTCGTCGGGCCGCGGGAACGGGATGCGGTCGATGATGACGAGCTGGCAGGCCGAGCCGGGCACGTCGACGCCCTGCCACAGGGTGAGCGTGCCGAACAGGCAGGTCTTCGGGTCGCGCGCGAACTGGCGCACCAGCGTGGTGATCTGGTCCTCGCCCTGGCACAGGAAGCCGATGTCGCCGTCGAAGCGCTCGCGCATCGCCTCGGTGGCGTCGCGAGCGGCGCGCATCGAGGAGAACAGCCCCAGCGCCCGGCCCCCGGCGGCGCGGACGAGCGCCTCGATCTCGTCGAGGGTCTGCTCGCTGATGCCGTCGCGTCCCGGTGGCGGCAGGTGCTGGGCGACGTAGGCGATGGCCTGCTTGGGGTAGTCGAACGGGCTGCCGACGTCGAGGCCGCGCCAGTCGGGAGCGCCGTCACCGCGCAGGCCGAGCGTGCCCGCGACGGCGTCGAAGGTGCCGCCGAGCTCGAGGGTGGCAGAGGTCATCACGACGGTGCGGTCGCCGAACACCTTGTCGCGCAACAGCATCGCCACGCTCATGGGCGCCACCCGCAGCACCGTCCCGCGTCGCGGGTCGCGGTTCACCCACACGACGTCGAGCTCGCGCCGCTCCAGGATGCGGGCGCTGTTCTCGAACACCTCGTCGATGGCCGCCCGCGCGACCTGACGGGTGCCGTCGGACTCCTCCCCCGGCTTGGGCTTCAGCTCGCTCTGCACCTGGCGCGCCGTGTCGCGCACTCGGGAGAGCGCCAGCTCGAGGGCGTCGGGCACTGCAGTCAGCCGGCCCTCCGGCAGCTCGTCGAGCACGCCCTGGAGGAACACTGCGGCGTCGTCGACGGCCTCGGTCGACTCCGCGAGCCGGGAGGCGCGCTTGGCGGCGCTCATCACCAGGCTCGCGGTGATCTCGTCGGTCACCGTCGAGGTCACCCGGTCGACCAGCTCGTGGGCCTCGTCGACGACGAGCACCTTGTGCTCGGGCAGCATCTGGCGGCCCTCGAAGGAGTCGATCGCCATGAACGAGTGGTTGGTGACGACGACGTCGACCTCCTTGGCGGCCTCGCGCGAGCGCTCGACGAAGCACTCGGCCACCATGGGGCACTTGCCGCCCAGGCACTCGTGGGCGCTCACCGACACCTGCCGCCAGGCCCGCTCGCTGACACCGGGCACGAGCTCGTCGCGGTCGCCGGACTCGGTGACCTCCGCCCACTCGCGCAGCCGCACCACCTCGGCGCCGAGCCGACTGGCCTGCTGGTCGACCTGGCCGACGTCGAACAGACCGGACTCGTCGTCGGGAAAGCCGCCCTCGAGCTTGTGGGCACACAGGTAGTTGCGCCGGCCCTTGACCAGGCCGTAGGTCGGGCGCTGGCCGAGCAGCGGCGCCAGCGCGTCGGCCAGCCGGGGCATGTCGCGGTCGACGATCTGGGCCTGCAGGGCGAGGGTCGCCGTCGCCACCACGGCGGGCTTCCCGGCCTGCATGGCGTGCTGCACGGCGGGGATGAGGTAGGCCAGCGACTTGCCGGTGCCCGTGCCGGCCTGCACGAGCAGGTGCTCGTCCTTGGCGATCGCGTCGGCGACCGCGTGCGCCATCTGCACCTGGCCGGGGCGCTCCACTCCCCCGACGCCCTGGACGGCAGCGTGCAGCAGGTCGTCGAGGGAAGGCATGGGGCAAGGGTATGCCGTGGCGCCGGCCGCGCGGTCAGGTGCCGCCGTGCGGCTGCAGCGGCGTGCCGTCGAGACGGCGCGTCATGATGACGTCGTCACGGTCGTCACCCGGCGCAACCCTGATGGCGCAGGGGATCCGGCCGACCTCGGTGTAGCCGCAGCGGGCGTAGAAGCCGCCCACGCCGGTGCCGCTGCGGTAGTCGAGGGTGACCATCTCGATGCCCTCGGTCTCGCGGGCCACCCGGTGCAGGCCGGCCATGAGCAGCCGGCCGAGGTTGCGGCCGTGCAGGTCCGGGTCGACCATCACGCGGTAGAGCCACAGCGCGTGCGCGAGCAGTGGCGTCGCGGAGGCCACCCACCACCCGAGCCCGACGAGACGGCCCGCCGGGTCACGCAGCTGGGCCAGCACCGCCTGGCCGTCGGCCAGCTGCGCCTCGTGGCGGGCCAGCGCGTCGTCGACCTCGTCGCGCGTCGCACCGGGGCGGAAGCCGACAGCCCCACCGGCGTCGTTGACGCGGCACCACAGGCCGAGCACCTCGTCACGGTCGGGCACCTCCGGCACGTGGGACACCCGGTGCATCCGAGGCGCCTCGAGCACGACGGACGGTTCCTCGTCCGGCAGGTCGTCCGGGTGCCGCATGGTGCCGGCGCGGAACAGCCCGGCCCGCTCGGCGGTGCGCAGTGACGCCTGGTGACCGGGACGCACGACGGCCCGCACCGGCACACCCGGGAGCCACTCGGTGGCGAGGGTCACCGCCTCGCGGGCGACCTCCCGGGCGTAGCCGCGGCCCTGCGCCTCGTGCCTGAAGCGGTAGTAGAGGTTGAGGTACCCCTCCGCGTGCCGGAGCCCGGCCATGCCGACCGGGTCACCGGTGGCCAGGTCCTCGACCACCCAGTAGCCGAAGCCGTGCTCGTCCCAGTGGCGCACGAAGCGCTCGAAGACGTCGCGGTTCTCGGCCTCGCCGTGCATCGCCTGCGGCGCATGGGTGTAGAGCCGCGCGTCGGTGTGCAGCGCCACGTGGAAGGGCAGGTCGGCCGGCCCCGGGCGGCGCAGCCTCAGGCGGGGCGTGGTGGTCTCGAAGAGGTGCGGGGTCAGCACGGCGGCAACGCTAGTGGCCGGCGGCGACAGCGTGTGGACGCACCAGGGGACTCGCCCGTGGTCGCGGTTCTTCAAGTCGCCGTCTGCGCGGGCCCGTGCGACGGTGGAGTGCATCAGGGAACGGCGCCTCTCGTGCCAGTGACCTTGCGCTCAAGCAGTCGGGCGTGCTCGCAACGACTGGCACAGCAGCGCGTTCCGGACCACACGAGAGGAACGAACGGCATGACCGACCGACCGTATGGCACCAGCACGGCGACCGGGCCCCAGGCCCAGGTCCCTGCCACTCCCCCGTCCCAGGCCACGACCCAGCCCGAGGGTTCCACCACCGAGGTGGCCAAGGACCAGGCCCAGAGCGTGGTCAGCGACGCCAAGCAGGGCGGACAGCAGGTGGCCCAGACCGCCAAGGAGCAGACCCAGGAGGTCGCCTCCGAGGCCAAGTACCAGGCGCAGCACCTCTACGAGCAGGTTCGCGGCGAGTTCGGCGACCAGGCGGCCAGCCAGCACCAGCGGGCCGCCAGCGGCCTGCGCAGCCTGGGCGACGAGCTCGGGGCGATGGCCCGTGGGCAGTCCACGCAGCAGGGCGTCGCCAGTGACCTCGCCCAACAGGCATCCGAGCGCGTGAGCGCCCTGGCCGGCTGGCTGGAGTCGCGCGAGCCCGGCGACGTCCTCAACGAGGTCACCAGTTTCGCCCGCCGCAAGCCCGGCACCTTCCTCGCCGCCGCCGCGGCCGTCGGCTTCCTCGGAGGCCGGCTGACCCGCGGCCTCGCCGCCGAGGCCACCGACAACGAGCCGCCTGCCACGACCATGGGGAGCACACCGACGCCGCGTGCGTCGGCGACGGACTTCAGCACCGGCAGGACCGGCTACAACCCGGGCCCGGCCACAGCAGCCCCGCGGGCGACCACGCAGGCGACAGCGCTTCCTGACGAGCCGGCCTGGCCCGCCCCGGGCAGCCCGGTGTCGCCCACGGGGGTCGACGCCACCACAGGCCTGGCCCCGGGGACGGGTCAGGAGCGCATATGAGCACTGCCGCAACCGGCGGCCCTGGCATGGGCAACCTGGACGAGGACCAGATCCAGGGGTCGCACGACACCTACGTCAAGGGCGAGGTCTCCTCGATCGGCGCGCTGATCAGCGACGTCGCCACCGACCTGTCGACCCTGATGCGGCAGGAGGTCGCCCTGGCGAAGGCCGAGGCGCGCGAGTCCGCCACGCGGGCCGGCAAGGGAGCCGGGCTGCTCGGTGGCGCAGGAGCGGCGGCGTTCTACGCCGTCCTGTTCCTGTCCATCGCGCTGTGGTGGGCGCTCGGCAGCCTGATCGACAGCCTGGGGTGGTCCGCGGTCATCGTGGCCGTCCTGTGGGCGATCGTCGCCGCGGTCCTGGCCAGCATGGGCCGCAAGAAGCTGAAGGAAGTCCAAGGAATGTCGCGCACCGTGGAGACCGCCAAGCAGGTCCCCGATGCACTGAAGGGAAACGAGGACCGGGTATGAGCGAGCAGACGAGCAACGACCCCGAAGAGATCCGGGCCGAGATCGAGCGGACCCGGGGCGACCTGAGCCGTGATGTCAACGCTCTCGGCGAGGCGGTGTCCCCCGGGAACGTCGCCAAACGCCAGGCGAGCAAGGTGGGCGAGGGCATCGCCGGAGCGGCAACGAGCGTGAAGGAGCGGGTCATGGGAACCGCAGAGGACATGGGCAGCTCGACCAGCAGTGCGGCGTCGGGGCTCACCGACCGCGCGTCCGACATGGCGTCCGGAGTGGGCGACCGCGCGTCGGACGCCACCTACACTGCCAAGCGGAAGACGCGCGGCAACCCCCTGGCCGCCGGCGTGATCGCCCTCGGCGCCGGCTGGCTGCTGGGTTCGCTGATACCGGCGAGCGAGAAGGAGCGCGCCGCGGCGGCGACCGTCAAGGAGAAGGCCCAGCCCGTCATGGAGGAGGCCCAGTCCGTGGCGAAGGAGGCGGCCGAGCACCTCAAGGAGCCGGCCAAGGAGTCCATGGAGTCCGTCAAGGGCACGGCCCAGGACGCCGTCGAGACGGTGAGGTCCGAGGGCCAGTCCGCCGCCCAGGACGTCAAGGGCAGCGCACAGGACGCCCGCGACACCGTCCAGCAGCAGCACAGCAGCTGATCCCTCCCGCAGACGGCGGAGCCCGTCGCCCTCAGGGGCGACGGGCTCCCTCGTCGTTCAGGCGGGGTATGCCGTGAGCTCGGCGGCGAGGTCGGGGTGCACCCGGGCCTGCACGCGGGTGCCGTCGGTGGTGTGCTCGGCGCCGAGGACCTCGCCCTCGTCGTGGAGCCGGCTGACGAGGTCGCCGCGCTCGTAGGGCAGCAGCACGTCGACGTCGATGGTCGGGCGCGGGAGCTCGCCGGCGATGAGGTCGCGCAGCTCCGCGATGCCCTGGCCGGTGCGCGCCGAGACCACGATGCAGTGCTTCTCGTGGCGGCGGAGCCGGTCGAGCACCTCGGGGTCGGCCGCGTCGGCCTTGTTGACGACGATGACCTCCTTGACGTCGGCGGCGTCGACGTCGGCGAGCACCGCCCGGACCGCGGTGATCTGGCCCTCGGGGTCGGGGTGCGACCCGTCGACGACGTGCAGCAGCAGGTCGGCGTCGGCGACCTCCTCGAGCGTCGAGCGGAACGCCTCGACGAGCTGGGTCGGCAGCTGGCGGACGAAGCCCACCGTGTCGGCGAGGGTG
Organism: Knoellia sp. p5-6-4; assembly: GCF_029222705.1. Classification (NCBI taxonomy): domain Bacteria; kingdom Bacillati; phylum Actinomycetota; class Actinomycetes; order Micrococcales; family Intrasporangiaceae; genus Knoellia; species Knoellia sp. p5-6-4. The sequence goes on from NZ_JARGZF010000002.1 coordinate 517,663, forward strand.
TACAGCCGTCCGTCCGGCGTCTCGGCACGGCGGACGGTGGGGTCGAGGGTGGCGAAGAGCTGGTTCTCGACGAGGACGCCTGCGCCGGTGAGCCGGTTGAGGAGCGAGGACTTGCCGGCGTTGGTGTAGCCGGCGATCGCCACGCTGGGCACGCCGTTGGCCTTGCGGCCGGACCGCTTGGTGTCGCGGCCGGTCTTCATCTCCTTGATCTCCCGGCGCAGCTTGGCCATCCGCTGGTTGATGCGCCGCCGGTCGAGCTCGATCTTCGTCTCACCGGGGCCGCGGGATCCCATGCCCTGGCCGCCGGCCGCCTGGCCACCGGCCTGGCGCGACATCGACTCACCCCAGCCGCGCAGGCGCGGGAGGAGGTACTGGAGCTGGGCGAGCTCGACCTGCGCCTTGCCCTCCTTGGACTTCGCGTGCTGGGCGAAGATGTCGAGGATCAGGGCGGTGCGGTCGATCACCTTGACCTTGACGACGTCCTCGAGCGCCCGTCGCTGGCTGGGGGTCAGTTCTGTGTCGCAGATGACCGTGTCCGCACCCTCGGCGATGACGATGTCGCGCAGCTCCTCGGCCTTACCGGCGCCGAGGTAGGTGCCGGTGTCGGGCTTCGAGCGGCGCTGAACCAGGCCTGCGAGGACGGTCGAGCCGGCCGTCTCGGCAAGCGCCGCGAGCTCGCGCATCGAGTTGTCGGCGTCCTCTGCGGTCCCATCGGTCCAGACGGCCGCGAGCACGACGCGCTCGAGGCGGAGCTGGCGGTACTCGACCTCGGTGATGTCCTCGAGCTCGGTCGACAGACCGGCGACGCGGCGCAGGGCCGCGCGCTCCTCACGGTCGAACTGGTCGCCGTCGTATCCGTTGTCGCCGTCGAGCTCGGTGTCGAACAGGGCCTCGTCGGCCAGGGCCTCGGCCCGCTGGTTGAAGAGTTCAGTGCGTGAAGTCATATCCCCTCTAGGTTCTCACCTGATGAACGGGTCGGGCGACTCGTTTATGCCCCCGCTCGCTAGCGTGTGCGCTGATGAGCCAGAGCGACCACTACTTCACCGCGCAGCCCGCGAGCCCGGGCGAGCAGCGGGCCCTGACCGTGCGTCTCGCCGGCCGTGAGGTCACCGTCCGCACGGCCCCGGGCATCTTCAGCCCGGACGGGCTCGACAAGGGCACCGCGGTGCTGCTGCGCGAGGTGCCGGAGCCCCCCGCCACGGGGGACCTGCTCGACCTCGGCTGCGGTTGGGGACCGGTGGCGCTCACCCTGGCGCTGCGCTCCCCCGCCGCCCGGGTCTGGGCGGTCGACGTCAACGAGCGCTCCGTCGCGCTGACCGCGGCGAACGCACGCTCGCTAGGTGCGGACGGCGTTCGAGCCGCGCGTCCGCAGGACGTGCCCGACGACGTGCGGTTCGCGGTCATCTGGTCCAACCCGCCGATCCGGGTGGGCAAGGCGATTCTGCACGACATGCTGCTGCACTGGCTGCCGCGGCTGGAAGCCGGCGGCACGGCATACCTCGTGGTGCAGAAGAACCTCGGGTCGGACTCCCTGCAGCGCTGGCTCGCCGAGCACCTGCCGGCGGACGAGTTCAGCGTCTCCCGCCACGCCTCGGACAAGGGCTTCCGGGTCCTGGCGGTCACACGAGGTTCGTGACGCCGTCGGCGACGAGCGTCGCCGGCCCGGCCAGCTCGACCTCCTGGCCCGGCAGCGCCGAGACGCGCAGGCGGCCGCCGGGAACGTCGACGGTCCACACGTCGGGCGCGCCCTCCCCGGCCCAGAACCTCGTCGCCAGCGCCGCCGCGCAGGCGCCGGTGCCGCAGGAGCGGGTCTCGCCCACACCTCGCTCGTGCACGCGCATGCTGATGTGGCCCAACCCGTGCGGGCGGACGAACTCGACGTTGGTGCCCTGGGGTGGGGCGGGGTTCACCACCGGCGCCCGGGTGAGGTCGAGGCTGTCGAGGTCGATGCTCTCGGGCAGCGCGACGACCGTGTGGGGGTTGCCGAGGTCGAGGCTGACGGCCGAGAAGGGCTCGCGGCCGTCGAGGTGCACCAGGGCGTCGACGCCGTCGTCGCCGGCGTCGACCGGGTCGGCGAAACGCCACGGGCCGAGGTTCACGGCGATGAGGCCGTCGGGCTCGAAGCGCACGCGCTTGACGCCGGCCCGCGTCGCGATGGAGAACTCCGTGGCGGTCTCGAGGCCTTCACGCCGCAGGTAGGCCGCGAAGACCCGCGACCCGTTGCCGCACATCTCGGCGGCGCTGCCGTCGGCGTTTCGGTAGTCCATGAACCAGGTCGCCTCACCCGCCTGCGCCAGCACCGCGTCCTCCGCCGCCATCGCCGTGGGCACGACGCGGATCACGCCGTCGCCACCGATGCCCGCACGGCGGTCTGCCAGCAGGGCGACCTGGCTGGGCATGAGGTCATGGGTGCCGTCGAGGTCGGGCACGATGACGAAGTCGTTCTCGGTGCCGTGCCCCTTGGTGAAGGCCAGTGCGTCAGCCATGCCGGTCATTGTCCCTGATCGCCTGACGCACGAGGTGCACGGCTCGCGCGACGGCGTCGTCGTCGCGCGGATCGAGCCACGTCACGCGCGGGTCGGGCCGGAACCACGACTCCTGCCGCCGGGCCAGCCGGCGGGTCAGCGCGGCGGTCTGCTGCTGTGCCTCGGCCTCGGTCAGGTCGCCGTCCAGCTGCGCCAGCACCTGCGCGTAGCCGATGGCCCTCGAAGCCGTGCGTCCCTCGCGCAGGCCGCACCCCTCCAGCCCGCGGACCTCCTCGACCAGGCCCCCCTGCCACATGCGCCGGACCCGTGCCTCGATCCGCTCGTCGAGCACCGGCCGCGGCACGTCCAGCCCCAGGGTCACCGTGGGCCGCAGGTACTCGCGGCTCGGCATGGTCGCCGAGAAGGGGCGTCCCGTCAGCTCGATGACCTCCAGGGCCCGCACGATCCGGCGGGTGTTGTTCGCCTCGATCGACACCGCCGCGGTGGGGTCCGCCTCGCGCAGGCGCCCCAGCATCGCGGGAGTGCCGAGCTCGGCTGCCTCCTGCTCCAGCCGGCGCCGCACGTCCGGGTCGGTGGGAGGGATCTCGAGACGGTCCAGCGCGGCGCGCACGTAGAGCCCGGAGCCCCCCACGACGAGGGGGTGCAGTCCCCGGTCGGTGATGTCGGCCAGGTCGGCGCGCGCGGCCTGCTGGTAGGCCGCGACGCTCGCCTCCTCGGTCACCTCCAGCACGTCGAGCTGGTGGTGCGGTATGCCGCGCCGCTGACTCACGGGGAGCTTGGCGGTGCCGATGTCCATGCCGCGGTAGAGCTGCGCGGCGTCCGCGTTCACGACCTCGCCGCCGAGCTCCTCCGCGAGGTGGAGCGCGAGGTCGGACTTGCCGGTGGCGGTGGGGCCGACGACGGCGACGACGACGGACTGCTCCGAAGGCTCGGCCATCCCTTACAGGTCGTGCTCGTCGGGGGCGTCGTGCCCGAAGGGGTCGGGGTCGACACCCGGCATCCAGCTGTGACCGGGCTTGCCCCAGCCGTTGCGCTTGACCGCCTTCTTCGCCTTCCTGCCCCACTTCTCGCCCAGGCGGTCGACGTAGAGGAAGCCGTTGAGGTGGTCGTACTCGTGCTGCATGCAGCGGGCGAACCAGCCGGTGGCCTCGAAGGCGACCTCGTTGCCGTCGACGTCGTAGCCGCTGACGCTGGCGCGGTCGCCGCGCTTGAGCGGGAAGCTCTCCCCCGGCACCGAGAGGCAGCCCTCAGCCTCCTCGTGCGGGTCGGGCTCCTCCTGTGCCGGCTTCGACGAGCTCACGTATGGGTTGATGATGACGCCGCGCACGGGAACGTCGTCGGAGTTCTCCATCTGCCAGGTGAAGATGCGCAGTCCCACGCCGATCTGCGGCGCAGCCAGTCCGACCCCGTGGGCGGCGTCCATCGTCTCGAACATGTCCGCCACCAGGGCCTTGAGCTCGTCGTCGAAGGACTCCACCGGCAGGGCGCGCCGGTGCAGGACGGGCTCTCCGGTGATCACGATGGGGCGAACGGTCATGGCGGGCAGTCTCCCAGACTCTCCGGTCGCGGACTCCAGCAGGCTGCGGCAGGGTGGAGAAGTCCGCGGAACACCTGCGGTCGACACATCCCACCAGCGAAGGAGATCCGCCATGGGCATGTTCGACGAGATCAAGGACAAGGTGGCCGACCTCGCCGGCCAGCACGGGGACAAGGTCGAGGAGCACAGCGACACCGGTCTCGACCGCGCCGAGGAGATGGCCGGTGAGCGGTTCGGCGAGCAGCACGCCGAGCACATCGGTCAAGGCCGCGACATCCTCGACGAGCGCATCGGTGAAGGTGGCGGCGACGAGGGGCAGCAGCCCGTCTGACCCACCCATCGACAGGAGCGCCGGACCCGATCGGGTCCGGCGCTCCTGTCGTCAGGCAGTGCCTCGCTCAGCTGCTGGCGCAGGCCGGGACCGAGGCGGGCGACGTGGCGGGGCGCCCCACACCCGGCATGCCGAGGGAGACGGCCGGCTTGCCCGGCACGGGCGCGTCCTGCAGGGCCTGCCAGGCGTCGCCACCGGCGGTGCGGCGCACGGCATACGGTCCGCCGCTCAGGGCGGCGTCGGCGACGAGGTGGTGGGGGGCGCCGTAGGTGACGCCGACGGTGACCAGGTCGCCCGGTCGAGGGCGCTCCGCGCCCTCGGGGACGGCGAGGTGCACGAGCCGGTTGTCGCGCGCCCGACCGGAGAGGCGCTGGGTCTCGGTGTCCTTGCGGCCCTCGCCGGTGGCGACCAGCACCTCGATCTCGCGGCCCTCGATCGTGCGGTTCTCGGCCCAGGAGATCTCCTCCTGCACCTCGATGAGGCGGTCGTAGCGCTCCTGGACGACGGCCTTGGGCACCTGGTGGTCCATCGTCGCCGCCGGAGTGCCGGGACGGATGGAGTACTGGAAGGTGAAGGCGCTGGAGAAGCGGGACTGGCGCACCACCTTGAGGGTCTGCTCGAAGTCCTCGTCGGTCTCGCCGGGGAAGCCGACGATGATGTCGGTGGTGATGGCGGCGTCAGGGATCTGCTCGCGGACCCGGTCGATGATGCCGAGGAACTTGGCGCTGCGGTAGGACCGGCGCATCTCCTTCAGCACCCGGTCTGAGCCGGACTGCAGCGGCATGTGCAGGCTCGGCATGACGTTGGGGGTCTCGGCCATCGCGGTGATGACGTCGTCGGTGAACGCGGCCGGGTGCGGGCTGGTGAAGCGCACGCGCTCGAGGCCCTCGATCTCGCCGCAGGCGCGCAGCAGCTTGCCGAACGCGAGCCGGTCGCCGAACTCGACCCCGTAGGTGTTGACGTTCTGGCCCAGCAGGGTGACCTCGACGACGCCCTGGTCGACCAGCGCCTGCACCTCGGCGAGGATGTCGCCGGGTCGCCGGTCGGCCTCCTTGCCGCGCAGGCTGGGGACGATGCAGAACGTGCAGGTGTTGTTGCAGCCCACCGAGATCGAGACCCAGCCGCTGTAGGCGGAGTCGCGACGGGTCGGCAGCGTGCTCGGGAAGACCTCGAGGCTCTCGAGGATCTCGACCTGGGCCTCGCGGTTGTGGCGGGCACGGTCGAGCAGCGCGGGAAGGCTGCCGATGTTGTGCGTGCCGAAGACGACGTCGACCCACGGCGCGCGCTTCACGATCGTGTCGCGGTCCTTCTGGGCCATGCAGCCCCCCACGGCGATCTGCATGTCGGGGTTGCGGGTCTTGGCCGGACGGAGCTGGCCGAGGTTGCCGTAGAGCTTGTTGTCGGCGTTCTCGCGCACCGCGCAGGTGTTGAAGACCACGACGTCGGCAGCCGCGGGCCGCTCCCCCGCCGGCACGCTGTTGAGGTCGACGTAGCCGGCCGTCTCGAGGAGCCCTGCGAGTCGCTCGGAGTCGTGCACGTTCATCTGGCACCCTTGGGTGCGCACGTCGTAGGTCTTCTGCGTCGTCTGTGTGGTCATCGCACGGACAAGGGTACGTGCTGCGCACGACCGGGTATGCCGCGCGGGCACCGTGACGGTCAGCGCCTGCCGTGGCGCTGGCCGCCGCGTCGGTGTCAGCGGGTGGTACGCGTCGGCGTCAGCAGGGCATCTTGCCCATCAGGGTGGTGCGGGCATAGGCGCCCGAGGTGACACCGGCGCACGTGATGTACCCGTAGAACTGGTCCGTCCACGTGGTCGTCGACCCCTTGCCGCCGACGAGGAAGGGTCGCCCCTGGGTGAGGCGGATGGTCCCCGGCGAGACGTACGAGGTGGTGACGTAGCCGTCGACCGCGATGCTGATCGAGCCTGCCTGGCGGCTGCAGACGACCTCGTGCCAGGCCCCGTTGGCCAGACCGGTTCGCGTGGACTTCACCATGAGGTAGCCGCCGGTGCCCATGAGCACGCAGATCGCTGTGCCGCCGTTGACCGGCTGGAGCGCGATCTTGTACTGACCGGCGTCGTTGCCCATGCCGCCCTGGATGACGTTGGGGTTGGACCCGGCCGCCACCTTGGAGGTGGCGAACACCGCGCCGAAGGCGAACTCGAGGTCGCCCGGGCTGAAGGTCGAGCCGCTGACCGTGCCGTAGGCCGGGGCGGAGTTGAAGCTCACGTAGCCGCTGCCCCGACCCCAGCCGCCCTTCATCGTGAGGTTCTGTGCGTCACCGTCGAGGTCGTCGACCTTGCTGCTGCCGGTGGGGACGCTGAACCCCCACAGTGCCGACGGGCTGGTGGCTGCTTGCGCCTGTGGAGCCGCCACCACCGCCGCGGGCACCAGTGCCGCCACGATCGTCGCCGCGGCAGCGGTCAACTTCTTCACCTTCGTGCTCATTGCTGTTCCCCTCGTGTGTCCGGGATGGCAAAGGGCCCTCGTCCGTCCACGCTTCCGCGGCGTCCCCGTCGCCGCAGGCCCCTCTGACCCAAGCCACGATAGGTAGGACCGCGACGGTGCACGTCCCCCTTTCTGCGTAGGGGCTCTGGGCCAGATGGCGGGCGCCCGCGAGACGGCGGGCGGGCACTGCGCCCGTCAGCACCCGCCCGAGGGTGTCGTCAGTCGCGCTGGTGCTCGGGGGCGTCAGCGATGGCCTCGCGGATCACGGCAAAGGCCATCGACGACGGGTAGCCCTTGCGAGCGAGCATGCCTGCGAGCCGCCGGGTCTGGACGGCGGCGTCGAGGCCGTGCATCGTCCTGAGCTTCTTCTCGACCAGGGCACGCGCTCGCTCCCGCTCCTCCTCCGGGTCGATCTCGGCGAGAGTGGCCTGCGCCGTCTGCGGGTCGACTCCCTTCGTGCGCAGCTCGCGGGCGAGGGCTCGCGCAGCCAGCCCCCGGCCAGCCTGCTGCGACCGCACGAGCATCGCCGCGAAGGCCCCGTCGTCGACGAGGCCGACCTCGGTCATCCGGTCGAGCACGGCCTCGGCCACGTCGTCGGGGCAGTTGCGCTGGCGGAGCTTGTCCCTCAGCTGCTGGCGGCTCCTCGGCGCCATGGCGAGCTGGCGGAGCACGATCTGCCGTGCCACGTCGTACGGGTCCGGTTCGCCGTCTCGCCCCTGGAGGTCCTGCTCGGGATCCGGTGGCGTGGCGCGGCGACGGCGGCGCCTGGCCGGCCCGGCCGACCCCGGCGAGGCGTCTTCGGGAGGGCCGGACGTCGCGGCCAGGGCTGCCTCGAGGGCAGCCCTGGCCGCGTCCTGTCGCTCGCTCATGGAGGTGCTCCGTGGCGCGGGTGGATCAGAAGTCGACCGGGACCTCGGCCACCGGCTCAGCCGGCTTGTCGACCTGCGGGCCGATGCCGAGCTTCTCCTTGATCTTCTTCTCGATCTCGTCGGCGAGGTCGGGGTTGTCCTTGAGGAACGTGCGGGCGTTCTCCTTGCCCTGCCCGAGCTGGTCTCCCTCGTAGGTGTACCAGGCGCCGGCCTTGCGGACGAAGCCGTGCTCCACGCCCATGTCGATCAGGCCACCCTCGCGGGAGATGCCGTGCCCGTAGAGGATGTCGAACTCGGCCTGCTTGAAGGGCGGGGAGACCTTGTTCTTGACGACCTTGACGCGGGTGCGGTTGCCGACCGGCTCGCTGCCGTCCTTGAGGGTCTCGATGCGGCGCACGTCGAGGCGGACCGACGCGTAGAACTTCAGCGCCTTGCCACCCGTGGTGGTCTCGGGCGAGCCGAACATCACGCCGATCTTCTCGCGCAGCTGGTTGATGAAGATCGCGGTCGTGCCGGTGGTGTTCAGCGCACCGGTGAGCTTGCGCAGGGCCTGGGACATCAGGCGGGCCTGCAGGCCGACGTGGCTGTCGCCCATCTCGCCCTCGATCTCGGCGCGCGGCACCAGGGCGGCGACGGAGTCGATGACGATGATGTCGAGGGCACCCGAGCGGATCAGCATGTCGGCGATCTCGAGGGCCTGCTCACCGGTGTCGGGCTGGCTCACCAGGAGCGAGTCGGTGTCGACGCCCAGCTTCTTGGCGTACTCGGGGTCGAGGGCATGCTCGGCGTCGATGAACGCGGCGATGCCGCCCTTGCGCTGGGCGTTGGCCACGGCGTGCAGCGCCACGGTCGTCTTGCCGGAGGACTCCGGGCCGTAGATCTCGACGACGCGGCCGCGCGGCAGGCCGCCGATGCCGAGGGCGACGTCGAGGGAGATCGACCCGGTGGGGATGACCTCGATGGGCGGGCGGACGTCGTCGCCGAGCCGCATCACGGCACCCTTGCCGTGGTTCTTCTCGATCTGGCCCATCGTGGTCTCGAGTGCCTTGAGCTTCATGTCCTGGCTGTTGCCTGCGTTGGAGGCGGCCTGGTTCGGGCGAGCCATCGCCACACCTGCTTTCTGTTCGTCGAGTCGGGCGCGCCTGCCTTCGACCCGGCACCAGTTCGTGTCCTCGAGCTGCTGTCGGGTCAGACGCTAGGAGTCAGCACCGACAGCCGAACCGGCGCCGACCAAAGCGGTGGACGGCGTGACTGCGGAAGTGCTCCTGTGGACGAATCTAGCCGAACACGTGTTCGAAGTCTGCAGGCGCGCCGCGACACGCCGCAGGAGTGCCTCAGCGCCCTGCTCGCCGCATCGGCGTGTGCGGGATGCCGTCCTCGACGAAGCCCCGGCCGCTGGGTTCGAAGCCGAAGCGGAGGTACCAGTCGACGAGGTGGGACTGCGCGTCGAGCGCCACCTCGCGCTCCCCCGCGACCTGCAGCGCACGCTCCACCAGCGCGGCGGCCAGCCCCTCGCCCCGGTGCGCCTCCCGGGTGGCCACCCGGCCGATGCGCAGGCGGCTGCCGTCGTCGAGCAGCCTCAGCGTCGCCACCGGCTCGCCGCCCCGCTCGACCCACAGGTGCCGGGTGAGCGGCTCGGTGTCACGGCCGTCGAGGTCGAGGTAGGGGCAGTCCTGCTCCACCACGAAGACCTCCGAGCGCAGGGCCCACAGCCGGTATGCCGTGTCCGACGGCAGCTCGGCGAAGGTCGCCACCCGCACCTCGTGGGTCACGTCACCAGCCATGCGTCCCGGGGCCTCCCTTGAAGGGGCCGACGACCTTCGAGGTGACCCAGCCGCCGTAGAACCCGCCCGGCTGGGGCACGACCCGCTCCTCGTCGACGAAGCAGGCGTCGACGAGCGCGGGCATGACCGCGAGGTAGCCGGCGATGGGCAGGAAGGGCGCGGTCGGCTGCGGGTACCACCAGACCGCCCGTCGCGCCACGGCGTCGCCGCAGACCAGGTCGCCGTAGGCGGCCTCGCCCTTCCACTCGCACACCGTCGACCCGGGCACCGGGCGCACCGAGCCCGGCAGGAAGCCATGGGGCGGCAGGTAGTAGGTGGGCGGGTGGCTCGTCTCGAGCACCCGGTAACCCTCGGTGGTGTCGGCGACGACCCGCCCTGCGAGCAAGACCCGCAGGCGAGCGGTGGTGCGCTCGAGCCGCGGGGGCCTCGGGTAGTCCCACACCGACTCCTGGCCCGGGCCGGGGACGAGGGGCTGGGGTCGGCTCACCCGGCCAGCCTAGGCGGCCCGCGAGGCGGCCACGCTGCCGGCCGTCACGGCATACCGCCTCCTTGCGCCCGTCGCCGCACGGCGACGGTCACGAGAGGAGCAGCTTCTCCAGCCGCCGCGCGGTGCCGACCACGCCGAGCCCACCGAGCGCCACGAGGTAGAGCACGTGCCACAGGACGCCGGGGTCGACCTCCCCGAGCATGAGCGCCCGCTCGAGCGCGACGCCGTGGTAGAGCGGCGTCGCCTGCACGAGCCACTGCAGCGAGGGCGGGTAGGTGGACAGCGGGAAGAAGGTGGCCGAGAAGAGGAACATCGGCTGGATCGCCAGCGTGATGTAGTCGAAGTCGACCCAGGAGCGCATGAACGTGGTGGCGAACATGCCCACGGCGGCGAAGGCGAATCCGATGAAGACCGCGGCCGGCAGGGCCAGCAGGGCCCACCACGACTGGACCGCCCCGGCCAGCAGGGCGACGAACAGGAACAGCGCCGAGTAGATGCCGCCGCGCATCAGCGACCAGGAGATCTCGCCGACGGCGATGTCGCGCGGCCCCATCGGCGTGGCCAGCACCGAGTCGTAGAGCCGGGCGTAGCGCAGCTTGAAGAAGACGTTGAACGTCGAGTCCATGACCGCGCCGTTCATCGCCGAGGCGGCCAGCAGGGCCGGTGCGACGAACTGGAGGTAGCCGACCTCGGCGCCGCTGTCGGTGACCACGGTCTGCACGAGCGCGCCGATGCCCACGCCGATGGAGAAGAGGTAGAACACCGGCTCGGCGAACCCCGTGACGAGCGCGATCCACCCGTGCCGGAACGAGGTGATGTTGCGCTCGACGAGCATGCGGGCCAGGCCGGCGCCGGCCGGCATGGGCAGGAGCCGGGCCAGTCGGGAGGCCGCCCTCGGCGCGGTGGTGGTGGCGCTCACGTGACCAGCCTCCGGGTGAAGGAGCGGACGGCCAGCACCCAGCCGACCGCGACGAAGGTGGCGAGGACGAGCAGGTGCAGGGCGAGCCACAGCCAGTCGACCTCTCCGGTGGCGACCATGCGGCTGGACTCCACGCCGTGCCACAGCGGGGTGCACCAGGCGACGGGCTGCATCCAGAGCGGCAGCTGGTCAATCGGGAAGAACGTGCCGGAGAACAGCATCAGCGGCGTCATCACCCAGCGGAACAGGATGTTGAAACCGTTGTCGCCCTCCTGGCGGGCGGTGAAGGCGAAGATCGGCACGGTGAAGGCCATGCCGGTGAGCACCGCGATCGGCAGCGACAGCAGCGCCCACCACGACGAGAACCCGCCGAAGAGCGCCGCGACGCCCATGAAGATCGCCGTGGCGACGGTCAGGTGGCCCACGACCGACAGCAGGTGGCCGACGAGGATGTCGCGCACGCCCAGCGGCGTCGCCAGCATCGCGTGGTAGCCCATGTTCCACTTGATGTATCCGAGCACCTGGTAGGTGGACTCCCCCATCGCCACCCACATGGCCTGGGTCGCGACGATGGCGGGGACGACGAACTGCAGGTAGGGCGTGCCACCCACACCGCCGGCGCGGTCGTCGACGAGCGCGCCGAGGCCGAGGCCCATGGACAGCAGGAAGAACAGCGGCGACAGGAAGCGGCCGATGATGCTGCCGCGCCACGTGCGCCGGTAGACGGTCAGGAGGTACTCGAAGACCGCCCCCCAGCGCTCCGAGCTGCCCATCGGCTGCCGGGCACCGTGCTGGGCCCGGTCGCCGGGAAGCGGCGCGGGCTGCGCGGCCGTGGTTGCCGACGTCATCAGTCCACCAGCGTCCGGCCGGTCAGGTGGAGGAAGACGTCCTCGAGGGTCGAGCGCCGCACGAGCGACGACAGGGGCGCGATGCCGCGCGAGTGCACCACCGCGGCGGCCTCGTCGCCGTCGTCGGTGTAGACCAGCAGGCGGTCGGGCAGCACCTCGACCCGCTTGCCGACGCCCGTGACCTGCTCTGCGTGGTCCTTGTGGTCCTCGGCGTCGAAGCGCAGCTCGAGCACCTCACGAGTGGAGTACTCCTCGATGAGCTGCCGGGGCGAGCCCTCGGCGACGATCTTGCCGTGGTCCATGACGACCAGCCGGTCGCAGAGCTGCTCAGCCTCGTCCATGTAGTGGGTCGTCAGCACGAGCGTGACACCCGAGCGCTTGAGCCGGAACAGCCTGTCCCACAACACGTGTCGCGCCTGCGGGTCGAGGCCGGTGGTCGGCTCGTCGAGCAGCAGGATCTCGGGAGAGTTGATCAGCGACCGGGCGATCGTGAGGCGCCGCTTCATGCCACCGGAGAGCGGGTCCACCTTGTCCCGGGCCCGCTCGGTCAGCTGGGCGAAGTCGAGCAGCTCGGCAGCCCGCGACCGGACCTCCTTGCGCGACAGCCCGAAGTAGCGACCGTAGATCCAGAGGTTCTCCTCGACGGTGAGCTCCTCGTCGAGGGTGTCGCGCTGGGGCACCACGCCGAGGCGCGCGCGGATCGCCGGACCGTCGGTGGCCGGGTCGAGGCCGAAGAGCCGCAGCTCGCCGCCGGAGACCGGCGAGACGCATCCGACCATGCGCATCGTCGACGACTTGCCGGCACCGTTGGGGCCGAGGAAGCCGAAGGCCTCCCCCTTCCGCACCGCGAAGTCGATGCCGTCGACGGCGGTGAAGTCGCCGAACGTCTTGGTCAGTCCCCTGGCGCTCAGCAGGATGTCGTCCCCAGTCACAGGCGCCACGCTAGCGAACCCCCGCGACAGTCCTCACCAGGGTTTCAGCCGCGGCGCGCCGCCTGCGACTGCTCCACCTCGCGCAGCAGGCTGCGGACGAGCTCGCCGGCCGGCAGCCGCCGGAGGCGCTCGTGGCCGGTGCCGGCCCAGAGGTGCACGAGCTCCGCCTCCCCCGTGGCCTTGCCGTGGGCGCGCAGCGGCGCCGTCACGTGGTGGATGTGCGGGTATGCCGCGGGTGCGCCTGCGCCGTAGCCGTCCGTCCACGCGGTGCGCAGCGCGCGGGCGCTGCGGCCGGTGAACGCCCGGGTGACCACGGTGCCCCTGCGGTGGGTGAGGGCGTGCACGTGCACCGGTGACGTGCCGGCCTCCGGGCAGGCGAGGAACGCCGTGCCGAACGCCGCCGCCGCGGCTCCCTCGGCCAGCACCTCGGCCGCCTCACGCCCGGTCATGAGGCCGCCTGCCCCCATGACGGGCAGGTCGGTGCGGGCTCGCACGGCCCGCACCAGCTCGCGCACCGGCAGCTGCTCCTCACCCGTGTCGACCGGTCCGCCACGGTGGCCGCCGGCCTCCCACCCCTGGGCCACGACGCCGTCCACCCCGAGGGCCTGCGCCCACTCGACCTCGGCGGGCTCGTTGAGGGTCACCCAGACCGCGACACCGGCCTCCTGGAGGCGTCCGACGACGTCGGCGGGTGGCCACCCGAACGCGAAGCTCACGACGCTCGGTCGCGCCTCGACGAGCACGTCGACCTTGGCTGCGAAGTGGTCGTCGTCCCAGCGCGCCACGCCGAGCTCGACGCCTGCCGCAGCGGCCCACGGGGCCAGCCGCGCGGCATACGCCTCCGCGGCAGCGGTCATCGAGGGCTCGTCCGGCGATGGCGCGAACACGTTGACCCCGAAGGGTTTCGCCGTGCGCGAACCGAGCTCGTGCAGGTCGGACCGGAGGCGCTCAGGGGTCAGGTAGGCCGCGGCGAGGAAGGGGAAGCCGCCGGCCCCGGCGACCGCGGCAGCCAGCTCGACCGTGCTCGGGCCACCGGCCATGGGCGCCAGCACGACGGGCGCGTGGGGCCAGCCGGCAGTCACGCCGCGATCACTTCCTGGCGCGATGCTCGACGCCCAGGCGTCGCGACTCCGGCACGTCCATGTCGTCGCAGAGCGCCAGCCACACCGTGCGGGGCGACTCGCCCTGGTCGAGGGCCTGCAGCGCGGTCCTGTTCCCGAGGGCGCCGACGACGTGGTCGCGCGCCAGGGAGCCGGCGTAGGACTCGCCGAACTCGTCGTTCATCAGGGACCAGAACTTGCTCAGCCGCACAGCGGCGAGTCTGTCACAGGTGCGCGACCGTCAGTCGAGGTGGCGGAAGCGCGGCCACAGCTCGCGCCAAGGGGCTGCGGGGTGGGCGCAGACCATGACGGGTGCGCCCTGCTCTTCGTTGTCGACACCGACACCGTTGTCGAGGCGGTCCACCGTCCGGCAGGTGCCGAAGAGGCCTGTCAGGTGGGGCGCCTGCCAGCCGACCAGGACCACCGTGTCCGTTTCATCCGCAGGAGGGCCGGCGTCGTGCAGTGCGTTGTGCCCGCTGTGCGGGGCGGGGAGCCCGTGCGCCGGGCCGAAGCGTGCGAGGGCGCCGGCCTCCCCGTAGTTCGAGGTGATGACCGCCACCCGGTGCCCCTCCGGCACCCCGCGGACGGCGTCCGCGACCTGCGCCACGTAGACGGGCCACCCGACCTGGTCGCCGGCGAGGGGCCCGATGTCCGGCACCGGCGTGTCCCCCAGGCGCTCCGCAGGGACGGCGGGAAGGGCCAGCACCACCGCGAAGGCCGCGTTCGCGGCGAGCCCGGCAAGGGCCAGCCGGCGCCACCCGGTGCGGGCGGACAGCCAGCGCGCCACCGGCACGCACCCCGCGGCATACATGGCGCTCAGGAGGTGCACCGGGTAGTGCGGCTGCGCGCCGGAGAGCAGGGTGAAGGCCACGAGGACACCGAAGGCGACGGCCAGGAAACCGACCTCGCAGCGCTGCGGCCGGCGCAGGAGCCAGGCCACGCCCACGCCCCAGACGACCGCCAGCACCGGGCCGAGCATGACGAGCAGCAGCGGCAGGGCGAGGGCGCGCACCTCGCCGGCGTTGTTCTCCGCCAGCGCGGCGCCCATCGCCAGCTGGGGCCAGTCGTGGGTGGCCTGGTAGGCGAGGTTGGGCGCGGACAGGAGTGCGGCGAGCGCCGCGCCGGCCCACAGCCAGGGGCTGCGCAGCACGCGACGGGGACCGAGCACCAGCACTCCCACCGCGAGGGCGACGCCGAGCACCGCGACGAGCAGGCGGCTGTAGGACGCGGCACCCGCGACGGCGCCGGCCGCCAGCCACCAGCGGGGGTCGCCGCGCACGGCCAGGACCGTCGCCAGGGTGGCGGCCAGCCAGAAGCTCTGGTCGAGCGTCGAGGTCAGCAGCAGGTGGCCCAGCATGAGGGGCATGGCCGCGAAGGCGTAGCCCCACGCCGCCAGCGCCTGGGCCCCGCGGCCGCCGCCGAGCGCACGGGCGATGAGGGCCACCAGCACCACCGACACCGCCGAGGCCAGCGTGGCGGGCACCCGCAGGGCCCAGGGCTCGTCGACGAGGCCGGCGACCGACCGGGCGAGGAACGGGACGAGCGGCGGCTGGTCGACGTGTCCCCAGGCAGACGGCAGCATCCGGAAGTACAGCTCGTCGCGGTGCCAGCCGTAGCCGCGGCTGCCGGCGGTGAGGACCACTGCCTGGGCCACGGCTGCCGGGAGCACCCAGCGCCAGGCCGTCGCAGGTCGAGTGCGGGTGAGGGCCACCCGGCTCGACGCCGGGGCACGGCTGCTGGTGGTCACGGTCCGCGACCCTAGGGCCGAGCACCGCAGGAGGGAGCAGGTTCCGGGACATGTCGCGCCGGTGTCGGTGCCCGGTGGCAGGCTTGTCGCGATGGCCCGTTCCCCCGGCACCGACGTGCTCGCGCGCTTCTCCCCGGCCACCGCGGCGTGGTTCGAGGGTTCCTTCAGCGAGCCCACGCAGGCGCAGGCCGGCGCCTGGGAGGCCATCAGCTCCGGCAGGCACGCCCTGGTCGTCGCCCCGACCGGTTCGGGAAAGACGCTGTCGGCCTTCCTCTGGGCCCTCGACCGGCTGGCCAGCGAGCCGCCGCCCGAGGAGCGGCTGCGGCGCTGCCGCGTCCTCTACGTCTCGCCCATGAAGGCGCTCGCCGTCGACGTCGAGCGCAACCTGCGCTCACCGCTCGTGGGCATCGGCCACGCCGCCACCCGGCTCGGGCTGCCCGAACCCGACATCACCGTGGCCGTGCGGTCCGGTGACACCCCCGCCAACGAGCGGCGCGCCTTCGCCCGCACGCCGAGCGACATCCTCATCACCACGCCGGAGTCGCTGTTCCTCCTGCTCACCTCCGCGGCCCGGGAGGCGCTCGCCGGCGTCGAGACGGTGATCCTGGACGAGGTGCACGCCGTCGCCGGCACCAAGCGCGGCGCCCACCTGGCCCTCAGCCTCGAGCGGCTCGACGCCCTCCTCGACCAGCCCGCGCAGCGCATCGGCCTCTCGGCGACGGTGGAGCCGGTCGACGAGGTGGCCCGCTACCTCGCCGGCGGCCGACCGGTCGAGGTCGTGCGCCCGCCCTCGACCAAGGAGTGGGACCTCGACGTCGTCGTCCCGATCGCCGACATGTCCGCGCTCGGCGAGGTGGGGCTCGACGACCTGTCCGGGCCCGCCGCGGGCGCCGAGCGGCGCGCCTCGATCTGGCCGCACGTCGAGGAGCGCATCGTCGACCTCATCGCCGAGCACCGCTCGACCCTGGTCTTCGCGAACTCCCGCAGACTCGCCGAACGGCTGACCTCCCGCCTCAACGAGATCTGGCAGGAGCGCCTCGAGGAGGCCGCCGAGCAGCTCGGCGACACCGACGGCACGGCACCCGAGCCGGCTCCGAGGAGGACCGGCACCCGGACCCCGGCGGAGATGATGGCGCAGGCCGGCGCGAGCAGGGGCGCACCGGCTGTCCTGGCCAGGGCCCACCACGGCTCGGTGAGCAAGGAGCACCGCCAGGTCATCGAGGAGGACCTCAAGGCGGGACGCCTGCCGGCCGTCGTCGCCACCAGCTCGCTCGAGCTCGGTATCGACATGGGTGCCGTCGACCTCGTGGTCCAGGTCGAGTCACCGCCCAGCGTCGCCAGCGGGCTCCAGCGCGTGGGCCGGGCCGGGCACCAGGTCGGCGCCGTCTCCCACGGCGTGCTCTTCCCCAAGTTCCGCGGCGACCTCGTCCAGACCGCCGTCGTCGTCGAGCGGATGCGGTCCGGGGCGATCGAGTCGCTGCACGTGCCGGCCAACCCGGTCGACGTGCTGGCCCAGCAGGTGGTGGCCATGTGCGCGATGGACGAGTGGGCGGTCGACGACCTCGCGCAGCTGGTGCGGCGTGCCACCCCGTTCGCCTCGCTGCCGCGCTCGATCCTCGAGTCCGTCCTCGACATGCTCGCCGGCCGCTACCCCAGCGACGAGTTCGCCGAGCTGCGGCCGCGCATCGTCTGGGACCGCGTCGCCGGTGTGCTCACCGGCCGGCGCGGCGCCCAGCGGCTCGCCGTCACCAGCGGCGGCACCATCCCCGACCGGGGCCTGTATGCCGTGTTCCTCGCCACCGGGGAGGGCACCGGCAGGCGGGTCGGCGAGCTCGACGAGGAGATGGTCTACGAGTCGCGGGTCGGCGACGTCTTCACCCTCGGCACCTCCACCTGGCGGATCGAGGACATCACGCACGACCGGGTCCTGGTCACCCCGGCACCCGGGCTCCCGGGGAAGCTGCCGTTCTGGAAGGGCGACCAGCTCGGGCGTCCCGCAGAGCTGGGCCGGGCCGTCGGGGCCTTCGTCCGCGAGCTCGTCGGGCTGCCCCCGGCGAAGGCGCGGGCCCGCGTGGCCGCGGCCGGCCTCGACGAGTGGGCCACCGACAACCTCCTCGCCTACCTCGAGGAGCAGCGTGAGGCGACGGGCCACGTCCCCGACGACCGCACCATCGTCATCGAGCGCTTCCGCGACGAGATCGGCGACTGGCGGGTGGCCCTCCACTCCCCCTTCGGTGGCCAGGTGCACGCCCCCTGGGCGCTGTGCGTCTCGGCCCGGATGCGTGAGCGCTTCGGCGTCGACGTCCAGGCCATGCACGGCGACGACGGCATCGTCTTCCGCCTTCCCGACCTCGAGTTCGAGGACGGCCGCGGTGCGGGCGCCGAGCTCCTCGAGCTGGTCCGCCTCGACCCTGACGAGGTCCACGACCTCGTGACCGGGGAGATCGGCGGGTCTGCCCTGTTCGCCGCGAGGTTCCGTGAGTGCGCCTCCCGCGCCCTGCTGCTGCCCCGCCGCCGCCCCGACCGGCGACAGCCCCTGTGGCAGCAGCGGCAGCGCGCTGCCCAGCTGCTCGAGGTGGCCAGCCAGTACGCCTCGTTCCCGATCATCCTGGAGACGGTGCGCGAGTGCGTGCAGGACGTCTTCGACGTGCCGGGCCTGACCGAGCTCATGCGCGACATCGAGGCGCGCACCGTCACGATGGTCGACGTCGAGAGCTCGCAGCCCTCGCCTTTCGCCCGGTCGCTGTTGTTCGGCTACGTCGCGCAGTTCCTCTACGAGGGCGACTCTCCGCTGGCAGAGAAGCGGGCCGCCGCGCTGTCCCTCGACCCGACCCTGCTGGCCGAGCTGCTCGGCCGCGGCGAGGGTCTGTCGCTGCGCGACCTCCTCGACCCGGCCGAGGTGACCCGCACCGAGCGCGAGCTGCAGCGCCTGGCGCCCGAGCGGGCCTGCCGCGACGCCGAGGACGTCGCCGACCTGCTGCGGAGCCTGGGCCCGCTCGCCCTGGGCGAGATCGAGCGCCGGTGCCGGGACGGCCTGTCCCGCAACGACATCGGGAGCTGGCTCGTCGACCTCGAGGGTGCCCGGCGCCTGATCCGGGTGCGCATCGCCGGCGAGGAGCGCTGGGCCGCCATCGAGGACGCCGGACGACTGCGCGACGCCCTCGGCGCCTCCCTGCCCGTGGGTGTGCCGCAGGCGTTCCTCGAGTCAGTCCCCGACCCGCTCGGCGACCTCGTGGCCCGCTACGCGCGCACGCACGGCCCGTTCTCCGCGGCCGATGTCGCCCACTGGTGGGGCATCGGTCCCGCCGTGGCCCTCGACGCCCTGCGCCGGCTCGTGTCGGCCGGCCGCGTCGTCGAGGGCGAGCTGCTGCCCACGGAGAACGGCGGCGGCGCCCACGGCCTCGACTACTGCGACGCGGAGGTGCTGCGCACCCTCCGTCGGCGCTCCCTGGCGGCCCTGCGCGCCGAGGTCGAGCCGGTTCCCGCCGTCGAGCTCGCCCGCTTCCTGCCGAGCTGGCAGGGGGTGGGTGGTGGCCTGCGCGGCCGCGAGGGCCTGGTCCGGGCGGTTGAGCAGCTGGCCGGCGCCGTGGTGCCGGCCAGTGCCCTCGAGACCCTGGTGCTGCCCTCCCGGGTGGCCGGCTACACCCCCGGGCTCCTCGACGAGCTGACCAGCACGGGCGAGGTGCTGTGGCGAGGGCACGGCTCGCTCCCCGGCGACGACGGATGGGTGTCGCTCCACCTCGGCGACACCGCCCACCTGACCCTGCCGCCGCACGACGACCTCGAGGTGGCCGACACCCAGCAGGCGGTGCTCGACGCACTCGCCGGCGGCGGGGCCTACTTCTTCCGCACCCTCTCCGACGCCGTCGGCAGCACAGACGACGAGTCCCTCATCACCGACCTCTGGCAGCTCGTGTGGGCCGGCCTCGTCACCAACGACACGATGGCGCCCCTGCGGGCGCTCCTGTCCGGGGGCCGCACCACGCACCGCCGCACCCGGTCGGCGCCGCGTTCGACCCGGTATGCCGGTCGGCGGGGCTCCCTCGGCGCGCTGTCCGGCCAGCGCCCGGCCGGCAGGCCGGCGCTGCCCAGCCGCAGCGGACCGCCGACCGGCGCCGGCCGGTGGTCGCTGCTGCCGGCGCCCGAGGCCGAGGCCACGGTCCGGTCCTACGCCACCGCCGAGGTGCTCCTCGACCGCTACGGCGTGGTGACCCGCGGGTCGGTCGTCGCCGAGGGCGTCGTCGGCGGCTTCGCCGGCGTCTACCGGGTGCTGGCCGCTGCCGAGGAGTCGGGCAGGGTGCGTCGGGGTTACTTCGTCGAGTCGCTGGGGGCCGCCCAGTTCGCGGGCACCGGGGCGATCGACCGTCTCCGGGCCGGCGTGCGGCCGCTGGGCGGCGCCGAGGCGTCGGTCGAGCCCGCTTCGGCGGTGGTGCTGGCCGCGTCCGACCCGGCCAACGCCTACGGTGCCTCCCTGCCGTGGCCGGCCCGGCCCGCCACCGAGGAGGAGACCGGTCGCAAGGGCCACCAGCCGGGCCGCAAGGCGGGCGCCCTCGTCGTCCTCGTCGACGGGGCGCTCGTCCTCTACGTCGAGCGCGGGGGCAGGACGCTGCTGTCGTGGTCGGATGACCCCGCTCTGCTGCAGGCTGCCGCCGACGCGTTGGCGCTCGCGGTCCGCGAAGGGGCCCTGGGGCGCCTCACGGTGGAGAAGGCCGACGGCGGGTCCGTGCTCGGGTCGGACCACCCGCTCGCCCAGGCCCTCGCCTCCGCAGGCTTCCATGCGACACCACGTGGTCTGCGGCTGAGGCGATGAGCCGTGCCTGAGGGCGACACCGTCTGGCGGACGGCGACCCGCCTGCACCAGGCGCTGGCCGGCCGGCCGGTCACCCGGTGGGACCTGCGCTGGGGCGAGCTGGCCACGAGCGACCTGGTGGGGGCGTCCACCGTCGCGGTGGTCAGCCGCGGCAAGCACATCCTCCACCGGCTCGACGCGGGGGTGACCCTGCACTCGCACCTGCGGATGGAAGGTCAGTGGCGCATCGAGGACGCGACGCGAGTGTCCCCGCGACAGCTGGCCAACCCGCAGGTCCGCGCCCTGGTGGCCACCGAACGCTGGGCCGCCCTGGGCCTGAGGCTGGGGATGCTCGACCTCGTGCCGACGGCCGCGGAGGACACCCTCGTCGGCCACCTCGGGCCCGACGTGCTGGGCGAGGACTGGGACGCCCACGCGGCGGTCGCGAACCTGCGGTCCTGCGGGCAGATGCCCATCGGCGCCGCCCTGCTCGACCAGCGCAACCTGGCCGGCGTGGGCACCTTGTGGGCCAGCGAGTCCCTCTTCCTCCAACGCATCAACCCCTGGACCGGGGCGGCCAGTCTCGAGGAGCAGCAGCTGGCGGCCCTGGTCGAGCGGGCCCACCGGCTCATCGACGCGGCCCGGCACCACGCCGTGCAGAGCAGCACCGGCGTCCGCCGGCTCGGCGAGACCAGCTACGTGCACGGACGCTCGGGCCGCCCCTGCCGACGCTGCGGGCAGGGCGTGCGGGTGGCCATGATCGGCACGCCCCCGCAGGAACGCACGATGTTCTACTGCCCCAACTGCCAGGGCGGGCTCGGCCCCACCGACGACGGTCGCGCGCAGACGCCGCTGGGCTCGAGCTCGCGGGGGCGGGCCAAGCCTTACCGGCGCGCCTGACGCCTACGGGGCCGAAGGTGCTCCGGCCCTCACGAGGATCGCCTCGACCACCTCCGACTTGGCGTCCGCGTAGTCCTGCACGCAGCGCCAGCGGCGCGACGGCAGCTCACGCTTGGTCGCGGCATACCGGTCGCGGTCCTCGCGGTGGGTGCACAGCCAGTCGCGGAACATCCGCATCCGCGCGACCTCCCGGTCCGCCACCCCGGGTGAGAACACGTGAAGGTTGACGTCATGGGAGTCCCCGTTGGCGAGGCGGCGGGCCACCACGCGGTGCTCGAGCCAGTCGGGCTCGCGGACGCGCAGGTGGTAGCCGACGGCCAGCAACGCGGGCAGGTATGCCGGCTCGTCAGCGGAGTCGGGCACGAGCAGGAGGACGTCGATGACCGGCTTCGCGGGCAGCCCTGGCACCGACGTGGACCCCACGTGCTCGACGGAGAGGGCAGTGGACCCGAGGGCACTGGTGATCGCAGCCCGCTCCTGAGCGAACAGCCCGGGCCAGGCCGGGTCGGGGCCGACGACGACCACCGGCACGGCATACGGATCGGTTGGGACGACCAGCCCTGTAGCCGGGAGTGGACCGGTGCCGCTCACGCGGGGAGGGTCAGGCAGCCGAGGCCGAGACGAGCGGCGTGGCGGGCACCGGGAGCGAGACGGGCGCGGTGAGCGCCTCGGACTCGGCGACCCGCTCGGAGACGTGCCCCAGCACCTCCGACAGCGGCAGGTGCAGCGCGCTGCAGATCGCGGCGAGCAGCTCGGAGGACGCCTCCTTCTCGCCGCGCTCGACCTCGCTGAGGTAGCCGAGCGAGACGGACGCCGCGGCCGAGACCTCACGCAGGGTGCGGCCCTGGGACTGGCGCTGCTCACGGAGCACGTCGCCGAGTTCACGACGGAGCAAGATCACAGCGCCTCCTTCACAGCTTTCCGGCCCGGTTCTGGCACCCACGTTACCGCGCAGGACCGACGGCGCGCGCGCAGGTTTGGCCAACCGACACCTCGGGAGCCGGTGGCCGCGTGGCCGGGCACCTCGGGACCACTCGCACCTCAACCGCCGGAGACCGGCGGTTCTTCCGCCCTCGCCAGGCCGGCGCGCAGCTCGTCGAGGGCCGCCCGAACCGCAGCCGCCCGGATCGCGGGACGGTCACCGTCGAAGTGGTGCTCCCGCACCGTGGCGCCGTCCGGGCCGGCCACGGCGACGAAGACGGTGCCCACCGCAGCCTCGTCCTGCGGGTCGGGGCCGGCCACGCCGGTGGTGGCCACTCCCCAGTCGCTGCCCACCACCGTGCGCACGGCCCTGGCCATCTGGCTTGCCACCTCGGCGTCGACGGCGCCCACCTGCGACAGCAGCGCCCTGTCGACGCCCAACAGCGAGGCCTTGACCTCGGTGGCGTAGCTGACCACGCCCCCGCGCAGCACCGCCGAGGCGCCGGGCACGTCGGTCACGGCCGCACAGACCAGCCCACCGGTGAGGGACTCCGCGCAGGCCAGGGTCTCGCCGCGACGCTTCAGGGCGGCGACGACGTCGGCGGCGTGGGGGCTCTCAGCGGGGGCGGTCACCGCGGGGTCACCCGCGCTTGGCCGCACGGGCGCGCTTGAGCAGGGTGCGCTCGCTGGTGCGGCGCAGCCGGCGTGCCTTCACGACGTAGTCGATCCCGGTCACCAGGGTCACCCCGACGGCCAGCGCCATGGTCAGCCACGCCACCGCAGTCCAGGCCTCGGAGAGCGGGAACGTCCACAGGGGCAGGGTGAACAGGGTCAGGGTGACGCTCTGGAGGACGGTCTTGAGCTTGCCGCCCCGCCCGGCCGGCATGACGCCGTGCCGGATGACGAAGAAGCGCATGAGGGTCACGCCCCACTCGCGAACGAGCACGAGGACGGTCACCCACCACCAGAGCTCATCGAGGATCGAGAGCCCGACGAAGGCCATCCCCATGAGCGCCTTGTCGGCGATGGGGTCTGCCACCTTGCCGAAGTCGGTGATCAGGCCCCGACTGCGGGCGATGTCACCGTCGACGCGGTCGGTCGCGATCGCGAGCAGGAACACCCCGGCCGCCCAGAACCGGAGGGTGGGGTTGTCCCCGCCGTCGGAGAGCAGCAGCCAGCCGTAGACGGGGACCATGAGGATCCGCAGCATCGTCAGGGCGTTGGCGATGTTCCACGGGCTCGGCGGTGGCTTCGGCGTGGGGTCGAGGAGGTGGTCGTGCTCGCTCATGCAGGCTCCGCGAGCAGGTCGATCCCCTCGGTGCCCACCACGGTGGCCGTGACCGTGTCGCCGACACCGACACCCGGGCAGGCTGCGGCCTCGAGGACCGTGACGCCGTCGACGTCCGGGCCCTGGTGGAGGGCGCGGCCGACCACCCGGCCGTCCTCGTCGTCCACCTCCTCGACGAGCACCTCGACGAGCTCGCCGATTCGCTCCTCGGCCCGCTGCGCGTTCAGCTCCTCGATGAGCGCGGAGAAGCGGGCGACCCGCTCGGCCACGACGTGTTCCGGCAGCTTGTGGCCGTAGCCCTCGGCCTCGGTGCCGTCCTCGTCGGAGTAGCCGAATACCCCGACGACGTCGAGCCGGGCAGCGACGAGGAACGCCTCGAGCTCGGCGAGGTCCTCGTCGGTCTCGCCGGGGAACCCGACGATGACGTTGCTGCGGATCCCGGCCCGGGGCAGCCGGGCCCGCACGTCGTCGAGGAGCCCGAGGAACGCCTCGCGGCCGCCGAAGCGCCGCATCCGGCGCAGCAGAGGAGCGGAGGCGTGCTGGAAGGAGATGTCGAAGTACGGCACGACGCCCGGGGTGGCCGCCATGGCGTCGAGCAGGCCGGGACGGATCTCGGCGGGCTGGAGGTAGGACACCCGGACCCGCTCGATTCCCTCGACGGCCGACAGCTCCGGCAGCAGCTTCTCGAGCAGGGCGAGGTCGCCGAGGTCCTTGCCGTAGGAGGTGGAGTTCTCGCTGACGAGGAAGACCTCCCTGACCCCTCGCTCGGCCAACCACCGCGCCTCGGCGAGGATGTCGGTGGGCCGGCGCGAGACGAAGGCACCCCGGAACATCGGGATGGCACAGAAGGCGCATCGTCGGTCGCATCCGCTGGCGATCTTCAGCGGCGCCCAGGGCCTGCCGTCGAGCCGGGCCCGGATGACGCGCGGACCGGAGGCGGGTGCCGGTCCCTCCACGGTGACGTCGGCCGGCTCCAGCGTCGCCGGCGCCTGCTCCGGCGAGGTCGGGTCGCCGTGGCCGGGCAGGGCCACGCCACTCGTCCCACCCTGGCGCTGCACCGGTGAGAGCGGCAGCAGCCGGCGCCGGTCCGAGGGCGTGTGCGAGGCCGGCCGCTCCCCGGCGAGGATCGCCTTGAGGTGGCTGGACATGTCGGCGTAGGTGTCGAACCCCAGCACCGCGTCGGCCTCCGGCAGCTCGGCCGCCAGCTGCTCGCCGTAGCGCTCGGCGAGGCATCCGACCGCGACGACGGCCTGGGTGCGGCCGTCGTCCTTGCCCGCGGACGCCTCGAGCAGCACGTCGATCGAGTCCTTCTTGGCCTGCTCGACGAAGCCACAGGTGTTGACCACCGCGACGTCGGCCTCGGCCGCATCGTCGACCAGCCGCCAGCCCTCGGCCGCGAGGCGGCCGGCCAGCTCCTCCGAGTCGACCTCGTTGCGGGTGCACCCCAGGGTGACCAGGGCGACGCTGCGCGAGGCGGAGGAGCTCATGCGCCCACTCTAGAGGTGGATAGGGTCGCATCCATGAGCGCCGCTCCCGTCGCACCCTCCGCCCGCATCCGGTCGCTGCTCGAGCGCCAGCCGGTGCTCGACGGCCACAACGACCTCCTCTGGGAGGCGCGCGAGCAGGCGGGCTACGACTTCGACCGGCTCGACATCGGCGCCGGCTCGCCGACCACCCACACCGACCTGCCACGGCTGCGCCGGGGCGGGGTCGGCGCCCAGTTCTGGTCGGTCTTCGTCCCCTCCTCCCTCACAGGCGACGACGCGGTCAGCGCCACGCTCGAACAGGTGGACGCCGGCCACCAGATGGTGGCCCGGTATGCCGCCGACCTGGCCTTCGCCCGCACCGCGGACGAGGTGGAGGCGGCCTGGGCGACGGGCCGTATCGCCTCGCTCCTCGGCGCCGAGGGCGGACACTCGATCAACTGCTCCCTGGCCACCTTGCGCATGCTGCACGTCCTCGGGGTGCGCTACCTGACCCTCACCCACAACAGCAACGTCCCGTGGGCGGACTCGGCCACCGACGAGCCGGTGGTCGGCGGGCTGTCGCGCTTCGGGGTCGAGGTGGTCCGCGAGATGAACCGCATCGGCATGCTGGTCGACCTCAGCCACGTCTCGGCCGACACCATGCGCGACGCGTTGCGGGTCTCCGAGGTGCCGGTGCTCTTCTCGCACTCCTCGGCCCGTGCGGTCTGCGACAGCCCGCGCAACGTCCCTGACGACGTGCTCGGGTCGTTGCGCGACAACGGCGGGGTCTGCATGGTCACCTTCGTGCCGAAGTTCGTGAACCCCGACGCCGCGGCCTGGCACGCGCAGGCGGTCGCCGAGGCGCAGGCGCAGGGCATCAGCCAGGCCGACGCCGCGGCCTTCTCCCCCTTCTACAGCGACTACCGAGCCCGCAACCCCGAGCCCCCGGCCGCCCTCGAGGACGTCGTGCGGCACTGCGAGCACGTCCGCGAGGTGGCGGGCATCGACCACGTCGGGGTCGGCGGCGACTACGACGGCGTGGAGGTGCTCCCGCAGGGCATGGGCGACGTCACGGCATACCCGGCGCTGCTCGATGCGCTCGCCGAGCGGGGCTGGTCCGACGACGACCTGGCCAAGCTCACCAGCGGCAACGTCCTGCGCGTGATGCGCGACGCGGAGACGGGTGCCCGGGCGCTGCAGGAGCAGCGCGGGCCCAGCCTGGCGACGACCGCCCAGCTCGACGGACCCACGGCCCCCTAGCGCCGCTTCAGCACGGTCAGGCTGACCACCCGCGAGATGATCATCGCCACGTAGAGGACGCCCGCGACCTGCTCGACCATGGCGACCGACCTCGCGTGGGGCAGCACGGGGATGACGTCCGAGAGGCCCACGCTCGTCAGGGTCGCGAAGGACAGGAACAGCAGGTTCGGGAAGCCCTGGAACCCCTCCCCCTGGAACGACACGAACGAGTTGGGCCAGACCACCTGCACCGCCATGAAGGCGTAGGCGAAGCCCCAGGCCACGACGGTGAAGTTGGCGCCCACCGCGAACACCTCGTCGCGGGTGACGAAGGTGTCGTCGAAGAGGTACCGCACGAGGCCGTAGGCCGTGTAGCCGTAGAACAGGGCGTGGAGGATGGACGACCACAGGCGGATCACCTCACTGCCCGGGTACACCGCCTCGGCGACAGTCAGGACCATCACTGGGATCCCGAGGGTGATGGCGATCCAGGTCAGCGCCGGGGTGGCCCGCACGGCCCAGACCGCGACGGCGAGGACGAACAGCCCGAACACGCCGAGCACGGCGCGCCCCACAGGGGTCTCCCCGGCGAACGGGTACGCCAGCACGGCGATCAGCTGGGCGGCAAGGAGCACACCCGAGGGATGCGCCTTCACGGTGGTCATCCAGTCGGACATGGCGGACACCCTAGGGCGTGACCCGCCTCCCGGCTCGACGCGGCGTCAGTCCTCGAGCACCGACACCCGCAGGGTGAGGGCAGCCACGACGGCTGCGCCGGTGGCCGTGGTGGCCATGACCAGCGCCATGGGCACGGCTGAGCCCGACCCCAGGGCGCCGATGACCGGTGCGGCCGCGCCACCGATCACGAACTGCGAGGCGCCCAGCAGCGCCGCGGCGGTGCCGGCGGCCTCGCCGTGCCGGGTGAGCGCCAGCGCGGGGGTGTTGGGCAGCGTCAGGCCGCAGGCGAACAACAGGAACCACAACGGCCCGAGGACCAGCGGCAACCCGCCGACGCCGGTGACTGCGGCCGCGAGCAGCACGAGGGCGGAGACTGCGCCGATGCCGACCCCCGCCCGGACGATGTCGCGCGGGCCGAGACGGCGCAGCAGGAGGGGGTTGAGCTGGGACCCGGTGAGGAAGCCCAGCGAGTTGAGCCCGAAGGCGAGGCCGAACTGCGCGACGCTGAGGCCGTAGATCTCCTGGAGCACGAAGGACGAGCCACCGATGTAGGAGAAGAGGGTGGCGAACATCAGGCCCGAGATCAGGACCAGCCCGACGAACGTGCGGTCGCGCAGCAGCGACGCGTAGGTGCGCAGCACCGGCAGCGGCTCGAGACGACGGCGACGCTCGGGCGGCAGGGTCTCGCGCAGCAGCAGCGATGCCACCGTCACGAGCACCACCCCGGCGAGGGAGACCAGGCCGAAGACCCCGCGCCACGAGGTGTGCGCGAGGACGGCGCCTCCGATGGTCGGCGCCACGATGGGGGCGATGCCCATGACGAGCATCAGCCGCGAGAGCAGCGTGGCTGCCGCCGAGCCGGTGAACAGGTCGCGCACCGTGGCCATGGCCACCACCGAGACCGCGGCGTTGCCGAGCCCCTGCACGACACGAGCTGCGGTGAGCAGCTCGACGGTGGGGGCGAACGCGCAGGCCACCGACGCGACGATGTGCAGCACGAGGCCGGCGATGAGCGGCTTGCGGCGGCCGACGGCGTCGGCCAGCGGGCCGACGAGCAGCTGGCCGAGGCCGAGGCCGAGCAGGATCCCGGTGAGGGTGCCCTGCACCTGCGACTCCGTGGCCCCGAGCTCGTCGGCGATAGACGGCATCGCGGGGAGGTAGGTGTCGATGGTGAGCGGCCCGATCGCGATGAGGGCGCCGAGCACCAGCACGAACCTCACGTAGGAGCGGCCGCGCGGCGCCTCGAGCATCACCGGCCGCGGGCGGCGGACGCCCCGGCGGCTGGGTCGCTGCGCCGGGTCGGTGGGTCCGGGAGTCAGCTCAGTGGTCGGCGCAGTCACGTCGGTGGCCAACGCAACCGAGTGGGCTCACTATTCCGCGCCGTCTCATTCCACGGCGTATGCCGGTGGAGCACCGTTGGTGCCACCACGGCGTACCGGGGTCGTGGGGCCGATGCTCAGCCGCGCTCGGTGAGCGACCAGGCGTCCTCATCGCTCTCGCCGTCCACCTGCTCGTAGGCGTCGAGGTCGGGGCCGAGGTCGCGGGCCGCGTAGGCGCCGACCGCGACCTCGTCGGTGCGGTCGACCGAGCCGTCGGTGACCGCCCCCGCGCCGTCGCCGTCGAAGACCGGGTCGGGGTCGGGGACGTCCTCGCCGCGCATGAGCGCCAGCGTGGTCGGCAGGTCGTCGGGCTTGACCAGCACGTCGCGGGCCTTCGAGCCCTCCGAGGGGCCCACCACGCCGCGGGACTCGAGCAGGTCCATGAGCCGCCCCGCCTTGGCGAAGCCCACCCGGAGCTTGCGCTGGAGCATCGACGTCGAGCCGAACTGCGTCGTGACCACGAGCTCGGCGGCCTGCAGCAGCAGGTCGAGGTCGTCGCCGATGTCGTCGTCGATCTGCTTCTTGGCCGCGACCACGGTGACGTCGTCGCGGTAGTTGGGCTTGAGCT
The DNA here is from genome assembly GCF_029222705.1 of Knoellia sp. p5-6-4. Taxonomy (NCBI): domain Bacteria; kingdom Bacillati; phylum Actinomycetota; class Actinomycetes; order Micrococcales; family Intrasporangiaceae; genus Knoellia; species Knoellia sp. p5-6-4. The sequence goes on from NZ_JARGZF010000002.1 coordinate 546,378, forward strand.
GCTCGGTGACGTGCTTGACCACGGCGTGGATCTCGGACTCGGTGACCCAGGCGCCCTGCACGCGCATCGGCTTGCTGGCGCCCATGGGGAGGAAGAGCGCGTCACCCTGCCCGATGAGCTTCTCGGCGCCGGGCTGGTCGAGCACGACCCGGCTGTCGGCGAGCGAGGAGGTGGCGAACGCCATCCGCGACGGCACGTTGGCCTTGATGAGGCCGGTGACGACGTCGACCGAGGGGCGCTGGGTGGCGAGCACCAGGTGGATGCCGGCGGCGCGCGCGAGCTGCGTGATGCGGACGATCGACTCCTCGACGTCGCGCGGCGCGACCATCATCAGGTCGGCGAGCTCGTCGACGATGACGAGCAGGTACGGGTAGGGGTGGATCTGCCGCTCCGACCCCGGCAGCGGCTTGACCTTGCCCGCGCGGACCGCCTTGTTGAAGTCGTCGACGTGCTTGAACCCGAACATCGCGAGGTCGTCGTAGCGGGTGTCCATCTCCCGCACCACCCACTGCAGGGCCTCGGCGGCCTTCTTCGGGTTCGTGATGATCGGGGTGATGAGGTGCGGGATGCCCTCGTAGGCCGTGAGCTCGACGCGCTTGGGGTCGACCAGCACCATGCGCACCTCGTCCGGTGTCGAGCGCATGAGGATCGAGGTGATCATCGAGTTGACGAAGCTCGACTTGCCGGCGCCGGTGGCGCCCGCCACGAGCAGGTGGGGCATCTTCGCGAGGTTGGCGATGACGTAGCCGCCCTCGACGTCCTTGCCGACGCCCATGACCATCGGGTGCTCGTTGCCGCGGGCCGCCTGGCTGCGCAGCACGTCGCCGAGGCTGACCTTCTCGCGGTCGGCGTTGGGGATCTCGATGCCGATCGCGGACTTGCCCGGGATCGGGCTGAGGATGCGCACGTCGGCCGAGGCCACGGCATACGCGATGTTCTTCGACAGCGCGGTGACGCGCTCGACCTTGGTGCCCCGGCCGAGCTCGACCTCGTAGCGGGTGACGGTGGGGCCGCGGCTGAACCCGGTGACCTGCGCGTCGATGTCGAACTGCTCGAGGACCTGCGTCAGCGACTCGACCACGCGGTCGTTGGCGGCGCTGCGGGTCTTGTGCGGCGACCCGGGCTCGAGGATCGCGTTGTCGGGCAGGGTGTAGGTGATGTCGCCGGCGAGGGCGAGCTGCTCCACCCGCTGCGGCAGCGGCGTCGTGGGTGGGGCCTCGAGGGCGGCCTTGACCTCCACCGCCGGACTCTGGGCGGCGCCACCGGGCTCCTTGGTCGAGCTGGGGGCCAGGACGCCAGGCGTCGTGGGGCGCTTCTGGCCGGGGCGCAGCCGCTTGCCGTCCGGGGCGACGACGGCGGCCTGCTCGAACGGCATGTCGCCGTCGAGGTTGCCGTCGGCGTCGGGGCCGATCTTGCGTCGCTGCCGCTTGGGCTTCTCCTCCTCGGGCTCCTCGACGGGTGTGCCGCGGTGCAGCAGGTGGTCACGCAGCTCGGCGAGCCGCTCGGGGATCATGTGGACCGGCGTCGCGGTCAGCACGAGCAGCCCGAAGAAGCCGAGCATCAGGAGGATCGGCACCGTGCCGTAGACGCTGACCGCGGCCTCGAGGGGGCTCGAGGCGAGGAAACCGATGATGCCGCCCGCGTCACGCATGGGGTCGGCGCCGTCCGGCGGCTGCGGGATGCCCTTGGCGACGTGCACGAGGCCGGAGGCCGCGAAGGAGAGGGCCCCGAGGCCGATGCCGATCCGGGAGTTGGCGGTGGACTCGTCCGGCGCCCGGAGCAGGCGCAGGCCGAGGAAGAGCAGGGCGAGCGGCACGGCATACGCGACCCGGCCGAACGTCCCGGCGACGACGGCGTGGACGACGTCACCGACGACGCCCTCGAACGCCCACCACTCGCGCGCGGCGACGACGATGGCCAGGCCGATGAGGGCGAACCCGAAGCCGTCGCGGCGGTGCTCGGGCTCGAGGTCACGGGCGCTGTGGCCGACGCGGCGCACCGCGCCGCCGGCGACGTGCGCCATGCCCATCCACGTCCCCCGGATCGCGCGCAGCGGCAGCGGCAGGCCGCCGCCCTTGGCCTGCCCGCGCGGGGCCGCCTTCTTGGTGGCGGGCTTGCGGTTGGCCGGGCGCGTGGACGTGCTGCGACTCGTCGAAGAGCGCGCGGAGGTGGACGGACGTGTCGCCATGCTCCGCACGGTACGCGATCGCCTCTGCGGAAACACGCGTCACACGCGCCACAGCGAGCGGTTTCTTGCCCGCGACGGCATCCTCCGAACGGTGGACCCGCCTATCGGGATTCGGCCATTTCCGCAGGTCAGGGCACCAGCGTCGGCGCGGACGTGCCACCCTGAGGGTGCGTCTGGCGGGGCCTGCGTCGACGCTCTGGCGGGAGCGTCGACGCAGGCAGGCCTGGCCACCGCGCCCCTCGCCCCCGCCACGCCCGCTGTCCTTTGGGGCCGGGTCTCAGATGGCGGGAAACACCACCGACCTGGTGGCGCCGGGCGGACGTCGCTCGCTACCGTTCCCGCCAAGGTCATGAGTGCCAGCGCGCAGCCCCGGCTTGCTGGCCAGCAACCCTCCTCCGCGGTGGGGTGCTCCGGGTGACGACCGGGTCGCCTGCGCCCGCAGGTGGCAAGCGCGGACCCGCGGCCACTCCCCCGGGTCCACCGGACCCCAGGAGCACGCCGTGTCCATCGCCAGCACCAGCCGCAACCGAGCCCCCGAGACCCACACCGGGCAGGCCCACCACCGTCGCCACCTGCGGCCCGTGCCCGGCGAGCCCGCCGGCGCGGGCCCGGTGCCCCCGGTGGTATCGGCCGACCTCGGCGTGCCGACCCTGCACCGCACCGTGGTCGACTACGCCAACCTCGACCACGCCGCCTCCACACCGGCTCTCGTCTCGGTCAAGCAGGCCGTCGACACCGCCCTGCGCACCTACTCGTCGGTGCACCGGGGCAACGGGTATGCCTCGCGCGTGACGAGCCGGTGGTACGAGGCGGCCCGGGAGGAGGTCCGGCGCTTCGTCGGTGCGCGTGAGGGCGACGAGGTCGTCTTCACCCGCAACACCACCGACTCGTTCAACCTGCTCGCCCGCGCCCTCCCCCGGGGCACGGAGGTCTTCGTCTTCGAGGCCGAGCACCACGCCACGCTGCTGCCGTGGGCGGGCCGCACCACCCGCCTGCCGGTCCCCGGCAGCCTCGACGATGCGCGCGTGCTCCTGTCGAGCGCGCTCGAGCGCTCCACCGCCCGCCACCGCCTTGTGGTGATGTGCGGGGCCTCCAACGTCACCGGCGAGGTGTGGCCCGTGCGCGAGCTCGCCGAGGTCGCGCGCCAGCACTTCGCCCGGGTGGCCCTCGATGCCGCGCAGCTCGCCCCGCACCGCACCATCGACCTCGAGGCGCTCGGGGTGGACTACGTCGCCTTCTCCGGCCACAAGCTCTACGCGCCGTTCGGCGCCGGCGTGCTCGCGGGGCCGGGCGACTGGCTCGACCAAGCCGCCCCGTACCTCGCCGGCGGCGGCGCGACCGCCTCGGTCACCGAACGGGGCACGAGGTGGCACCGGGGGGCGGCGCGCCACGAGGCCGGCTCCCCCAACGTGATCGGCGCGGTCGCGCTGGCGGCGGCGTGCTCGACGCTGGCCGAGCACCGCGAGGCCGTCGAGGCGCACGAGATCGCCCTGGGCCGGCGGCTGACCGAGGGCCTGGCCGCCGTCGACGGCGTGCAGACCTACTCGATCTTCGGCCCCGACCACGAGCGGGTGCCCGTGGTGGCGTTCACGGTCGACGGCCTGGACTCCTCGCTCGTGTCGGCAGCCCTCTCCGCCGAGCACGGGATCGGCGTGCGGGACGGCAAGTTCTGCGCCCACCTCCTGGTGGACGCCCTGCTCGACGACCCGTATGCCGCCGGCCCGGCGACCGCGGTCCGCGCCAGCGTCGGGCTGGCCAACACCGCCGAGCACGTGGACCGGCTGCTGTCGGCCGTGGCGTCGCTGGCCGCCCGGGGGCCCGCCTTCGAGTACGAGCGCGGCCCTGAGGGCTGGACGCCGGTGTCCGACCCGCGCGACCTCAGCCTCCCCCGCCCCTGGTGAGGCGGGAGCAGGCCGAAGGGTCAGCCGGGTCAGGACCAGCGCGGTTGCTGGTCGCGGGGCGTGCCTGGCGGCGCCTCACCGTGGTGCGAGGTCCCACCTCTCGCGCCAGGACAGCACTCTTCACGCGAGAGCTGGGACCTCACGCACGTGGGGCGCTTGGGCCAGGCGGCGGAAGAGGTCAGGACCAGCGCGGGTGCTGGTCGCGGTCGAACCTGGTGTCGACCCCGTAGATCGGGGCGAGGATCGCGATGGTGACGAGAATGGCGAGAACGATGAAGAAACCCATGGCAGAAATCTTGCGCCCAACCTGATTACCGCCACGAGTGGCAGAAATGCCATCTCCCATAGATTTTCCGCCATCTCCTGTGTCACGCTGTCGGCATGCTGCACAACGTGGCCGTGCCCCTGGTCAACACAGTCTCCCCGTTCGAGTTCTCCGTCGCCTGCGAGGTCTTCGGCCTCGACCGCACCGACCAGGGCGTGCCGCCCTTCGACTTCGCGGTCTGCAGCGAGCAGCCGGGGCAGCCGGTCCCGACCGAGATGGGCTTCACCCTCACGGCCCAGCACGGCTTCGACAGGCTGGCCGAGGCCGACCTCATCGTGGTGCCGGCGTCGCGGCCGCGACAGGCCCCCGTCCCCGCGCCGCTCGTCGAGCAGCTGCGGGCTGCCGACGAGCGGGGCGCCTGGGTCATGTCGCTGTGCAGCGGCGCCTTCACCCTGGCCAAGGCCGGGCTGCTCGACGGCAGGCGCGCCACGACGCACTGGATGAACACCAACGAGCTGGCCGAGGAGTTCCCCGCCGTCGACGTGGTGCTGGACGTGCTCTTCGTCGAGGACGGCAACATCATCACCTCGGCCGGCACCGCCGCCGGCATCGACGCGACCCTCCACCTCGTGCGCAAGGAGCTGGGCGCGACCGTGGCCTCCGCGATCGCGCGCCGCATGGTCGTTCCCCCCCAGCGCGACGGCGGTCAGCGCCAGTACGTCGAGGCGCCACTTCCCGCGATCGAGGCCGACTCCCTCCAGCCGGTGCTCGAGTGGGCCACCGAGAACCTCGCCGAGGACCTCTCGGTCGAGACGCTGGCGCGGCGGGCCATGATGTCGGAGCGGACCTTCGCCCGCCGGTTCCGGGCCGAGACGGGCGCGACACCGCACGCCTGGGTGACCGCCCAGCGGGTACTGCTCGCCCGGCGCCTCCTCGAGGACACCGACGCCTCCGTGGAGCAGGTCGCCGGCCGCACCGGACTGGGCACGGCCGCCATCCTGCGCCACCACTTCACCCGTCAGGTCGGCACCACGCCCCAGGCCTACCGCCGCACGTTCCGTTGTACGGGCTGACAGGCGCCACTGCTGAATCCACGTCAATGAAGTCATCAGCCTTCATTTGTCGCTATTAATGCCCTAGGCTTCATGCATGTTCGTCCTGACTGCTGACCAGAAGCGCAGCACCCGGCACGGCGACCGGGTGCCCCAGGCCCTGGCGACCCTCGAGGGCGCCCTGGGCCCGGGCCCGGACTCAGGCGTGGCGCTCCCCTTCGAGCGGACGGTGGGCGACGAGATCCAGGGCGCGCTCTCCTCCCCCGGTGCCGCGGTGCGGGCGGTCACCGAGCTCGTGCGGCTCGGCGACTGGCGGATCGGGCTCGGGGTCGGCGCGGTCGACACGCCGCTGCCCGACTCCACCCGGGCCGCCTCGGGCCCCGCCTTCCTCGCTGCCCGCGAGGCCGTCGACAGGGCAACCTCCTCCCCCACCGACCTCCGGGTCGTCCACGCTGACGGCGCCGGCCACTACGGTGGGGCCGACCGGGCGCGACAGGCAGAGTCCGCCCTGTGGTTGCTCACGGTGCTGCTGCGACGCCGCACCCCCGAGGGATGGGAGATCGTCGACATGGCCGACACGGGCCTGACCGGCCGGGACATCGCCGACCGGCTCGACATCTCCCCCTCGGCGGTCAGCCAGCGCCTGGCGCGGGCCGCCCTCCACGAGGGGCGCCGGGGTGCCGAGCTCGCCGAGGCTCTTCTCGCCGAGGCGGACGCGTGAACAGCACGCTCGCCACCGTGCTGGTCATCGGCGTCCTGGGCGTGGTCGCCCTCGCCGGCGGTGGCCTCCTGACCACCCTCGTCTTCCGGCAGGTCGACCGCGGTGACCACGTCGCCCCCACCGACGAGGCCGACTCGGTGGAGGCCGCTCAGGAGATCCTGCGCGGCGGCGCCTGGATCGGCGTGCTCGAGCGGACCGCGATCTACGCCTCCATCGTGGCCGGCTGGCCCGAGGGCATCGCGGTCGTCCTGGCCGTCAAGAGCCTCGCGCGCTACCCCGAGCTGCAGGCGGGCAAGAAGTCCGCCGCCGCCGAGCGGTTCATCATCGGCACCTTCGTCAGCACCCTGTTCGCCTGCGCGTGCGCGGGCGTCGCCATGTCGCTGCTCTGATCGTCGCTGCCCTGACCGCCACCTGACGCGGGTCAGGCCTCGATGACCACCGGGATGATCATCGGGCGCCGGCGGATCTTGCCGCCGACCCAGCCACCGACGGCGCGTCGCACGACCTTCTCGAGCTGCTGCGTGTCGGTCACGCCCTTGCCGGTGGCCTCGGCGAGGGCCTGCTCGATCTTGGGACGCACCTGCTTGAAGATCTCGTCGTCCTCGGCGAAACCACGCGCGTGGATCTCCGGGCCGGCGGCGATCTTCCCGGTGGCCGCGTCCATGACGACGATGACCGAGATGAAGCCCTCGTCGCGCAGGATGCGGCGGTCCTTCAGCAGCGCCTCGTCGAACTCGCCCACCGAGGAGCCGTCGACGTAGGTGTAGCCGCACGGCACGGCGCCGACGATGCGCGCCTTCCCGTCGACGAGGTCGACTACCACGCCGTCCTCGGCGAGCACGACGTTGTCGCGGTCGACGCCGGTCTGCACCGCCAGCTCGGCGTTGGCCACGAGGTGGCGCCACTCGCCGTGCACCGGCATGACGTTGCGGGGCTCGACGATGTTGTAGCAGTAGAGCAGCTCGCCGGCGCTGGCGTGGCCGGAGACGTGCACCCGGGCGTTGCCCTTGTGCACCACGTCGGCACCCAGCCGCATGAGGCCGTTGATGACCCGGTAGACGGCGTTCTCGTTGCCGGGGATGAGCGAGGAGGCCATGAGCACCGTGTCGCCCTCGCCGACGTCGATGCGGTGGTCGCGGTTGGCCATCCGCGACAGGGCCGCCATGGGCTCGCCCTGAGACCCGGTGCAGATGAGCACGACCTGGTTGTCGGGGAAGTCGTCGAGCCGCTTGACGTCGACCAGCACGCCGTCCGGCACGTGAAGGTAGCCCAGGTCGGCGGCGATGGTCATGTTGCGCACCATCGAGCGGCCGACCATGGCGACCTTGCGCCCGGCCTTCTCGGCGGCGTCGAGCACCTGCTGCACGCGGTGGATGTGGGAGGAGAAGCAGGCGACGATGATGCGGCGGCGGGCGTGCCGGAACACCTTGTCGATGGCCGGGGCGATGTCCTTCTCCGGCGTGGTGAACCCGGGAACCTCGGCGTTGGTGGAGTCGGTCATGAACAGGTCGACGCCCTCCTCACCGAGCCGCGCGAAGGCGCGCAGGTCGGTGAGCCGGCCGTCGAGCGGCAGCTGGTCCATCTTGAAGTCGCCGGTGTGCAGGATCGTCCCGCCAGGAGTGCGGACGAAGACGGCGAGCGCGTCGGGGATGGAGTGGTTGACGGCCACGAACTCACAGTCGAAGACACCGAGCTGCTCGCGCATGCCCTCCTTCACCCCCAGGGTGTAGGGGGTGATCTTGTGCTCGCGCAGCTTCGCCTCCACCAGGGCGAGGGTGAGCATCGAGCCGACGAGCGGGATGTCGGGCTTCAGCCTGAGCAGGTACGGCACCGCGCCGATGTGGTCCTCGTGGCCGTGGGTGAGCACGATCGCCTGGACGTCGTCGAGGCGGTCCTCGATGTACTCGAAGTCCGGGAGGATCAGGTCGACGCCCGGGTGGTGGTCCTCGGGGAAGAGGACGCCGCAGTCGATGACGAGCAGCTGCCCGTCGTGCTCGATGACGGCCATGTTGCGGCCGACCTCGCCCAGGCCGCCGAGGGCGACGATGCGGACCCCGCCCTCGGGCAGCGCGGGGGGTGCGGGAAGCTCTGGGTGGGGATGGCTCACATGAGTCCTGACGTTCTGAGGCCGTCACGCAGTGCGGCGGCCTGCTCGGAGGTGGCTTCGACCAGGGGAAGGCGCACGGCGGCGGAGTCGATGACCCCGAGCTCCTTGAGCGCAGCCTTGGCCATGATGGCTCCCTGGGTGATGTTCATGATGGCGTCGACCACCGGGATGAGCTGGTGGTGCAGCTCGCGCGCCCGCGCGAGGTCTCCCTTGTCCACGGCGGCGACCATCTCGGAATACACGTCACCGGCCACGTGCCCCACGACGCTCACCACGCCGGTCGCGCCCTGCGCCAGGTGGGCCAGCGAGAGCACGTCGTCGCCGGAGAACCACAGCAGGTCGGTCTCGGCCATGACCCTGGTGGCGCCCCACAGGTCACCCTTGGCGTCCTTGACGGCCTGGATGCGGGGGTGGCGGGCCAGCTCGAGCAGGGTCTCGGTGGTGAACGGTATGCCGGAGCGCCCGGGGATGTCGTAGAGCATCACCGGCAGCTCGGTCACGTCCGCGACGGCCGTGCAGTGGGCGCGCAGGCCCTCCTGCGGGGGCTTGTTGTAGTAGGGCGCCACCACCAGGAGCGCGTGGGCCCCGGCCGCCTCCGCAGCCCGCGCGAGCTCGAGGGAGTGCGCGGTGTCGTTGGTGCCCGCGCCCGCCGTGACCCGGGCCCGGTCGCCCACCGCCTCGACCACGGCGCGCACCAGGTCGACCTTCTCCCTGTCGGAGGTCGTGGGCGACTCACCCGTGGTGCCGTTGACGACGATGCCGTCGTGGCCGTGGTCGACCAGGTGCTGCGCCACCCGCTGTGCGGCGTCGAGGTCCAGGCTGCCGTCGGGCCGCATCGGGCTCACCATGGCCGTCACGACGCGGCCGAAAGGAGACGCAGAAGTCATGGTGGTCAGGCTATCGCGCGTCGCGGCCACCCCCGGTATGCCGTGCCGCGGGCGGACTCGAGCGCCCGCCTCCCGTGGCTCGCCGCCCGAGCGGCGTAGCCTTGCCGTCGTGCGGCAATACCTCGACCTCCTCGACCACGTCATGACCCACGGGGTCGACAAGTCGGACCGGACGGGCACCGGCACCCGCAGCGTGTTCGGCTACCAGATGCGCTTCGACCTCTCCGAGGGCTTCCCGGTGCTGACCACCAAGAAGCTGCACCTGAAGTCGATCATCGGCGAGCTGCTCTGGTTCCTGCGCGGCGACACCAACGTGAAGTGGCTCCGGGACCGCGGCATCACCATCTGGGACGAGTGGGCCGACGAGAACGGCGACCTCGGGCCGGTCTACGGCTACCAGTGGCGCTCGTGGCCCACCCCCGACGGTGGGCACGTCGACCAGATCGCGAAGGTCATCGAGTCGATCAGGACCAACCCCGACTCCCGCCGGCACATCGTCAGCGCCTGGAACGTCGCCGACGTCGATTCCATGGCGCTGCCGCCGTGCCACACGATGTTCCAGTTCTACGTTGCCCCGGCCCGCGACGGAGGGCGCGCGAAGCTGTCGTGCCAGCTCTACCAGCGCTCCGCCGACATCTTCCTCGGTGTGCCGTTCAACATCGCCTCCTACGCGCTGCTGACGATGATGGTGGCCCAGGTCTGCGACCTCGAGCCCGGCGAGTTCATCCACACCCTCGGCGACGCCCACCTGTACTCCAACCACGTCGAGCAGGCACGTGAGCAGCTGACCCGCGAGCCCTTCCCGCTGCCGCAGATGAGGATCGCGCCCGGAAAGCAGATCGACGAGTTCGACCTCGAGGACTTCGAGCTGGTCGGCTACCGGGCCCACCCCTCGATCAAGGCGCCCATCGCGGTCTGAGCGCAGGCGGCGCACGGTCGGCACGCGGCATACTGCGTGGCATGACCCGCGTCACGCTCATCGCAGCCCTCGGCCGCAACCGCGTCATCGGCCGCGACGGCGAGATGCCCTGGCACCTGCCGGAGGACCTCAAGCACTTCAAGCACACCACAATGGGCCACCCGATGGTCATGGGGCGCAAGACGTTCGAGTCGATCGGGCGCGTGCTGCCCGGGCGCCGGACCATCGTCATCACGCGGCAGCCCGCCTGGAGCCACGCCGGCGTCGAGGCCGCGCACTCGCTGCCGGAGGCCCTGTCGCTGGCCGGCCCGGCCAACGAGGTCTACGTCGTCGGGGGTGGCGAGGTCTACGCCGAGGCGCTGCCGTTCGCCCAGCGGCTGGTGCTGACCGAGGTCCACGACTCCCCCGAGGGTGACACGTGGTTCCCCGAGTGGTCGCCCGAGAAGTGGCGCGAGACCTCGCGCGAGCCCCACGAGGGCTTCGACATCGTCACCTACGAGCGCGCCTGAGGCTCCGTCAGGCGTCGTAGTCGAGCGAGACCTCGTCGGTGACGGGGTGGCTCTGGCAGGCGAGCACGATGCCGGCCGCCACCTCGTCGGGCTCGAGCGCGTAGTTGCGGTCCATCCGCACCTCCCCCGACACGAGCCGCGCGCGGCAGGTGCCGCAGACGCCGCCCGTGCAGGAGTACGGCGCGTCGGGGCGGGAGCGCAGCGTGGCGTCGAGGATGGTCTCCTCCCGGCTGGGCATCTCGATGCGGGTGGTGCGCCCGTCGAGGTTGACCGTGACGACGGCCTCCGGTGGGGCGCCCTCCTCGACGACGACCTCACGGCGCGGCAACTCCTGCTCCGTGACGTGGAAGACCTCGTGGTGCACGTGGTGGCTGTCGACGCCGGCCTCGGCGAGCAGCTCCTGGGCGCCGGTGACCATGCCGTAGGGACCGCAGAGGTACCACTCGTCGACCGTCTCGACGGGAGCGAGCGCCGCAAGGATGCGGCTGACGCGGTCGGGGTCGAGCCTGCCGGAGAACAGCTCGACGTCCTGCGGCTCGCGCGAGAGCACGTGCACGAGCTGGAGCCGCTCCGGGTAGCGGTTCTTCAGGTCGGCGAGCTCCTCGAGGAACATGACCGAGGAGGTGCGTCGGTTGCCGTAGAGCAGCGTCACCCGCGAGCCCGGCTCCTCCTCCAGGACCGCGGTGATGATCGACAGCACCGGCGTGATCCCGCTGCCCGCGGCGACGGCGACGTGGTGGCGGCTGGCGTCCGGCTGCGTCGGGCACGTGAACGAGCCCAGTGGCGTCATCACGTCGACGACGTCACCGGGGCGCACGACGTCGTTGAGCCAGTTGGACATCCGGCCACCGGCCACGCGGGCCGAGGCGACCCGCAGCGTGCCGGTGGCGCTGGCGGCGGACGGTGCGACGCAGATCGAGTACGACTGCCGCACGTCCTCGCCGTTGATGCTGGCGCGCAGGGTCAGGTGCTGGCCCGGTGCGTAGGCGTAGTCGTCGCGCAGCTCCTCCGGGACGGCGAAGGTCACGGCCACCGCGTCGTCGGTGAGCCGCTCGACGCCGGTCACGGTGAGTGCGTGGAACTGGGCCCGCCGCCGCGTGGGACGGGTCACGAGAGCAGCCATCAGATCGCCTTGGCCATCAGATTTCCTTGAACTGGTCGAAGGGCTCGCGGCACGCCAGGCACCGCCGGAGGGCCTTGCATGCGGTGGAGCCGAAGCGGGCCAGCTCCTCGGTGTCGGTGCTGCCGCACTGCGGGCACGCGACCTGCCGGACCTGCAGCGAGACTGCCACGGGGCCCCCGTCGCGCGTGCCGACGCCCGGCTCCGGCGGTGCGATCCCGAACTCACGCAGCCGGGAGCGGCCGCGCTCGGACATCCAGTCCGTGGTCCACGCGGGACTCAGCCGGGTCTCCACGGAGCAGGCGTAGCCGTGCCGCTGCGCCTCGTGCACGATGCGGTGCTCGATCGCCTCCATGGCCGGGCAACCGGAGTAGGTCGGCGTGATGGCCACCGAAACCCGATGGGCCGCCTCGTCGACCTCCAGGTGGCGCAGGATCCCGAGGTCATCGATCGTGACGACGGGCACCTCAGGGTCAGGGATGTCGGAGATCGCTTGGGCGACAGCGGATCTCAGCAGCGGCTCGGCCTCGGTCACGACGGTCACCAGCTGGCCCCGGGGTGCGACCGGGCGATGTGCTGCATCTCCGCGAGGAGGTAGCCCATGGGGCGCGAGTGGATGCCGTCGCGGCCTCCGCGGCTGCGCCACCTCGGCGTCTCGGGCAGCTCCAGCGTCGCCTGCGCCACCACAGCGGCGATCCGGGCGGTGCAGGCCTCGTGGAGGGTCGACGGCAGCACCCCGATACCGGTGTCGGCAGCAGCCCGCGCGGCCTCGTCGTCGTCGAACAGCTCGGTGACGTACGGCGCCACGGACTCCAGGCCCTCCTGCATCCTCCGGTGCGACTCGTCAGTGCCGTCGCCGAGCCGGAGCACCCACTGCGTGGCGTGGTCGCGGTGGTAGGTGACCTCCTTGAGCGCCTTCTCGGCGACGCCGGCGAGCACCGGGTCGCTCGAGCGGCGCAGGGCGGCGTAGAGCTCGCACTGCCAGGTCGAGAACGTGAGCAGCCGGGCCATCTCGAAGCCGAACCCGTCGCGCTCCTGCTCGACGAGGTGGACGTTTCGGAACTCCCGCTCGTCGCGGAAGTAGGCCAGGTCGTCCTCGGACCGGCCGGTGCCGTCGAGCTCGCCCACGCGGGTCAGCAGGGCACGGGCCTGCCCGAGCAGGTCGAGGCCGACGTTGCCGAGCGCCATGTCCTCCTCGATCTGCGGGGCGCGCGAGATCCACTCGCCGAGCCGCTGCGCGTAGACGAGGGCGTCGTCGGCCAGGCCCTGGATGTACTGCGCCGCAACAGGGTTCGCGGCCACCAGCGACTCACCCATCAGAGGTACTCCACGTCCTCGGGCACGTCGTAGAACGTGGGGTGGCGGTAGACCTTGTCGGCCGCCGGGTCGAAGAAGGAGTCGCGCTCGTCCGGGCTCGACGCGGTGATGTCGGCCGCCTTGACCACCCAGAGCGAGACTCCCTCCTGGCGTCGGGTGTAGACGTCACGGGCGTTGCGCAGGGCCATCGTCGCGTCGGGCGCGTGCAGCGACCCGACGTGCACGTGCGACAGGCCACGCTTGCCGCGGACGAAGACCTCCCACAGCGGCCACGACTTCTCGTCGCCCACACCGTTCTCCGTGCTCACGCGGCACTCCCCTGACGCTCGCGCCCGGCCTGCTTGGCGGCATACGCGGTGGCAGCCTCGCGCACCCAGGCACCGTCCTCGTGGGCGGCGCGGCGGTGGGCGATGCGCTCGGCGTTGCACGGCCCGTCGCCCTTGAGCACGCGCCAGAACTCGTCCCAGTCGATGGGGCCGAAGTCGTAGTGGCCGCGCTCCTCGTTCCACCGCAGGTCGGGGTCGGGCAGCACGATGCCGAGCTTCTCCGCCTGCGGCACCATCATGTCGACGAACTTCTGGCGCAGGTCGTCGTTGGCGAACCGCTTGATGCCCCAAGCCATCGACTGCTCGGTGTGCCCGCCGGCCTTGGCCGCCTCACCGGTGTCGGGCGGCCCGAACATCATCAGGGCCGGCCACCACCAGCGGTTCGCCGCGTCCTGGGCCATCGCCTTCTGGGCGTCCGTGCCGCGCATGAGCGTCCAGAGGATCTCGAAGCCCTGGCGCTGGTGGAACGACTCCTCCTTGCAGACGCGGATCATCGCCCGGGCGTAGGGGCCGTAGGAGCAGCGGCACAGCGGCACCTGGTTCATGATCGCTGCACCGTCGACGAGCCACCCGATCGCGCCGCAGTCGGCCCACGTGAGGGTCGGGTAGTTGAAGATCGAGGAGTACTTCTGCTTCCCCGAGTGCAGCCGGTCGAGCAGCTCCTGCCGGTCGACCCCGAGGGTCTCCGCGGCGCTGTAGAGGTACAGCCCGTGGCCCGCCTCGTCCTGCACCTTGGCCATGAGGATCGCCTTGCGACGCAGGCTGGGCGCGCGGGTGATCCAGTTGCCCTCCGGCTGCATGCCGATGATCTCGGAGTGCGCGTGCTGGGCGATCTGGCGGATCAGCGTCTGGCGGTAGGCGTCGGGCATCTCGTCGCGCGGCTCGATGCGCTGGTCGGCCTCGATGAGGTCGTCGAACAGGCCCGACTCGGCGGCGTTGAGCGGCTCGTCGGGGTTCGGCAGGGCGTGGTCCGCCTCGGGGCCGAAGTCGTTGCCGTACATGCCTCCAGTATGGGGTGGTGTTACACCTCATTGCAATTGTGCCGCTTTGGTGTCACACCGCCCGCCGGGTGCGAGGATGGCTGGGTGGACGCCCACGAGCACGCGCACCCGCACCCCACCCACGAGCACGAGGCCGCGACCGGCCCGGTGGCCGACGCCAGCGTGCGCCTCGCCCGGGAGAGCGACGCCCCCGCGGTCGGCCTGGTGCAGGCCACCGTGTGGAGGCAGGCGTATGCCGACGTGGTGCCGGCCGACGTCCTCGCCACCTTCGAGCCCGCCGCCTTCGCCAAGGCGTGGCGCACCTCGCTGGCAAACCCGCCGGAGGGCGTCCACCGGTTGCTGGCTGCCTGTGCGGGCGAGCAGGTGGTCGGGTTCGCGGCGATCGGCCCGAGCCAGGACCCCGACGCGTCGCCGCTCACCGGTGAGCTCACCGCCATCGGGGTCCACCCGCAGGCCCGCCGGGCCGGGCACGGGTCGCGCCTGCTCAACGCCGCCGTCGACACGTTGCGCGGTGCCGGCGCCGAGTCGCTGCACACCTGGCTGCTCGCCACCGACGAGGACACCAGGGCCTTCTTCGCCCGGGCCGGGCTGTCCCCGGACGGCGCCTTCCGCGACCGCGTGGTCTCCCCCGACGGCCGGACGGCCCGCGAGGTGAGGCTGGTGGCGGCCATCGGCGCAACGGGACCGTGACGACCCTCGACCCTGCTCGGCGGCGCGCCGTGCAGCGCCAGGCGCTTTCGGTCGGCATCGCCACCGGCGCCTACGGCATCAGCTTCGGCGCCCTGTCGACCGCGGCCGGGCTCGACATCCTGCAGACCCAGGCGCTGTCCCTCCTGTTGTTCTCCGGCGGCTCCCAGTTCGCCTTCGTCGGCCTGGTCGCCGGAGGGCTCGCCGGCGCACCCGCGGCGATCGCCACCTCGACCCTGCTCGGCGCCAGGAACGGCCTGTACGGGCTGCAGGTGGCCAGGATGCTCGACGTCCGCGGCCTGCGGCGCGCTGCCGCCGCGCACCTGACGATCGACGAGTCCACCGCGGTCGGGGTGGCCCAGCCCGAGGAGCGGGCGGCTCGGCTGGGCTTCTGGGCCACGGGCATCGCGGTCCTCGTCCTGTGGAACCTCATGACCCTGGTGGGCGCCCTCGTCGGCGACGCCATCGGCGACCCGAAGACCTACGGGCTCGACGCGGCGGCCGCGGCGGCCTTCTGCGGCCTGCTGTGGCCGCGGCTGAAGTCGAGGGACGCCTTCGCGATCGCGGCCCTGGCCGCCCTGGTGGCCGTGCTCTTGGCCCCGCACGCCCCCGCCGGCGTGCCCGTGCTGGTCGCTGCGCTCACGGCACTGGTCGGGGCCGTGTGGCCGACGGCGCACCGCGACCCCGCACCGCCCCACCACTGGTCCGACGAGAGCGCGCCGCCCTCCGCTGAGCACGTACCCGGGTCCGGCCCCCCTCCCTCCTCGCCCGAGGGGCCACACGCGAGGAGGGAGCAGCCGTGACCATGTGGACGGCGGTCCTCACCGCGAGCGCCCTGGCCTTCGCCCTGAAGTTCCTCGGCTACGTGGTGCCGGCCGGTTGGCTCGAGGGACCGCGGACCAGCCGGGTCACCTCGGCGCTGCCGATCGCGCTGCTGTCGGCCCTGGTGGCGGTGCAGACCCTCACCGGCGAGGGAGGCGGCCTCGTGGTCGACGCCCGTCTCGCCGCCGTCCTGGTGGCGATGGCGGCGCTGGCCCTGCGGGCCCCCTTCCTGCTCGTCGTGACCCTCGCCGCGGTGACGGCAGCCCTGCTGCGCGCGGCCGGCTGGGGCTGACCCGGTGTCGACCCCCCGGTCGGAGCAGGGACGCAGTGGACCGGGCCGCCGGGACGCCCGTCTCGCCTCGCGCCTGGTCGGCATCGACGTGGCCCGGTGCGTGGCCCTGCTCGGGATGATGGCCACCCACATCCTCAACCCGGTCGACGCCTCTGGCCGCCTCGCGTGGCCCCAGGCCGTGGCCGGGGGCCGGTCCTCGGCGCTGTTCGCCGTCCTGGCCGGGGTCTCGCTGTCCCTGATGACCGGGCGGCAGCGCCCTCACACGGGGACGCGGCGGCTGGGTGATGCCGCGGGGCTGGCGGCCCGGGCCCTGGTCATCGCCCTGGTGGGGCTGTGGCTGGGCCAGCTCGACACCCGGGTCGCCGTCATCCTCGTCTACTACGCCGTCCTCTTCCTCCTCGGCCTGCCGTTCCTGGGGCAGTCGGCGGGCACCCTGCTGGCCCTGGCCGGCTGGTGGTGCCTGGCCGCCCCGGTCGCCTCGCACGTGGTCCGTCAGGCGTGGGGGCCACAGCCGGCCACGGTGCCGACCACGGCCAGCGTCGATGCGCTCGGTGCGACCCTCGTCGACCTCCTGCTCACCGGCTACTACCCGGCCATCCCATGGTTGACCTACCTGCTGGCGGGAATGGCGATCGGCCGCCTCGACCTGCGCAGCAACGCCGTGGCGACCCGCATCCTCGCGGGCGGCTGCGGCACTGCCCTGGCCGCCTGGGGGCTGTCCTGGGCCCTGACCTCGCTGTCAACAGCGCAGCAGGCCATGGTCACGAGCTCGCCCGGCGCAGCCTCCTGGGACGAGGTGGCCCACCGCATCGCTCTCGGCATGGGCGGCACGACCCCCACCGACACGTGGTGGTGGCTGGCAGTGGCGGCACCGCACTCGGCCACCCCGCTCGACCTGGCCCACACGGCCGGTACCGCAGCCGCGGTGATCGGTGCCGCCCTGCTGCTCTCCCGGGCGGTGCAGGCCACCCGCTGGACGGGCGCCGCCTGGGCCACCCTCTTCGGCGCCGGCGCGATGACCCTGACGCTCTACAGCCTGCACGTCGTGCTGCTCACGCCGGGCCGCTGGCCCGAGCCGACGCCCGCCAACTACACCCGGCACGCCCTGCTGGCCCTGGCCGTCGGGGCCGCCTTCACCCTGGCCGGCCGTCGTGGCCCGCTCGAGGCGGTGGCGCGCTGGGCGGCGGCCCAGGCTCGGCGCGCGGTCGTCCGCGGCCCGGCCGTGCCGACGGGGGACGGCCTGACCCGCTGAGCTCGCCCCGTCACCCCGCCGGGTCACGGCCGCACCGTCAGGGGTAGTAGCCGGCTCCGCCACCCCACAGGAAGGCGCTCCGCGCGGTGTTCCACCGTGTCGCGAGGTAGCTGCCGGTCCTGGGGCTGGTGTTGAAGAAGTCGTTCTTGTTGCAGTCCAGCCGCTCGTCGAGCAGCGTGGTGGCGCAGCTCGACCAGGTGGACACCCTCGACCCGCCGGCCCCGAAGTAGCACATGACGTCGCGCTCGTCGGTGCAGTGCAGGGAGGTGTTGCTGTGAGGGGCGCTCTTCTGCACCGCTCCGAGAGTGTGGAAGATCTCGTGCGCGACGGCATTGCCCGACCAGCAGCCCAGGTCGACCCGGGCGAACTGCGGACCCCGGTTGTTGCGGTTCTTGCGCCCGGCCTGGTCGTCGTTGTAGGTCTGGCCCAGCCCACAGATGGCCCTGGCGTCGGCGAAGACGACGTACTTGCGCGCGGTGCTGGTGTAGCCCCTGGCGCTCAGGGCGGAGACGGTGCTCGAGAAGCTTGAGGCGGCGGACGCCGGGAGGTTCACGACCGCCACGGACGGCTTGCAGTCCGACCCCGTGGCCAGCCGCAGCTGGCGGTAGCCGCCCGTCTGCTTGGCCGAGTAGTACACGATGTTGTTCGCGCGCAGCAGGGCGTCGACGATGTAGGGCCGCAGGGAGCCGATGCGGTTGGCCGAGGACCCGTAGTGGGCGTAGATCGCCTGCACGCGGTTGCCGCTCGTGCCGGGCGTCGTGCACGGGACGTTGCGCGGGCCGGTCACCGTCTTCGCGCCGATCGTCGCGGCCGCGGTCTCGGGCTTGAACGCGCCGTGCTCCTCCGCGACGGAGGCGACGGCGGGCGTGCCGGGGTCCGCTGCCGGGGTGGAGACGGGGTCGACGCCTGGGGCGACGGCGGTGGCGGCGACGCCCGCAGGGGCGGCGCTCGCGGAGGCCACCACGGACGCGCCGGGCAGTCCGAGGGGGGCGGCGAGGGCGGCAGCGGCGAGGACGCCGAGCGCCAGCAGGCGGGGGGAACGTAGCTGCGACACACCCGAAGCGTGAGGGACAAAGCAGGACAGACCCGGATTTTTTACCGACTCTATACGCTTTTCTGACGAGTTGCTGTCCTAGTCTTTACTCCAGCAATTGACGTAGTGTGCCACGCCTTCTGACGTAGGGCTAGGTCTGCTGACGGGCCCGCCGCCAGGCCCGGACCGCGGCTCGGTAGTGGCGCTGCTCCTCCTTGCGGTCGCGACGCACCCGGCAGTCCTCCGCCTGCTCGAGCTCGCGGTGCCAGGCGGCGTCACCCGGCTCGGGCTCACGGCCGCTGTTGAGGTCGGCCATCATCCGCGAGCCGTCGCGCGCCAGGAGCAGCAGCGGGACCATCGCCGCCACGAGCACCACCGGCAGGAGCACCACGCCGACGCCCAGCAGCACGGCGGCCGGACGGCCGTCCTGCACCAGCGCGACACCTCGCCACCCGATGGTGCCGGCGTAGAAGCCGAGGACGAGCAGGAGGACGACCGCGGTGACGCGCTCGCGCACTAGTCGCCCAGCCCCAGGTAGTGCTCCAGCCCCACGGTCAGGCCGGGGTGGTCTGCGACTGCCCGCACCCCCGCCAGCACACCGGGCATGAACGAGACCCGGTCGAAGGAGTCGTGGCGCAGGGTGAGCATCTCCCCCTCGCCACCGAAGAGCACCTCCTGGTGGGCGACCAGCCCGCGTAGCCGCACCGCGTGCACCGGTATGCCGTCGACGCGCGCCCCGCGCGCACCGCCCGGGTCGTGCGCGGTGGCGTCGGGGACCTCGCCGAGCCCGGCCTCGCTGCGCGCGGCGGCGATGAGCCGCGCCGTGCGGGCCGCCGTACCGGAGGGGGCGTCGAGCTTGTCGGGGTGGTGCAGCTCGATGACCTCCACCGACTCGTAGAACCGGGCGGCCTGACGGGCGAACTGCATCATGAGGATGGCCCCGATCGCGAAGTTCGGGGCGATGAGCACTCCGACCCCGGGCTTCTGGCCCAGCTGTTGCTCGAGGTCGGCGAGCCGCTCGTCGCCCCAGCCGGTCGTGCCGACCACCACGTGCACGCCGCGCTCGACGCAGTGCCGGACATGGCCGGGCGAGGCGTCGGGCACGGTCAGCTCCACGGCGACCTCGGCGCCACCGAGGTCCCCGAGGTCGTCGCCGTGGCCGAGCCGGGCGACGAGCTCGAGGTCCTCCGCGGCCCCCACGGCCCGGCACGCCTCGCTCCCCATGCGTCCCGATGCTCCGATGACGGCCACCCTGATCCTGTCGCTCACGGACGTCAGGGTAGCCACCCGGCATACAGTGCCCGTCATGGACACCAGTGGTGCACGGGTGAAGGTGCTTCCTCCCCTGCTGTTCCTGGTCGTCCTCGCCGGCGCGCTGGTCGCCGACAGGCTGCTGCCCCTCCCCCTCCCCGGCGGCGGGACACGAGTGGTGGCGGGAGTGGCGCTCGTGGTGGCGGGCCTGGCCGTGATGGCCTGGGCGGGGCGGGCCATGTGGGGCTCGCACACCACCGTGAGTCCGTGGGCCCGGGTGTCGGCCCTGGTGACCTCGGGGCCGTTCCGGTTCACCCGCAACCCCATCTACCTCGGCGACCTGCTGGTCTACCTCGGTGTCGCCCTGTGGGTCGGCACCTGGTGGCCCGTGCTGTTCCTGCCACTCCTCTTTCCTGCGGTGCAGTGGCTCGTCATCGGCCCGGAGGAGCGCTACCTCACCGCACGGTTCGGTGACGACTACACGGCATACCGACAGCGCGTGCGGCGCTGGATCTGAGCACCGGCTCTGCCACTGGGGACGGCACGAGGCGGGCCCAGCCGAACGGCTGGACCCGCCTCCCCTGCAGGACCGGCTACTTCGCGGCGTGGGCCTTGAGCCCCAGGACCACGGGGTCGTGGTCGGAGGAGCGGTACGGGTCGGGACGGTGGAAGTTCGTCCCGTGGTAGTTGAAGCGGCTGTACTCCAGGGCCACCGACTCGCCGGAGTTGATGTTCCAGTGGTCGGCGCCGGTGACGAGCTCGAGCGCCGCGTCGTTGACGAGCACGTGGTCGAGCGAGCCGGACAGGCCCGAGAACGAGTAGGAGTACGAGCCCTCGTCGAACTGCACACCGGCGTTGGTGTAGCCGGCTTCGTAGAGGACGTCCATCGGGTCCTCCATGGCGTACGAGTTGTAGTCGCCCACCATGACGACCGCCTCGGTGCTCGTCTCGTCGAGGACCGTGGGCACCCAGTCACGCAGTGCCTGTGCCTGGAGGATGCGCGAGGTCACCGACGAGCCCTGGCCGTCACCGGTGTCCTGGTCGCCGGGGAACGGGCCGGCCGAGCCCTTGGACTTGAAGTGGTTGACCACGACGAGGAACTTCTCGCCCTTGCCGTTCTTCTGCTTGAAGACCTGGGCGATCGGCTCGCGGGCGTTGCCGAAGGCCTGGCCCTCGGCGCTCTGGTCCCCGAGGGCCCGCGACTGGTCGACGCGCATGACGGACGCGGGCTTGTAGATCATCGCGTTCGTGATGACGTCCTGCTCCGAGGCCGGCGGCAGCTCGGTGGACGACGGCACGAACGCCCAGGTGCCCGCGCCCGCCTCGGTGTTGAGCGCCGTCACCAGTGAGGCGAGCGCCTCGTCGGTGGGCTCGCCGAGCGCGGCGGAGTTCTCGATCTCCATGAGGCCGACGACATCGGCGCCCAGCGCGTTGATCGCCGAGACGATCTTCTCCTGCTGGCGCTCGAAGTCCTGCGCGTCCCAGGCGCCGCGCTGGTCGCAGCCGGTGCGGACGTTGGTGCCGTCACCCGTGCGGTCGGTGTAGGGGTCGCACGCGGCGTCCTCGGTGCCGACCGTCGTGAAGTAGTTGAGGACGTTGAAGGAGGCGACCTTGATGTCGGCCGTGCCGTGCCGGTTGACGTCGTCGCTGCGCGGCGACGTGGTGCGGGTGTTGGTGAACTCCACCGGCGAGGCCTCGTTGTCAGGGCCCACGACCTGCTCGCGCGGCTGCAGCTTCCACCCGAAGCGGTAGTCGACGACCACGGGGTCGGTGAAGGCCACCGGCGCACCGACACGCACCGGCTCGTCCTGCGAGACGTAGGCCGGGGTGAGGTCGCCGTTGGTCAGGCACGGGACCGGTCGCGGGTCGCAGAAACCCGCCGAGAAGCTGGTGGCGAGGAAGTTGGTCGACGCGCCGTCGTCGAGGGTCACCGCGCGGGCGGTGTTGTCGGCCGCGACGGCCGTCGCCTCGGGCGACCCCGGTGCGGCCACCTCGGTGGGCTGGAGGAGCGGCTTGTCACCGGCAGCGAGACCGACCTCGCCGTACTGGTTGGTGCTGTAGGTGTTGGTCACCGTGAAGTCCCCGGACGGGTGGTAGAGCATGCCCTCGAGCGACTCGCGCTCGGCGTTGCTGCCCGGCCACGGGTTCGAGACCGGGACCACGTCGTCGAACGACTCGTCGGCGTCGACGATGTCGGCAGGAGCGGCCGTGATCTCCGTCAGGCCGTTGTACTCGCTGACCTTGCCGGTGACCTCGACGAAGTTGCCGATGACCGCGTCGGCGTCGAGCGACCCGCTCGGCTGGAACACGAAGATGCCGTCGGAGGCTGCGGACAGGTCGCGCTCGCCTCCGGTGCCCTCGGTCTGGAGGAAGAAGCCGCGGAAGCCGCCGGTCGGGTAGGCCGCGGTGACGACGCCCTTGGTCGTCACCTCCTGGCCGGCCAGCGGCGAGGACGAGCCGGTGCCCTGGATCTCGGCGATGGCGCGCTCGGCCGGTCCGGGCGGCGGAGGCGGCGGAGGCGGCGGCGACGCGCACGCGGTCCCGCACGCCTCGGGCGTCGGCGCGCCGGCGGCGAAGTCGAGCGCGTTGTCGGGTGTGTTCTGGGTGCCCTTGCGCGCCACGGAGGTCGTGTTCGTCGTCGCGGGGGCGGCCGCGCCGCCGGCGAAGTCGTTGGCCGACCCCCAGCCGACGAAGTCCAGCACCTGGGGCAGGTCGGAGCAGGCGTCCGAGCATCCGGTCAACGCTGCCGTCGTGTTGACCAGCGCCACCTTGCCGCCGGCGCCGCCCATGGCGATGGTGCCTTGGAGGTCCGAGGGCACGTCCTGGGCGCCGGTGTTGGCGCCGGAGGCCTGGCGGACCACCAGGGTCTCGCCGGCCGGCAGCACACCCGAAAGGGCTGTGACCTGGAAGGCGCCGGTCCCGGTGGTGGAGTTGTACTGCACCGACCAGCCGTCGAGGCTGCGCGGCTCGTCGCCCACGTTGACGAGCTCGATGAAGTCGTAGCGGTAGGTCGCGCCGCTGTTGCCTCCTCCGCCGTAGACCTCGTTGATGACGACGTCGGCGGCGGCGGACGGCGCCGCCCCTGCGGGGGCGGCCGCCACCATGCCAGCGGCCAGCGCTCCTGCGCCGGCCACTGCTGCGATCTGCCTGCGATGTACGCGCACAGCAAGTCCTCCACACACTGAAGATCCCCAGTAGAAGCGCTGCCGGCCGCGGATGGGGGCCTGGCGCGCCCGTGCAGTAGACCACGCACACCTCGGCGCGGGAACCGTTCCCGGGGACCCGGAAGGTAAAACTCAGGCAAAGTCTCGCAGCGGCACCGCGGGGTCGGCGAGGAGCGCACGGTCGACCCCTCGGCGCGCGCGGATGACGGCCTTGACGTCGTCGATGACGTCCCAGGTGTTCACCGCCATCCCTGCCACCACGCGGTCGTCACGCACCCAGAAGGCGAGGAACTCGCGGGCCGCGAGGTCACCGCGCACCACCACCTCGTCCTCGGGTCGCCCGAGCCCGATGTACTCCATCCCGAGGTCGTACTGGTCGGTGTAGAAGTACGGCAGCTCGTCGTAGGCCCCCTCCTGGTCGAGCATGGCGGCGGCGACCGCCGCGGGCTGGTTGAGCGCCGTGGCCCAGTGCTCGACCCGCACGTGCTCGTCGAGGAAGGGCAGGAAGTGGTTGGCGACGTCGCCGACCGCGAAGACGTCGGGGTCGCTCGAGCGCCCCTGCGCGTCGACCACGATGCCGTTGTCGAGACGCAGGCCCGCGAACTCCGCGAGCTCGATGTTGGGCAGCGCGCCGATGCCGACGACGACTGCGTCGGCCGGCACGGCAGTCCCGTCGGCGAGCCGCACGCCGCGCACCTGGCCGAGCTCACCCTCGATGGCGGCCGCCTCGACGGAGGTGCGCAGGTCGACGCCCTTCTCGCGGTGCAGGTCGGCGAAGACCGTGGCGAGCGTCGGCCCGAGCACCCGCACCAGGGGGATGTCGAGCGCCTCCAGCACCGTGACGGAGGAGCCGGCCTCGACCGCCGCCGAGGCCGCTTCGAGCCCGATCCAGCCGCCGCCGATGCTCACCACCCGTGCGCCGGGCCGGAAGGTGGCGCGCAGCCTTTCGCTGTCCTCGATCGTGCGCAGGTAGAGCACGCCGTCGAGCTCGGCCCCCGGCAGGTGCAGCTGGCGGGGACTGCTGCCGGTGGCGATGAGGAGCCTGTCGTAGCGCACCCGCTCGCCCGCGTCGGTGCCGATCTCGTGGTCGAGCAGGGCGAGCTCGGTGACCCGCGTCCCGAGGTGCAGGCCCACCCGGTGCTCGCGGTACCACTCCCGCGTGTGCACGAAGGCGTCGGCAAGACCCTCACCGGTCTTGAGGTAGCCCTTGGACAGCGGCGGCCGCTCGTACGGCAGGTGCGGCTCTGCTCCGTAGAGCTCCACCGCGCCCTCGAAGCCCTTCTCGCGCAGCGCCTCCACCGCCTTGGCGCCCGCGAGACCACCGCCCACGACGACGAACGTCCTGCTGTCGGCCATGCTCCAGCATCGGGCCAGCCGCCCCGGCTAGGCAACGCCTCGCCGCAAAGGCGACGGGCCGGCACACCGCAGTGGTGTGCCGGCCCGTCGCCGTTTCGTGCGTGGCGTCAGTTCGCCGCGTCCTCCGAGGAGGCGGGGGCGCCGCCCTCGTGGGCCTCGACCAGCTGGTCGGCCTCGGGGCTGCCGGAACCCTGCTCGGCGCGGTCACCGCGGTCGCCGCGGCGACGACGGTTGCGGCTGCGGCCGCCCTCGCGACGCTCGCCGCGCTCCTCGCGGTCACCGTCATCGGCCTGGTCGCCGGAGCCGGCCGCGCCGCCCTCGCCGGCCGCAGCAGCCTCGCCGGCCGCAGCAGCCTCGCCGCCCTCGCCCTCGGCCAGGACCGCGGCGAGCGAGAGCTTGCCGCGCGGGTCGATCTCCTTGAGCTCGACCTGGACCTTCTGGCCGATCGAGAGGACGTCCTCGACCGCGTCGATCCGCTTGCCGCCGACGAGCTTGCGCACCTCGGAGATGTGCAGCAGGCCGTCCTTGCCGGGCAGCAGCGAGATGAACGCACCGAAGGTCGTCGTCTTCACGACGGTGCCGAGGAAGCGCTCGCCGACCTCGGGCATCTGCGGGTTGGCGATCGCGTTGATCGCCGCGCGCGCAGCCTCGGCGGACGGGCCGTCGGTGGCGCCGATGTAGACGGTGCCGTCGTCCTCGATGGAGATGTCGGCGCCGGTGTCCTCCTGGATCTGGTTGATCATCTTGCCCTTCGGGCCGATGACCTCGCCGATCTTGTCGACCGGGACCTTCACCGAGATGACGCGCGGTGCGAACGGCGACATCTCGTCCGGGGCCTCGATGGCCTCGTTCATGACGTCGAGGATGTGCAGGCGGGCGTCACGGGCCTGGGTCAGCGCGCCGGCCAGCACCGAGGCGGGGATGCCGTCGAGCTTGGTGTCGAGCTGGATGGCCGTGACGAACTCGCGGGTGCCGGCGACCTTGAAGTCCATGTCGCCGAACGCGTCCTCGGCGCCGAGGATGTCGGTCAGCGCGGCGTACTGCGTCTCACCGTCGACCTCGTCGGACACCAGCCCCATCGCGATGCCGGCGACCGGGGCGCGCAGCGGCACACCGGCGTTGAGCAGCGAGAGGGTGGAGGCGCAGACCGAGCCCATCGAGGTGGAGCCGTTGGAGCCCAGCGCCTCGGAGACCTGGCGGATCGCGTAGGGGAACTCCTCACGCGTCGGCAGCACCGGCATGAGCGCGCGCTCGGCCAGGGCGCCGTGGCCGATCTCGCGGCGCTTCGGCGAGCCCACGCGACCGGTCTCACCGGTGGAGAACGGCGGGAAGTTGTAGTTGTGCATGTAGCGCTTGCGCGTCACCGGGGAGAGGGTGTCGAGCTGCTGCTCCATGCGCAGCATGTTCAGCGTGGTGACACCCATGATCTGGGTCTCGCCGCGCTCGAAGATCGCCGAGCCGTGCACACGCGGCAGGACCTCGACCTCGGCGCTCAGCGCGCGGATGTCGGCGAGGCCACGGCCGTCGATGCGCACCTTGTCGCGCAGGATGCGCTGGCGGATGAGCTTCTTCTGCACGGAGCGGTAGGCAGCGGAGATCTCCTTCTCGCGGCCCTCGAACTGCTCGGCGAGGGAGGCCTTGACGGCGTCCTTGATCTCGTCGATGCGGTCCTCGCGCTCCTGCTTGCCGGCGATGGTGAGCGCCTGCGTGAGGTCACCGGACACGGCGGCCTCGACGGCGGCATACACGTCGTCCTCGTAGTCGAGGAAGATCGGGAACTCCTGGACGGGCTTGGCCGACTTGCTGGCCAGCTCGGCCTGGGCGTCGCAGAGCGCCTTGATGAACTTCTTGGAGGCCTCGAGGCCCTCGGCCACGACCTCCTCGGTCGGCGCCTGCTTGCCCTCGTTCTTCACGAGGTTCCAGGTGGCGTCGGTGGACTCGGCCTCGACCATCATGATCGCGACGTCGTCACCGACCACGCGGCCGGCGACGACCATGTCGAAGGTCGAGCGCTCGGCGTCGGAGAAGTTCGGGAACCCGACCCACTGGCCGTCGATCAGCGCGACGCGGACGCCGCCGATCGGGCCGGAGAAGGGCAGGCCCGAGATCTGGGTCGAGGCGCTCGCGGCGTTGATGGCGAGCACGTCGTACTGGTGGTCGGGGTTGAGCGCGAGCACCGTGATGACGACCTGGACCTCGTTGCGCAGGCCCTTGGTGAAGGTCGGACGCAGCGGGCGGTCGATGAGGCGGCA
The DNA here is from genome assembly GCF_029222705.1 of Knoellia sp. p5-6-4. Lineage (NCBI taxonomy): Bacteria > Bacillati > Actinomycetota > Actinomycetes > Micrococcales > Intrasporangiaceae > Knoellia > Knoellia sp. p5-6-4. Next base: position 572,800 of record NZ_JARGZF010000002.1, read on the forward strand.
GGTGAGGATCGCGTCCGTGGACGGGCGGCCCTCGCGACGGAAGAACGAGCCGGGGATCTTGCCCGCGGCGTACATGCGCTCCTCGACGTCGACCGTCAGGGGGAAGAAGTCGAAACCCTCGCGCGGGCACTTGCCTGCGGTGGTGGTGGAGAGGAGCATCGTGTCCTCGTCCAGGTAGGCGCTGACTGCGCCACCGGCCTGCTTGGCCAGGCGCCCGGTCTCGAACCGGACGGTGCGGGTGCCGAAGGAGCCGTTGTCGATCGTGGCTTCGGCGAACTGGATGTCTGGACCCTCCATTGGGCCCTCCTTTGTGTCTCTCAACGAGCCTCGTGCATCGTCGTTGTGCACGGGTTTTCTTCTCTGGTCATTCCTGTATGCAGTTGTCGCGGGCTGGGCCCGCCGGACCTGTGGTCCTGGTCCTCATACGAGAAGGAGCGGCCCGCGCGTGGTGCGGGACCGCTCCTCATCGGATGTCTTAGCGACGCAGACCGAGGCGCTTGATCAGCGAGCGGTAGCGCTCGATGTCGACGCTCTCGAGGTAGCGCAGCAGGCGACGACGCTGGCCGACGAGCAGCAGGAGGCCGCGGCGGCTGTGGTGGTCGTGCTTGTGCTCACGGGAGTGCTCGGTGAGGTCCTTGATCCGCTGGGTGAGCAGCGCGATCTGCACCTCGGGAGAGCCAGTGTCGCCCTCGGCGGTGGCGTACTCGGCCATGATCTTCTTCTTGACGTCAGCGCTCAGCGGCATGGGACGGCACTTCTCCTTCTGGTGATCGTTGCGCGGTGCGCCAGGGCTGGTTCACCTGGGCTCTCTGAATCCGCGGCCGGTCTACGGCAGGGATCAGGCTATCAGCGGCGGCCGAGCGGCCCTAATCGCGCGGCCAGCCGGCCACCTCGCGCTCACGCATGGGGTCCCCCTCGGCTGCCCCAGCGTGCCCTACTGTTCCGCTTCGTGCAGAGAACCGAGATCGACGGCGTCCCCACCTTTTGGGAGCAGGGCCCGGAGCCCTTCACCGGATCGCTCGTCTTCGGCGTTGGCGCCCGTCACGAGACCTTCCGCACCGCGCAGGTCACGCACCTGGTCGAGCACCTCGTCATGTCGACGATGCCCAGGTCCCACCTCGACCACAACGCGCGGGTCGAGATCGACACGACGACGTTCTACGCCACCGGCCCGCGCGAGGCCGTGGTCGACTTCCTGGAACGGGTGTGCCGTGCGCTCGCCGACCTGCCCCTGCACCACCTGGAGCGGGAGGCCGGCGTCCTCGAGGCCGAGGAGGGCTCGTCGGAGCACCCCGCACTGTGCTGGGCGCTGGACCGACGCTTCGGTCGGTCGGGTCCGGGACTGCTCAGCTGCACCGGGCCGGGGCCGAAACGCATCACGCAGGAGCAGGTCAGCGACTTCGCGGCCCGCCACTTCGTCTGCGCCAACGCGGTGCTGGTGATGACCGGGCCGCCACCGCAAGGCTTGCGCCTGCCGCTGCCCGGCGGACCGCGCCCGCTCGAGGACGCGGGGAAAGCCTCCGCCCTTCCCCTTCCGGCGCTGGTGCGCGACGAGATCCCGCATCCCACCCTGTCGTTCACCCTCCCGCGCGAGGAGTGGACCGGGTCGCTCGTCCGCATCCTCGCCGAGCGGGTGCTCGACGAGATCCGCCACCAGCGCGGCATCGCCAACGACGTCGACCTCGCCACGGCCCGGCTCGATGCCGACCGGACGATCCACGCCCTCTTCACGGACGGCCACGAGGACCAGGCGGCCACCATCGCGACCACCATCTGGTCCGCCCTGAGGGACCTCGCCGAGCGCGGTCCTTCGCAGGAGGAGCTCGACCACGACCGCGACGGCTACGCGACCTACATCCACGACCCCCGGGCCTGCGTGGCCTGGCTCGAGGGCCTGGCCTACCGGCACCTGCACGGGGAGCCGCTGCGGCTGCGTGAGGAGTCCCGCGAGCGCTTCGCCGCGGTCACCGTGGCCGACGTGCAGCGCTGGGCGCGCATGGCGCTCGACACTGCGCTGCTCGGTGTGCCGGAGGGCGTGCCGGACGATCTTGCGGACCAGCTCCCCGGGCTGTCGGACCTCACGGAGTGGGAGCGACCCTCGGATCCCCCCGTGGAGGGCGTTCGCTTCGGTCGCAAGCTGCTGGCCCTGTGCCCGCGTGACCTGTCGGTCACCGTGGGTGAGAGCGGCATCTCCCAGACGGCGCTCGGGCTCACGGTGTCGGCGCCGTGGCGCGAGGTCGTGGGCGTGGCTGCCGCGCCAGGTCTGCGTCTGGTGCTCCTGGAGGGCGGTGAGCAGTTCCTGCTGTGGCAGCGACACCTCAAGGACGCCGACCGGCTCTTCGCCCTGGTGGACGAGCGCACCCGCGACGTCTGGTTCGAGGCCAGCGAGAAGGAGATCCTCGACGACTGACACCCGGGTGCACGGCGTCCGCCTGTGCCTGACCACCTAGCCGTTTGGTGGGTCGGGCGGCTCGTCGGCGGGCTCGAGTCCCAGCCGTTCGCGGATCTCCGCCTCCGGATGGGACCACCACGGCGCGCGGCCGTGGCGGCGGTGGAGCCGACGGTACTCGAGCTCTCGAATGGCCGGATGACCGTCCTGCGCCTCACCGGCTCCCCTGGCGAGGTCTCTGCGCTCCCGCAGGTGGTACCAGCCCTTGGCCTCGGGGCGGTCGTGGCGGGGCGAGGTGACCCGCTCGGCCGGGACGGCGTCCGGGGGAAGGACGTCGAGGTGGGCGGGAAACCGCCGACCCGCGTTGTCGCGCACGCTGTCCTCCGCAAACCCGTGCAGCTCCTCGCCCCCGGGTGCGAGCACTGCGAGCCTCAGGCCCGCGGCAGCCAGGAGGCTGCCGAACACCGCCACCCGCACATCCCGATCCCCCGACTCGATGGCCGCGATGGTCGACTGCGCGACCCCGGACAACCGAGCCAGGTCGCGCTGGCTCAGGTCGGCAACCCTGCGGGCACGGACCAGTAGCGGTCCCGCCTCGAACGTCGGCTCCCCCATCTCCACCTCCCTTTGTGTTCGACCCACCGTGACACCGGGCTCTGACAGCAAGGGCTGGGCCGGCCGCTCGTGCTGCCACCGAAGGGCAGCGCGCCCGTGCCTACGACACTGATCCGGATGTGCGATCAGCGTCGTAGGCAGCCGAACACCTCTTGACGGCCGGCACTGCCGCCAGGCGATCAGGAAGCCGACGCGGTGGCCGAGGAGGCTGCCCGCCACTGGTCGGCGCGGATGCCGTAGAACGCCAGGTCGGTCCACTCCCCCTTGAACCACGACGCCTGCTCGAACAGGCCCTCGCGCCGCATGCCGAGCCGCTCGCACAGGCGCACGGACGCGTCGTTGCGCGGTTCCACCTTGGCCCAGACGCGGTGCACGCCGAGGTCCTCGAAGGCAGCGCGCATGAGGGCGCGGGCAGCCTCCGTGGCGAAGCCGTTGCCGGCGACGTCAGGGGCGAACACCCAGCCGAGCTCGACCTGGCGGCCGTCGGCCCCGCCGAGACCGTCGAGGTGGATGAGCACGTCGCCGACCACCCGCCCGTCGAGCTCAACCGCCAGGGTCAGAGCGGGCCGGTCGGCGTCGATGCGCCCGGCACTGGCCCGCTCGGCGACGAGGTCGGCGACCTCCTCGCGCGTCCGGGGCTCGCCCGGGATGAAGCGCACCACCTCGGCCACCGAGCGGTAGGCGAACACGTCCGCCTCGTCCCCGGGGCGGAAGCTCCGGAGGGCGAGGCGGTCGGTCGTGATGGGAAGCCGCACGCGCGGCATACCGGCGTCTCCTGGGTCTAGAGGTTGATCATGTGGCCGGCGATGCCCTCGACGGCCTCCTTCATGGCCTCCGAGAGCGTCGGGTGGGCGAAGATGTTGCGTGCCACCTCGTCGGCGGTGAGGTCCCACATCTGCGCCAGCGTCAGCGCCGGCAGCAGCTCGGTGACCTCGGGGCCGATCAGGTGGGCACCGATGATCTCGTTGTGCTCGGCGTCGGCCACGATCTTGACGAAGCCCACGCCCTCGGCCATACCGCGCGCCTTGCCGTTGGCGGAGAACGGGAACGACGACGTCTTGACGTCGTAGCCCTTCTCCTTCGCCTGCTCCTCGGAGTAGCCGAACGACGCGATCTGCGGCTGGCAGAAGGTCGCCCGCGGGATCATGTCGAAGTTGATCTCCTGCGTCTCCGCGCCGGCGATGGTCTCGGCCGCGACGACACCCATGGCCTCGGCGGTGTGCGCGAGCATGAGCTTGCCGGTGACGTCGCCGATCGCGTAGACGCCGTCGACGTTGGTGCGACCGCGCGCGTCGATGGCGATGGCCCCGCGGTCGGTGGTCTCGACGCCGGTGTTCTCGAGGCCGTAGCCCTCGAGGCGCGGGGCGAACCCGATGGCCTGGAGCACCTTGTCGGCCTCGAGCACCTGCTGCTCGCCGCCCTGTGCCGGGGAGACGGTGACGCGCACGCTCGAGCCGGTGTCCTCGATGGCCTCGACCTTGGTCGACAGCATCACCTTGACGCCGAGCTTCTTGTAGTGCTTGAGCAGCTCCTTGGAGACGTCGGCGTCCTCGGTCGGCACCATCCGGTCGAGGAACTCGACGATGGTCACGTCGACACCGAAGTTCTTCATGACGTAGGCGAACTCGACGCCGATGGCGCCCGAGCCGGCGATGATGATCGAGCCCGGCAGCTGGTCGGTGAGGATCTGCTCCTCGTAGGTGACGACGCGCTCGGAGAGCGAGGTGCCCGGGATGAGCCGGGTCGTGGCGCCGGTGGCGATGATGAGGTTGTCGCAGGTGACCGTCTGCGTCTGGCCGTCCGCGCCCTTCACCTCGACGGTCCTGGGGTCCTTGATGGTGCCCCAGCCGTCGAGCTCGGTGATCTTGTTCTTCTTCATCAGGTAGTGCACGCCCTTGGCGCTGGCCTCGGCGACCTTGCGGCTGCGGGCATGGGTGGCACCGAAGTCCATGGTGGCGTCACCGGAGATGCCGAAGGTGGCCTTCTCGTGCGTGATGATGTGGGCGATCTCGGCGTTGCGCAGGAGCGCCTTCGAGGGGATGCACCCGACGTTGAGGCAGACACCACCCCAGTACTTCTCCTCGATGACCGCGGCCTTCAGCCCCAGCTGCGAGGCGCGGATCGCCGCGACGTAACCACCCGGACCAGCACCCAGCACCACAACGTCGAAGTCAGCCATGGGGGCAGCCTACTGACTGCTCCCAGCCGTGCCCGCGGGACCTCACGGCAGCGTCCGGAGCACCTCGTGGATCGCTCTCGCGGCCGGCGCGGCCGTCTCACCTCCGGTGCCTCCCTGCGACACGACGACGGCCACGGCATACCTCGGTTCGTCGGCGGGCGCGTAGGAGACGAACCACGAGGTGTCCTGTGACCCGTAGACCTCCGCCGTGCCGGTCTTCCCGGCCACCGGCCAGACCCGGAGCGGGAAGCCGGCGAAGGCTCCCTTGGCGGTGCCCTCGGTGACGACCCCTTCGAGGGAGTCCTGCAGGAAGGACACCATCGCTGCGCTCAGCCCCACCGACCCGTCACGGTGGGGCCGGATCCGCTCCTCCGCTCCCCCACCGGGTGCGACGAACGCCCGGGCCACCTGCGGTCTCCACAGCGTCCCGCCGTTGGCGATGGCGGCGTACGCCCGCGCCATCTGCAGCGGCGTGACGGCGATGTCGCCTTGGCCGATCGAGAAGTTGGCGGCGTCGCCGGCCCGGAACTGGAAGCCGCTCTGGCAGTTCTCCTTCGCCAGCGAGGTCAGGTAGGCCGCCCGCGCACCGTCCGTGGCCTCCGGGTAGCCGGTGCGGGCCCTCCTGCAGGTGTCGACGCGGGTGTCCTCCCACGTCCGCCGCTTCCACTCCCGGCTCGGGATGCGCCCCGACTGCTCCCCCGGCAGGTCGACCCCGGTGGGCGCGCCGAGACCGAACTGTCGAGCGGTGCGCACGAACGGGTCTCGTGCGTCACTGCGCGCCTCGAGACCACCCTGGGCCTGCCACGAGCGGTAGGCGAAGTCGTAGAAGACGGTGTCGCACGAGACGACCAGCGCCTTCCGCAGCGAGATCGGCCCGTAGCCACGCGACTCGAAGTTGCGGAACTCCCGGCTGCCGATCCGGTAGCTCGACGCGCAGTCGTAGGTGCCGCCGAGCGGGTTGCCCGCCGCGACTGCAGCCGGCAGCGAGATCGCCTTGAACGTCGAGGCCGGCGCGAAGCCCGCCGCCGTCACCCGCGAGACCAGTGGCGTCCCGGCGTCGGGGTCGGTGAGCGCCGCGAGCTCGCGCTCCGTGATGCCCCCCGTCCAGACGGTGGGGTCGTATGCCGGGTGGCTGGCTGCCGCGACCACGCCGCCGTTGGTCACGTCGAGGACGACCGCCGCCCCGGCGTCGGCCTTCCAGCCTCGAGCGCGGGCCCTCGTCACCGCCTCTGCGAGAGCGCGCTCCGCGGAGCCCTGCACGCGCAGGTCGAGGTGCGTCAGCACGTCGCGGCCCGGCACGGCGGGCTCGGCGGACAGGGTGCTCGTCACCACCCCGCGCGGGTCGATGGCGACGGTGGTGCGGCCGGGCGTGCCGCGCAGCACGCCGTCGTACTGCTGTTCCAGCCCCGACCGGCCGACCATGTCGGTGTCACCGACGCGGCCTCGGCTCCCCTTGACGTCGTCGGCGCTCGCGCGGGCGAGGTAGCCCAGCACGTGCGCGGCCCCGGCGCGCCCGCGGGCCGGGTGGTCGCGCACCGGCCGGGCCTGGACGGCTACGCCCGGGAACTCGTCCTTCCGCTCGAGCAGGCTCAGGGCGCGGACCGGGTCGACGCCGGCGGCGAGGGCAACGGGTTGGAAGGGCGACCCGCCCCAGCACACGGGCGGGGGCGGGGCTCCCTGGGTGCCGCAGTCGCGCGTTCGCCCCCACAGCTGGTCGAAGGGCCGCCCGATGGCCTCGGCGACCTTGCGCAACAGCGCTTCACCGCCGTCATCGGCCTCGAGCAGCGCCTCGCGCTCGACGGTGACGAGAGCCTCGGAGGTGTTGTCGACCAGCGGTGTGCCGTTGCGGTCCAGGATGCGTCCGCGCACTGCGGGCTCGGTGACGACCCGGGTGTTCACGGTCGCGGCCGCGACCGTGTAGTGCTCGTGGTCGGCCAGCTGCACCTGGCCGAGCCGGCCGACCAGGGTGCCCATCAGCGAGAGCACCACCAGGCCGAACACCCAGGTGCGCCGCGTGACGTCGCGCCTCATGCCAGGTGCCGCCGCACGAGGACGCGCTCCGCGTGCACCAGGAGCGGGACCGCGACGAGGGCCACGGCCAGGGTGAATGCCAGGCGCAGCCCGAGCTCGGCCAGCGACACCGGCGCCGAGGACAGCACCGCCAGCACGGCCCGACCCAGGGCGAGCGCACCCGCCGCGCCGAGGACCACGACGGCGACCCACGCCATCGGCGTCTCCCCCTCGCGCCGGCCGGCGCCGGCGACGAGCCCGCCCACGGCATACAGGAGGGCGGCCGAGCCGAGCACCGGTGAGCCGGGGGGCATCAGGTCGACCACCCAGCCCGCCCCGAGCCCGAGCAGGGCTCCGCGCGACGGCCCGGCGAGCAGCGCGCCGGCCACCACGACCGGCAGCACCAGGTCGGGCGCCGTGGTGACGCCGCGCGCCCCGAGGGTGACCATGGCGAGGGCGGCCAGCACCAGGGCCACGACCCGGAGCAGGCCCAGCGCCGACAGTCCGCGGATCACCCCGAGCCTCCCTGCACCGGGGCCCGCGGGCTCGTGCGTGGCTCGGACAGCAGCACGCCGACGATGTCGAGGGAGGTGACGTCGACCGACGGCGTCACCGCGCCGGTGGCGGCGAACCTGCCCCCGGCGGAGTCGACCTCGGTGACCCGTCCCACCGGGATGCCGGCCACGAACGGGCGCCCTCCCACGCTGCCCATCGTCCTCACAGCGTCACCGACCTGCAGGGTGCCGCGCTCGACGAGCTCGAGGCCGAGCCGACTCGCCGGGCGCGGCTGGGCGCCGGCTGGCCCGGTGGCACCGGTCAGGGAGCCCAGTGTGCCTGCGCTCCCCACGCGGACCCCCACGGCGAGGTCGGCGCTGCCCACGAGGAGCACGTCAGCGGTCCACGGGCCGGCGGAGACCACCCGCCCGACAAGGCCCTGGGCGTTGACGACGGTGAGTTCGGGGCTGACGCCGTCATGCGACCCGATGTCGATGGTGACGCGCTCCGGCCCCGCGGCACCATGGGCGCCCACCGCCACGACCCGCGCGGGCACGAACCGCGCCCCACTCGCACCCGGCGAGTCGAGCAGCTCGCGGAGCTGGCGCGCCTCTTCGAGCCCGCGCCGCAGCTCGGCGGCCTCGAACCCCATCCGCTCCCGGCCGGCAGCCGCGTCGTCGACGTCGAGCCCGCCGGGCCCCCCGCGGCCCGCCAGCCGCTCGAGCGGGCCGAGTACCGCGGCCCCGGCCCCGCGCACGTGGGTGGCAGCCGGCCACTCGGCCACGTCGGCGACGACGACCGCAAGGGTCGCGGCGACGAGGACCAGCAGGAGCCGGCGGCGGGAGGGGCGTCGGCTCATCGTCTCAGTAGCGTCGGCTGTCGATGAGCACGCGCTCGAGCGTGGCGAACTCCTCGACGCAGCGACCCGAGCCGAGCACGACCGAGCGCAGCGGGTCGTCAGCCACCCTCACCGGCACACCGAGCTCGTGGCGCAGACGTTCGTCGAGACCGCGCAGCAGGGCACCCCCGCCGGTCAGCGTGATCCCGCCCACGAGGACGTCGCCCGCCAGCTCCGGCGGGCACACGTCGAGCGTGGCACGCACCAGCTCGACGATCTGCAGCACCGGGGCCTCGATGGCGCGGCGCACCTCCTGGCTCGAGACCGTCACGGTCTTGGGCAGGCCGGTCACCAGGTCGCGGCCGCGGACCCGGGTGCTGGTCTCCTGACGCAACGGGAACGCCGAGCCGGCCTGGACCTTGATGTCCTCGGCGCTGCGCTCGCCGAGCAGCAGCGAGTACTCACCCTTGACGTGCGCGATGACCGCCTCGTCGATCTCGTCACCGCCGACCCGCAGCGAGCGCGAGGTGACGATGCCACCGAGGCTGATGACAGCCACGTCGGTCGTGCCCCCGCCGATGTCGACCACCATCGACGCCGCCGTCTCGTTGACGGGCAGCCCGGCACCGATGGCGGCGGCCATGGGCTCCTCGATGACGTAGACACGTCGCGCGCCGGAGCGGACCGCCGCGTCCTCCAGCGCCCGACGCTCGACCCCTGTCACCTCGCTGGGCACGCACACGACCATGCGTGGTCGCACGAGCCGGGACGGGCGCACCTGGTCGACGAAGTAGCGCAGCATGCGCTCGGTGATGTCGGCGTCCGAGATCACCCCGTCGCTCAGCGGCCGCACCGCCCGGACGTGCCCCGGGGTGCGCCCGAGCATCTCCTTGGCGCGCGTGCCGGCGGCCAGCAGCCGCGACGTGCCGGCCTCCACGGCGACCACAGACGGCTCGTCCAGGACGACGCCCCGGCCCCTCTCGTAGACGAGGGTGTTGGCGGTGCCGAGGTCGATCGCGAGGTCTCTGCCCAGCGTCGTCCACCCCCGCACCCCACTCACGGGGGCGATGCTACGTGTGCTCCGCACGACGCGACGGGAGCCGCGACGTCGTGTCGCGGCTCCCGTCCTCGAGCGTCGTGACCGGAGCCGTGTCGGCACCGGCCGGGAACGAGGTCAGCCCTCGCGCGGCACCTCGCCCCGCCAGGCGCCCGTGGGGTGCGGCTGGGACTCGACGAGCTCCTTGAAGCGCTCGAGGTCCTTCTTCACCCGGCGCTCGACCACGCCGAGCTTGTCGCCCACGGTCTCGACGAGCCCCTCCGGCTCCATGTCGAGCTGCAGGTCGACCCGGGTGGTCTCCATGTCGAGCTTGTGGAAGTCGACCACTCCGGCGTGCTTCGTCTCGCCGTCTGCCTTCCAGGCGATGCGGGTGTCCGGCACCTGCTCGGTGATGGTCGCGTCGAACTCGCGCTCGACACCGGCGATCTTCACGCGCCAGTGCAGGTGCCGGTCGCCCACCTGGGTGACCTCCTCGACGCCGTCCATGAACTTCGGGAAGTCCTCGAACTGGGTCCACTGGTTGTAGGCGGCGGTGACATAGGTCTTGACGTCCACAGAGCCCTTGGCCGTGGTCATGGGTGTCCTCCTGACTTCGGGGTCGGTACCCAGCACGCTAGCCCTGGTGTGGGCAATGCACGCGGCGAGCGCGACCCCGGGCACCCGGGGGTGGGCCGTTGGCCTCTGGGACCAGGGTCCCGGCGCTGCGACGGTGCTGGTGGGACCACCGCGGGGGTGGCCGCCACCGAAGGAGGGACAGTGGGCGAGAGACTCGACGGACGCGTCGCCATCGTCACCGGCGCGGCCTCCGGCATCGGCAGGGCGATCGCCCTGCGCATGGCGGCCGAGGGCGCGGTCGTCATCGCCGCGGACCGCAATGCCGAGCGGCTCGATGAGCTCAAGGGTGAGGAGACCATGCCCGGCCAGGTGGTCCGGGTGACCTGCGACCTGGCGACCCCGGAAGGGGTCGAGGCCGTGGTCACGGCCGCCGGGGCCCACGGTGGTGCGGACGTCCTCGTCAACAACGCGGGGATCATGGACTGGTTCCTGCCCGCTGCCGACCTCGACGACGAGACCTGGGAGCGGGTGCTCTCGGTCAACGTCACGGCGCCCATGCGGCTGATGCGCGCGGTGCTCCCCGGGATGCTCGGGCAGGGCCGCGGCTCGATCATCAACGTCGCCTCGATCGCCGGGGTCACCGGTGGGGCGGCCGGCCTGGCCTACACCGCCTCCAAGCACGCGCTGGTCGGCATGACCCGCAACACGGCCTTCTTCTACGGCCCGCAGGGCGTGCGCACCAACGCCGTCTGCCCGGGCGGGGTCGAGACGCACATCGCCGAGGGTGGCGCCGTGCCGCGCGTCCCGTGGTCGTTCGAACGCCTCCAGGTCGGCTTCGGCCGAGCCCAGCGGCAGGCCCAGCCCGACGAGATCGCCTCGCTGGTCCTCTGGCTCGCCGGCGACGAGGCGGTCAATGTCAACGGAGCCATCATCCCCAGCGACGGGGGCTGGACCGCGGCCTAGCCTGGAAGGACTCGACCGCGGCCCCGGCTCGCCGGCGGGACGGTCAGGCCGCGAGCGCGGCATCCACGGTCGTGCTCGCGGTCGCCCGCTCGGGCCTGGCCCGGAGGCTGCACCGCAGACGCCACGCCGCGAAGACGGCCAATGCGCTGATCGCCACGTGCAGACCGATGAACAGCGACCCCAGCCCGGCTCCGAGCACGACCCCGGCCACCAGCGGCCCGACCGCGGACACGCCGGTCTGCAGCGCGGTGAAGATGCCGAGGGTCGTGCCGACCATGCCCTGCGGCGCGAGGCTGGCCGTGAGCGGGTTGAGCACGGGCGCGTACATCGTCTCGCCGACCGCGAACACGCCGAACGTCGTGACGAACAGCGCCGCGGCCAGGGCCGGGGTCTGCGACGCGGCCGCGAGCAGGAGCCACGACAGCGTCCAGATCGCGGCCACGCCCATGAGCAGGGTGGCAGCACCGCGCTGGGCCGTCAGGCGGACGACGACCATCTGCAGCGCGATGATGACGACGCAGTTGACCGCGGCGGCGATCCCGATGACCGTCTCCTCGACGTGGAGCACGGTGAGGGCGTAGGCCGGTAGTCCGCTCTCGAACTGGGCGTAGAAGCCGAGTGCGAGCGTGACGGTGACCAGCGCGGTCCACCTCAGCGCAGGGTTCGCCCAGATCAGGCGCAGCGCGGTGCGGGCAGCGACCCGCCCGGAGGACTCTGCCGCAGCCTCGACGCCGAGCTGCTCGTCGGCCACCGCAGGGGCACCGCGACCGGCGAGCAGGATCAGGAGCGCGGAGACCACGAACCCGGCCGCCGCCGTGGTGAACGCAGGCCACATGCCGTCGGCGCGGTCGAGGTCGACCATGTAACCGGCGGCGAACGCGCCGACCGCCATGCCCAGGGCCTGGCCGGTGAACTGCCAGGCGAAGACGCGGCGGCGGTCGGCTCCCCCGCCGACCCAGCGCAGGACCAGCACGGTCTGTGCCGGAGCCGCTGCCGTGATGCCCACGCCGAAGACGAACATGCCGAGCAGGAAGGTGGCCGGCGAACCGGCGACCACCAGGCCCAGGGCACCCAGGGCGGCCACCCCCTTGGCACCCACGGCGACGGCGACCGGGTTGACCCGGTCGGCCAGCCGGCCACCGACCGGTGCCGACAGCAGTGCGCCGATGGAGAACAGGCTGGATGCGGCAGCAGCCGCAAGGCTCCCCCAGCCACGGGTGTTCGCGGCGTAGGCGTACTGGTAGGGAAGAACGGTGCCCCAGCCGAGCATGGCGACGGCGGAGGCGAGGATGAGCAGACGGGCGCGCACGGGTATCGGTCGTTTCAGAGTTCGAAGTGGAATAATTCGAGATGCAAGATTTCGATTTCGAAATACTAGCATGACAGGATGGGCGCATGCCTGCCAAGAAGACCGCGTCGCAGTCGGCCCAGCGGCAGTACCAGGCGGCCGTGCGCGCCTACGTGGCGGCCGGTGGTGACGAGTCGGTGCAGCGGGTCATCACCGCCGTCTACGGCCTGACCCGCAAGCTCGACAAGTGGTACGGCCGCCAGCTGGCCGACCTCGGCCTGAGCCACGGCGAGTGGGCCGTCCTCGCCCACCTCGCCAAGGCCGGCGACTCCCCGGTGACCCCCAGCCAGCTCGCCGACGTCACCAGCTGCGCGGCATCGTCGATGACCCACCGGCTCGACCGGATGGCCGAGCGGGGCTGGGTGCGGCGTGAGCCCGACCCCGCGAACCGCACCCGGGTGCTCGTCACCCTCGACACCGCGGGGTGGGAGCTGTTCACGGCCGCCGTCCGTGAGGCGAACGTCGTCGAGTCCGACACCCTGGCCGGGCTCACCAAGGCCCAGCGCGAGACGCTGGCCTCCCTGCTCGAGGTGGTCATCGGCGGCCTCGACGACCTCGAGACCGCCTGACGTCTCTCAGCTGCCGCGTCCGCTCCGGGGCGAGCCGAGCGGGAGCGGCGGGGATGCCCCGAGAGCCCGTGGTTGGGCCTGGCAGGAGCACGGAGCGAAGCGGAGTGCGACCGGATAGGGCCGAGGGGCATCCCCGCCGCGGACGCGCCTGCTCAGGCGCAGTCCCGTCAGAGCTTGGGGAACCAGATCGCGATCTCGCGAGACGCGGACTCCGGCGAGTCGGAGCCGTGGACGATGTTCTCCTGGACCTTCCTGCCCCAGTCGCGGCCGAGGTCGCCCCGGATCGTGCCGGGCAGTGCCACGGTCGGGTCGGTGGCACCGGCGAGCGCGCGGAAGCCCTCGATGCAGCGGTTGCCCTCGATGACGACGGCGGCGACGTTGCCGCTCGACATGAACTCGACCAGCGGCTCGTAGAACGGCTTGCCCTCGTGCTCGGCGTAGTGGGCGGCCAGCATCTCGCGCGTCGGCGTCAACACGTCGAGGGCGACCAGGGCGTAGCCCTTGGCCTCGATGCGGCGGAGCACCTCGCCGGTGAGGCCGCGGGAGAAACCGTCGGGCTTGACCAGGACAAGGGAGCGTTCAGTCTGAGCAGTCACGGCGGTCAGCCTACCGACGGCGGTCGCGCGGACTCGTCGTGGGCCTGTGCCCTCCGCTGGGCCTGCAACGCGTCGATCCTGCTGCCCTGCACCATGCACAGCACCCACAGGGCCAGGAAGATCAGCCCCACGATGAGCATGGCCGGCACGACGAGCGCACTGAGCAGCGTGAGGGCCTGCACGACCCACCCCAGCGTCACCCCCCAGGGCCGGCGCACCAGGCCCGCGGCCACGACGCACAGCACCGCCAGTGCCGAACCCGTCGCCAGCCAGGCGCCGCCACTGTCGTCCCCACCGGCAGACGACATGGCCCGGGCCGCGAGGGCGCCGAAGAACACGATGATCGACTCGCCGGCGAGCACGGTGGCGAGCATCCGCCAGCTGAACGTGCCGAGCGTGCCGTAGAAGGTCAGGTGTCTCACGGCTTGCGCTGCCAGCTGCGGACGTCGATCGCCTGCTTCGCCTGCGCGAGCGAGGCGTTGGTGGCGTCGCGGTAGATCTTGATGGCGTTGATGGTCTTGCCCTCACTGAGCGCGTGGTCGATCGACTCCTGCACCCGTGGCGCCAGGTCGCTGACCGGCACGGGCGGCATGGGGTCCTCGGGCACCTGGCGGTCACGGAACTTGGTGACCAGCCAGAAGACCAGCACGACCAGCGCCAGGATCAGCAGCAGCTTGGTGAACGGGTGCATGCCCCAACCGTATGCCGTGCGCGCGGGGCCGCGCGCACCCCGCCCGGGCAGGTGCCTGATTGGATGAGCTCGTGGACGGACCCGCCATCACCACACGCCAGCTGCGCCGCACCGTGCTGCTGGTTGCGGCCCTCAACCTCGCCTACTTCTTCGTCGAGGTCGGCGTTGCGCTGGCGATCGGCTCGGTCTCGCTCTTCGCCGACAGCGTCGACTTCCTCGAGGACACCGCGGTCAACCTGCTCATCGCGCTGGCCCTCGGGCTGAGCGCGCACCGCCGGGCTCTGATGGGCAAGGCGATGGCGCTCATCATCCTGGTCCCGGCGCTGGCGGCTCTGTGGCAGGCGGTGGCGAAGTTCTCCGACCCCAGCCCCCCGGACCCGCTCTCCCTCGCGGTCACGGCAGGCGGCGCGATCATGGTGAACACCGTCTGCGCACTGCTCCTGGCCCGGATGCGCGCGCACGGCAGCAGCATGTCCCACGCTGCCTACCTCGCCGCCCGCAACGACGTCATCGCGAACGCCCTGATCATCGTGGTCGCCGGCCTCACGGTGTGGACGCTCTCGGGCTGGCCCGACATCGTCCTGGGCCTCGTGATCGTGGCGCTCAACGGCACCGCGGCCAAGGAGGTCTGGCAGCTCGCAGAGGAGGAGCGGCTGGCGGCCAAGGCGCTGGCCGGGGAGGAGCTCGACCCGTGAGGGCCGTCGCCTACACCGACTACGGCTCCCTGCCGAGGGTCGTCGAGGCGGCCGAGCCGGCATGCCCCGAGGACGGCGTCGTCATCGCGGTGCGCGCCACCGGCGTGTGCCGCTCGGACTGGCACGCGTGGAAGGGCCACGACCCGGTCACCCTCCCCCACACGCCCGGCCACGAGCTCGCCGGCGTGGTCGCGGAGGTCGGACCTGCGGTGCGCCGGTGGTCGGTCGGCGACCGGGTCACGGTGCCCTTCGTGTGCGGCTGCGGCACCTGCGACTGGTGCGCCGCCGGTGAGGCGCAGGTCTGCCCGAACCAGACCCAGCCCGGCTTCACCGGTCCCGGGTCCTTCGCCGAGCGGGTCGCGGTGCACGCTGCCGACCTCAACCTCGTGCTGCTGCCGGACTCCGTCGACTTCGTCACGGCAGCCTCGCTCGGCTGCCGGTTCGCCACGGCCTTCCGCGCGCTCACCGTCCACGGGCGAGTGGGCCACGGGGACTGGCTGGTGGTGCACGGCTGCGGTGGCGTCGGTCTCTCCGCGGTCATGATCGGCGCCGCCCTCGGTGCCAGGGTCGTCGCCGTCGACGTCTCCCCCGCCGCCCTCGAGCGCGCCCGGGCCGTCGGCGCCGAGGTGGTTGTCGACGCCCGTGAGCGCGCCGACGTGGCGGAGCGGGTGCGGGAGGCCACCAGCGGCGGAGCGCACGTCTCGCTCGACGCCCTGGGTGCCCCGGAGACCTCCGTGGCCTCGGTGCTCAGCCTCCGGCGGCGGGGACGCCACGTGCAGGTCGGTCTGCTGCTGGGCGACGCGGCGACGCCGCCGCTGCCGATGGACCGGGTGGTCGCGCACGAGCTGGAGGTCTACGGCTCCCACGGCATGGCGGCGCACGAGTACCCAGCCATGCTGGCGATGGTCGAGGACGGCCGGTTCCAGCCCGACCTGCTCGTCGGTGACGTCATCGACCTCGACCGGGCCGGCGAGGCACTGGCTGCGATGGACCGACCGCGCGCCGGGGCCGGCATGACGGTCGTCTCTCTCCCTGCATGACCGCCTCGTCGCGCCCGGGTCCTTCGGACCATGTCCGGCCGCGGCCACCGGGCGTACGGTCGACCTGAGGAGCCCCCGATTCGCAGGGCCTCCACACGGGAAGGCAGGAGTCATGGGCCAGAAGTCCAAGCCCACGCACGCGGCCAAGAAGCCGGGCAAGTCGATCAAGGAGCGACGGGCGGAGAAGCGGGCCAAGGCCGACTTCACGTCCACCCACCTCGACATCCACGAGCTCGCCAAGCACCGCTGACGGCGGGGGCGTACCGTCAGGGGGTGAGGCCACCCAGGCCTCCAGCCAGGGAGCAGCCATGAGTGACAAGTCGCCCCGTTCGCACATGTCCAAGAAGGCCGGCAAGTCCATCAAGGAGAAACGCGCCGAGAAGCACGCCAAGACCGACGCCAAGGCGTCGCACCACCTCGACATCCACGACCTGGGCAGGAAGCGGTGACATCAGGGCGGCCACGAACGGTGGCCTTGGCCGTCCTGACCTGACTCACACCTCGGTGGTGCCGAGCAGCATGCGGACCTCTGCGGCGGTGGTCACCGAGCCGGTGGCCACCACTCCCCCGCCGACTCCGCCCTCGTCGGCGAGGCCGGCGGCGGTGTCGAGCGCGTCCGGGAGCTGATGGACCACGGTCACGCGGTCCTCGCCGAAGATGTCCGCGGCGAGCTCGCCGAGCTCCTCGGGCCGCATGGCACGCGGCGACGTCGTCGAGGTGATGACGACGTGGTCGAACACGGGCTCGAGCACCTCGAGCATCTCGGTGGCCGGCTTGTCCTTGAGGATCGCGACGACCCCCACGAGTCGGGCGAAGTTGAACGAGTCCTCGAGCGCGTGGCGCAGAGCGAGCGCCCCGGCGGTGTTGTGGGCGGCGTCCACGATGACCGTGGGTGAGCGCCGGACGATCTCGAGGCGGCCCGGCGAGGCGACCGCGGCCAGCCCGGCTCGGACGACCTCCGGGTCGAGCCGCTGCTCTCCGCCGCCGAGGAAGGCCTCGACCGCGGCCAGCGCCAGCACCGTGTTGTGGGCCTGGTGCGCGCCGTGCAGCGGCAGGAACAGGTCGGTGTAGTCACCGGCCATGCCGCGCACCGAGATCTGCTGCCCGCCCACCCCGACCTCGCGGGTGAGGAGACCGAAGTCGTTGCCCTCGAAAGCGATCCGCGCGCGCACCTCGGTGGCGCGGTCGAGCAGCACCTGGGCGACCTCGGGCTCCTGCACCGCGACGACGGCCACCGCGTCGGGCTTGATGATCCCGGACTTCTCCCCCGCGAT
Source organism: Knoellia sp. p5-6-4 (assembly GCF_029222705.1). NCBI lineage: Bacteria > Bacillati > Actinomycetota > Actinomycetes > Micrococcales > Intrasporangiaceae > Knoellia > Knoellia sp. p5-6-4. The sequence goes on from NZ_JARGZF010000002.1 coordinate 590,114, forward strand.
CTCCTCGAGCGTGGTGCCGAGGAAGTGCTGGTGGTCGAGCGCCACCGGGGTCACCACGGCGACCGAGCCGTCGGCGACGTTGGTGGCGTCCCAGCCGCCGCCCATACCCACCTCGACGATGGCGACGTCGACGGGGGCGTCGGCGAACGCGGCATACGCCACCGCCACGAGCACCTCGAAGAAGGTCATGCGCGGGCCGCCCTCGGCGACCGACCGGGCGTCGACCGTCTCGATGAACGGCAGCACGTCGTCGTAGGCGGCGAGGAACTTCTCCTCGGAGATCGGCTCACCCGACAGCGCGATCCGCTCCCGCACGGTGTGCAGGTGCGGCGAGGTGAACCGGCCCGTGCGCAGGCCCAGCTCGCGCAGCAGCGACTCGATGATGCGCGTCGTCGACGTCTTGCCGTTGGTGCCGGTCAGGTGGATGACCGGGTAGCTGCGCTGGGGGTCGCCGAGCAGCTCCATCACCGCGGCGATGCGGTCGAGGCTGGGCTCGAGGTCGTGCTCCGGCGCGCGGGCGAGGATCGCCTCCTCGGCCAGGCGCATCCGCTTCCGGACCTCGAGGTTGTGCGCGGCGGCCTGCTGAGCGGCGTCGGGGCGACCCGAGCGGTTCGTGCCCGCCATCAGAGCTTCATCACCTTGATGCGCACGGCCTGGCCGTCACCGACCGTGGCCTCGACCACGTCGGCCCGCTGCGGCAGGGCCTCGAGCTGCGGGGCGGACCCGAACTGCGAGGCGAGCGTCTCCTCGACGATGAGCGACTGGTGGGCCACCGTCGCCTCCCACACGTCCTGGTCGCCCGTGACGGTGAGGCTGATCCGGTCGCTGACCTCGAGGCCGGCGTCCCGGCGGGCCTGCTGCACGGCGCGGACGATGTCACGCGCCAGGCCTTCTTGGGCCAGCTCCGGCGTCACCTCGGTGTCGAGGACGACGAAGCCACCGCTGGGCAGCATCGCCGTGGCGCGCGAGCCGCCCGCCGCGGACTGGTCGACGACCGTCTCGAGGGCGTACTCGCCCTCCTGCAGCGCCAGGCCACCGGCCACCACCGTGCCGTCCTCGGCCACCGACCAGTCACCGCTCTTGCTGCCCTTGATGGCCTGCTGCACGTCGCGGCCCAGGCGCGGCCCGGCGGCACGGGCGTTGACGGTCAGCCTCTGCGAGACGCCGAAGTCGGCCTGGCTGGCCTCCGTCACGTCGCGCAGGGTGACGGTGCGGACGTTGACCTCGTCGGCGACGATCGCGCCGAAGTCCTTCAACGACGCGGCGTCCTGCACCACTACGGTGAGGTCGCGCAGCGGCAGGCGCACCCGCAGGCTGTTGGCCTTGCGCAGCGACGACGCCGTCGAGCAGACCTCGCGCGCGGTGTCCATGGCCGCCACCAGGGCGTGGTCGCTCGGCAGGTCCGAGGGGTCGGGCCAGTCGGTGAGGTGCACCGACCGCCCGCCCGTCAGGCCGCGCCAGATCTCCTCGGTGGTCAGCGGCAGCAGCGGAGCCGCCACCCGGCAGACGACCTCGAGGGCCGTGTAGAGGGTGTCGAACGCCGCCCCCGACACCGACGAGTCGGCGCCGGCGGTGTCCCAGAACCGGTCCCGGCTGCGCCGGATGTACCAGTTGGTGAGGACGTCGAGGAACGTGCGGGTCGAGTCGCAGGCGCCGGCGATGTCGTAGGCCTCGAGCTGGGTCTGCGCCTGCTCGACGAACTCGCGCAGCTTGGCCAGCAGGTAGCGGTCGAGCACGTCGGTCGACCCGGTGGACCACTTCGCCTCGTAGCCCTTCCCGCCGTTCGCGGCGTTGGCGTAGAGGCTGAAGAAGTACCAGGAGTTCCACAGCGGGATCAGCACCTGGCGCACGCCGTCGCGGATGCCCTGCTCGGTGACGACGAGGTTGCCGCCGCGCAGGATCGGCGAGCTCATGAGGAACCAGCGCATCGCGTCCGCGCCGTCACGGTCGAACACCTCGCGCACATCGGGGTAGTTCTTCAGCGACTTCGACATCTTCTGCCCGTCGGAGCCGAGCACGATGCCGTGGCTCACGCAGGAGGAGAAGGCGGGCCGGTCGAACAGCGCCGTGGCCAGGATGTGCAGCGTGTAGAACCAGCCGCGCGTCTGGCCGATGTACTCGACGATGAAGTCGCCCGGGAAGTGGTGCTCGAACCACTCGGCGTTCTCGAACGGGTAGTGCACCTGGGCGAACGACATCGACCCGGAGTCGAACCACACGTCGAGCACGTCCTCGACCCGGCGCATGGTGGAGTTGCCGGTCGGGTCGTCCGGGTTGGGGCGGGTGAGCCGGTCGATGAACGGCCGGTGCAGGTCCTTGACCTCGACGCCGAAGTCGCGCTCGAGCTCCTCGAAGCTCCCGTAGACATCGATACGCGGGTACTCCGGGTTGTCCGACTTCCACACGGGAATCGGGCTGCCCCAGAAGCGGTTTCGCGAGATCGACCAGTCGCGGGCATTCTCGAGCCACTTGCCGAACTGGCCGTGCTTGACGTGCTCGGGCACCCACGTGATCTGGTCGTTGAGCTCGAGCATGCGGTCCTTGAACTTCGTCACCTCGACGAACCAGGACGAGACGGCCATGTAGATCAGCGGCTGCCGGCAGCGCCAGCAGTGCGGGTAGGAGTGCGCGTAGGACTCGCGGCGCAGCAGCACGGTGCCCGGGGTCACCGCGCCGTGGTCGCCCGTGCCGCGGGTGGCCGCCTTGAGGTCGTCGATGATGAGCGCGTTGGCGTCGAAGACCTGCACGCCCTCGTAGTCGATGACCGGGTAGGCGAACTTGCCGTCGGCGCCGACGGGCACGACGGGCTTGATGCCCTCGCGGTCGGTCGTGACCTTGTCCTCCTCACCGAAGGCGCCGGCGTTGTGGACCAGGCCGGTGCCGTCGGTGGTGGTCACGTAGTCGTCGGCCACGATGCGGTGGGCGCCCCGGTGCCCCTTGAAGTAGGAGAACGGCGGCGTGTAGGACCGGCCCACGAGGTCGGATCCCTTGAGCCGCTCGACGATGCGCGACTCCAACGCCTCCGGGCTGTCGCCGCCGAGCTCGCGGGCGTAGGCCGGGAGCCGGGCCTCCGCGAGGACGTAGCGCTCCGTCGTGCCGGTGAAGTCCGACTCCACGACGACGTAGTCGATGTCCGGGCCCACCACGACGAGCAGGTTCGACGGCAGGGTCCAGGGCGTGGTCGTCCAGATGAGGGCCAGCTCGCCGGTCTCGAGGCGCAGGCCGACCGTGACCGAGGGGTCCTGGCGCACCTGGTAGACCTCGTCGTCCATGCGCAGCTCGTGGTTGCTCAGCGGCGTCTGGTCGTTCCAGCAGTAGGGCAGCACCCGGAAGCCCTCGTACACCAGGCCCTGGTCGTAGAGCTGCTTGAACGCCCAGATGACGCTCTCCATGTACTGCGGGTTCAGCGTCTTGTAGTCGTTGTCGAAGTCGACCCAGCGCGCCTGCCGGGTGACGTACTCGCGCCACTCGTCGGTGTACTTCAGCACCGAGCTGCGGCACTTGGCGTTGAAGTCCTCGATGCCGAGCTCGAGGATCTCGTCCTTGGTCTTGATGCCGAGCTGGCTCATCGCCTCGAGCTCGGCGGGCAGGCCGTGGGTGTCCCAGCCGAAACGCCGCTCGACGCGCCTGCCACGCATGGTCTGGTAGCGCGGAACGACGTCCTTGACGTAGCCGGTCAGCAGGTGGCCGTAGTGCGGCAGGCCGTTGGCGAAGGGCGGTCCGTCGTAGAAGACGAACTCGTTGGCGCCGTTCTCACCCATCTCGCGGTTCGCCACGGACGCCTGGAAGGTGCCGTCCTCGTCCCAGTACCTGAGGATGCGCTCCTCGATCTCCGGGAACCTCGGGCTCGCGGGGACGCTGGTGCTGGTCGGGTCGCTGGAGACCTTCGGGTAGGTCATTCGGCAGGTCCTTCGTCGCTCGTGTCGCTTCGACTTCCCACGAGGACGACGTCGCCGGGTCCTTCCCCGGCGGCACCGCGGTACCACCTCGCTTGCCGTACGCGCCGGAGGTGCCGACGGCATACGACCGCTCTGGTCCAGGCTGTGACGGGCCCTCCCGTCCGGTTCTACTGAGCACCCGCCCACCGGGCAGGTGGGTGCCGTTCTTCCGGAGGCTCGCCGGTGATGGCCGGGTCGACGCCGTTGGGACGCAGTCTAGCGGCGCCTAGGGTGGGACCGTGACCACGATTCCCGCCGCCGTCGCCGCCCGTCTCGTGACCGACCCCGACGTCAAGGCCACGTATGCCGTGGACGAGTCCGTGGGCGCGGTGCCGCCGGGCGACTTCGAGGTGGTGCGGGCCCGTGACCTCGCCGACGTGGTCGAGGTGATGCGGCACGCGCACGAGACGCGGACCCCGGTGGTGCCCCAGGGTGCACGCAGCTCGCTCACCGGTGGTTCAGTCGCCATCGAGGGCGGCATCGTGCTCAACGTCGAGGCGCTCGACACGGTCAGCGAGGTCGACCCGCTCGAGGGGCTGGCCGTGGCCGGGCCCGGCGTCGTCAACGCCGACCTCAAGGCCACGGTCGCCGAGCATGGCCTGTTCTACCCGCCGGACCCGGCCTCGTCGGCCTTCTGCACGATCGGCGGCAACGTCGCCACCAACGCCGGCGGGCTGTGCTGCGTGAAGTACGGCGTGACGGCCGACTACGTCCGTGGGCTGCAGGTGGTGCTGCCCGGCGGCGAGGTCATCCGCACCGGGCACCGCACCGCCAAGGGCGTGGCCGGGCTGAACCTCACCGGGCTCTTCGTCGGCTCCGAGGGCACCCTGGGCGTCGTGACCGAGGTGGTGGCCAGGGTCGTGCCGGCCCCCGACCCGGCGCTGACCGTGCTGGGCACGTTCGAGTCCCTGGAGGACGCGAGCACCGCGATCGCCGCCCTGCGACGTGAGCGCCACGTGCCGAGCCTCGTCGAGCTTATGGACCGCGCCTCGATCACCGCCGTCCAGGCCCTCGCCGACTACGGCTACCCGGGCGACTGCGAGGCGGCGCTCATCGTGCAGTCCGACCGGCCCGGCCACACCGCCGAGGACGTCGCGCTCTACGCCGAGATCCTCGAGAAGGCCGGGGCCAGCGAGGTCGCCGTCGCTGACGACGTGCAGGAGGCCGACCTCCTGCTCGCGGGTCGCCGTGCGCTCAGCCCCGCGCTGGAGGCCAAGGGCCCCCGCTTCCTCGAGGACGTCTGCGTGCCCGTGGGCCGGCTCACCGACCTCATCCGGGCCGGCCAGCGGATCGCCGCCCGCCGGGGGCTCGAGATCACCATGTCGGGGCACGCAGGCGACGGCAACCTGCACCCCAGCATCTTCTTCGACGACAAGGACGAGGCCAGCCGCGAGAACGCCGAGGGCGCCTTCGGCGAGCTGGTCGCGACGGCGCTGGAGTTCGGCGGCACCATCACCGGCGAGCACGGCGTCGGGTCGCTCAAGGCCAAGTGGCTCGCCCAGGAGCTCGGCGAGCGCGAGCTCGAGCGCCAGCGCGCGGTCAAGGCGCTGTTCGACCCCCGCGGGATCATGAACCCCGGCCGCGTCTACTGGTCCTGACCACGCCGAGCGCGTGCGCGGCGGGCCTTGTCGGCAGCGTCGACAGCCAGCACGAGCGGGGGCGCGGCCAGGGCCACCGCCCAACCGGCGGCAGGCGGGCCCGCCTGACCCAGCACCCCGGCCACGGCAGGAACCAGGAGCACGGCGAAGGAGAAGGCGAGCTCCGCGACCCCGGCTGGAAGCAGCAGGCGGTTGGTCGTCCAACCGAGCGCGCCCGGCCACCGGGTCGAGCTCCGGCAGGCGAACACGTTGGCCTTCTGGCCGAAGACGACAGTCATGAACGCCGCGCCCGAGGCCGCGAGCAACGCGTCGCCGGTCGGGAACCTCTCTCCGGGACTCCACCCCGCGGCCGCCATCGACACCAGGAACGCGACCATCGACAGCGCCGCGATGAGTGGCCCCAGAAGGCCGAACGCCCGCCGCAGCACCGTCCCGTTCATGAGCCGACCGGACACGGGCGGCCTGTCCAGGAGGTGACGAGCCGGCGGCTCGGCCCCCAGCGCGACTGCCGAGAGGGTGTCGGTCCCGATGTCGATCGCCAGGATCTGGAGGACGCCCAGTGCCAGCGGGAACGACCCGCCGGAGAGCGCCCACACCACGAACGGCGTCAGCTCGGCCACGTTGTCGGTCAGGTGGTAGGTGAGGAAGCGTCGGACGTTGACGTAGGTCGCCCGGCCCTGCTCGATGCCCGCGACGATGCTCGAGAACGCGTCGTCGAGCAGCACGAGGTCGGCCGCCTCGCGGGCCACGTCGGTGCCGGAGCGGCCCATCGCCACACCGATGTCGGCCTCGTGCAGGGCGGGCGCGTCGTTCACGCCGTCTCCGGTCATCGCCACGACGTGGCCCCCAGAACGCAGGGCCCGGGCGATGCGCAGCTTGTCCTCGGGCGAGACGCGGGCCACCACGATCCCGTCGTGGTCGAGCACCGCGGCCAGGACGCGATCGTTCGCGGGCAGCTCGGCGCCGACGAGCACCGGGTCGCCGGGGCGGCGCAGGCCCACCTGGTCGGCGATCGCGGCCGCGGTCGCCGGGTGGTCGCCCGTCACCATGGCCACGGCGACACCGGCGCTCCGGCAGGTCGCCAGCGCCTCGGGCACGTCGTCCCGGGGCGGGTCCTCCAGGGCCACGAGGCCCAGGAGGTGCAGCTGGCCCTCCACCTCGTCGGGTGTGCGGGCGACCTCGGCCGCGGCGGTCCCGGCCGCCAGCGCCAGCACTCGCAGCCCGCGCGCCGTCATCGCCTCCACCTCCGCCCGCCCGGCGTCGCCGTCGGCGCACAGCGGCAGGACGGTGTCGGGCGCCCCCTTGACGAACACGTCGCCGTCGAACACCACCGCCATGCGGCGCCGGCGCGGGTCGAAGGGGAACCGCATCACCGAGTGGTGGCGGTGACGGTCGTCGTCGGTGTCGATGCCCAGGCGCCGGGCGAAGACGTCGAGGGCCGCCTCCATGGGGTCGCCGTGGGCCCGCCAGCCCGCCGCCGTGTGGACGGCGTACCCGGTCGAGCACCGCATCCCGGCCAGGGCGAGGGCGACGCAGGCGTCGTGCGCGGCCGGGGCAGACCACGCCAGCTCGGCGGCGGGCTCGTACCCGGCACCGTCCACGGCGACCCCACCTGACGGGGTCCAGGCCTCGACGACGGCCATCCGGTTCTGGGTCAGGGTGCCGGTCTTGTCGGTGCAGATGAAGTCGGTCGACCCGAGCGTCTCGACCGCGTCGAGGTTGCGCACGAGGATCTGGCGCCGCGCCATCTGCTCCGAGCCCCACGCCAGCGACAGGGTCACCGTCGGCAGCAGCGCCTCGGGCACCAGGGCGACGGTGACCCCGATGGCGAAGATGAAGCCGTCGCGCAGCGGGTTGCCGACCAGGAGCGAGACCGCGAAGAAGAGCCCGCCCACGCCGAGGGCGATGACGGCGATCAGCCGCACGACGGCCTGCAGTTCCCGGGTCAGCGGGGTGACGGGCTTCGGGGAGGCGGTCGTGAGCCGGGCGATCCGGGCCAGGCGGGTCTGCCCCCCGGTGGCCACCACGACGGCGCGGGCCTCGCCCTCCACGGCGAAGGTCCCGGCATACAACGCCTCGTCCCTGCCCACCGAGGCCGCCTCGCTCTCGCCGGTGAGCATGGAGGTGTCGACGAGCAGGCGGTTGGCCATGGTGACGGTGGCGTCAGCCGGCACCCGGTCGCCGCTCTCGAGCAGCAGCAGGTCCCCCACGACGACGTCCTCGGCCTCGATGATCCGGCGGCGACCGTCGCGCCGGACGGTCACGCGGGTCGGCAGCATCGCTCGCAGCCGCTCGGCCGCCCGGTCCGCCCGGGCCCGCTGGGCGAAGGCGAAGAGGGCGTTGAGCACGATGACGGCGGCGATGGCCACCCCGAGCTCGGGCAGCCCGGCGAGCAGGGCGAGCCCGGCAGCCACCCACAGCATGAGCGCGAAGAAGTGGGTCAGCTCCTGGGCGAGGCGCCGCGCGACCGACGGTCGCCGTGGCTGGGGTAGCAGGTTCGGGCCGTGGGCGGCGCGCCGAGCAGCCGCCTCCGCCGAGCTGAGGCCGGTCGCGGTGGCTGCGGCCATGGGCGCCCCTTCCGCTCTCGGGGCCAGCATGTCGGCGGCGCGCGGCTCCCGGGGAGGGGCCTAGGTCCCGCGGGCCGGGCCCGTGGCTGGTAGAAACGCTGCATGAGCCCCCTGGAGCTGGAGCGCAACGAGTCGTGGCTGTCCCGTGAGGAGCTCGAGTCGGTGCGCGGCCGCATGCCGATCCTCTACGTCGACGCCGTGCCCGTGCGGGTCGACGCCACCGGGGCGGCGGTCCGCGTGGGGCTGCTGCTGCGGGCCTCGAGCGGAGGCAGCATCAACCGCGAGCTCGTCTCCGGTCGGGTGCTCTACCACGAGCGGGTGCGCGACGCCCTGACCCGGCACCTCGAGAAGGACCTCGGGCCGATGTGCCTGCCGCACATCCCGACCAGCCCGCAGCCGTTCACCGTGGCGGAGTACTTCCCCACACCGGGGGTGACGCCCTACCACGACCCGCGCCAGCACGCGGTGTCGCTGGCCTTCGTCGTGCCGGTCGCCGGCGACTGCGAGCCGCAGCAGGACGCGCTCGACCTCGCCTGGCTGAGCCTCGACGAGGCGGCCGATCCGGGGCTGCTCCAGGAGATGGACGGCGGCCACGGGGTACTGCTCCGACAGGCCCTGGCCCATCTCGGACACCGCGTCTGACGCCGGCTCGGCCGGCCCTCGAACGTCAGGCGGGCGCGGCGCCCCGGCGCCGGCGCACCTCCTCCTCGTCCATCGCGTTGGCCTCCTCGAGCGTGGGCGCCGTGCCCCCGAGCCGCACCGGCAGGAGGTGCCGCTCGGTCGGCGGCAGCGGCGGGTAGGCGTCCTGGTCGGCGTGCAGCTGGGCGGTCATCCGCTCGCGCAGGAGGGTGTTGGCCTCCTCCGCAGCCGCGGCCCCCTTCCCGACGGTGATCGGCTCGCCGACGGTCATGAAGATGGGGATGTTGGTGCGGCCCAGCCGCTTGGGGTGGCCCTTGGTCCAGACCCGCTGCGAGCCCCAGATCGTCACGGGGATGACCGGCACCCCGGCGGCCTGCGCCATGCGGATGGTGCCCGACTTGAAGTCCTTGAGCTCGAAGGAGCGCGAGATGGTCGCCTCGGGGAAGACGCCGACGATCTCGCCTGACTTGAGGGCGTCGACCGCGGCCCGGAAGGAGGTCGCGCCGGCCTCCCGGTCGACCGGGATGTGCTTCATCCCCCGCATGAGGGGCCCGGCCACCTTGTTGCGCCAGATGGACTCCTTGGCCATGAACCGCACCAGGCGTCCGGCGGGGCGGGCGGCCAGCCCGGCATACGTGAAGTCCATGTAACCGGTGTGGTTGATCGCGAAGACCGCACCCCCGGTGCGCGGCACGTTCTCGGCGCCCCGGATCCGGAACTTCAGGCCCTGCGCGGCGAAGACGAGGCGCGCGGCCCCGATGACGGTGGTGTAGACCGGCTCCATGGGCACACCCTAGAGGCCGGAACCGGTTGGTAGGGACGAGGGCGGTGATGGGAGGATTCCGCCCATGACCACCTCTGCTCAGACCACCCGCGCTGCCGCCATCCCGGAGAAGCCGTCGATCGACGGGCTCGAGGACAAGTGGGCGCCGGTATGGGAGGAGCAGGGCACCTACCGCTTCGACCGTGAGCGCGCCCTCGGCGGCCCCCGTGAGGCGGTCTACGCCATCGACACCCCGCCGCCCACCGCATCCGGCTCGCTGCACGTCGGCCACGTGTTCTCCTACACCCACACCGACTGCATCGCCCGCTACAAGCGGATGACCGGCCTCGAGGTCTTCTACCCGATGGGCTGGGACGACAACGGCCTGCCCACCGAGCGCCGCGTGCAGAACTACTACGGCGTCCGCGGCGACGCCACGCTCCCCTACGAGCCCGGCTTCGTGCCCCCGCAGGAGGGCGGCCAGGGCAAGAGCACCAAGGCGGCCGACCAGAAGCCGATCTCCCGGCAGAACTTCATCGAGCTGTGCGACATCCTCACCGTCAAGGACGAGGAGACCTTCGAGGCGCTGTGGCGCAGGCTGGGGCTGTCGGTCGACTGGAAGGTCAACTACCGCACCATCGACGCCAACTCCCGCGCCACCGCGCAGCAGGCGTTCCTGCGCAACCTCGCCCGCGGCGAGGCGTATGCCGCCGAGGCGCCCGGGCTGTGGGACGTCACCTTCCAGAGCGCCGTGGCCCAGGCCGAGCTCGAGGCCCGCGACTACCCCGGCCACTACCACCGGGTGGCCTTCCACCGGACGGACGGCTCCGGCCCGGTCTTCATCGAGACGACCCGCCCCGAACTGATCCCCTCCTGCGTGGCGCTCATCGCCCACCCCGACGACGAGCGGTATGCCGAGCTCTTCGGCACCACGGTCACCTCACCGCTGTTCGGGGTCGAGGTGCCGGTGCTCGCCCACCCGCTCGCCGAGATGGAGAAGGGCGCGGGCATCGCGATGTGCTGCACCTTCGGCGACCTCACCGACGTGCAGTGGTGGCGTGAGCTCGACCTGCCGACCCGCTCGGTCATCACCCGCACCGGGCGCATCCAGGCCGAGACGCCCGAGTGGATCGAGTCCGGTGAGGGCAAGGAGCTCTTCAGCGAGATCGCCACCAAGACGACGCACACGGCGCGCACGCTCATCGTCGACGCCCTGCGCGAGTCCGGCGACCTCGACGGCGAGCCCAAGCCGACCCAGCGCAAGGCGAACTTCTACGAGAAGGGCGACAAGCCGCTCGAGATCGTCACCTCGCGCCAGTGGTACATCAGGAACGGTGGCCGCGACGCCGAGCTCAACGCCGCGCTGGTCGAGCGGGGCCGCGAGCTCGACTTCCACCCCTCGTTCATGCGCACCCGCTACGAGAACTGGGTCGGTGGCCTCAACGGCGACTGGCTCATCAGCCGCCAGCGCTTCTTCGGCGTCCCGATCCCGGTCTGGTACCCCTTGGACGAGCAGGGCGATCCCGACTACGCCAACCCGATCGTCCCCGACGAGTCCGAGCTGCCGGTCGACCCGGTGGCGCAGGCGCCCCGCGGCTACGAGGAGTCGCAGCGCGGCCAGGCCGGTGGCTTCGTCGGCGACCCCGACATCATGGACACCTGGGCGACGTCGTCGCTCTCGCCGCAGATCGCGCTGGGCTGGCGGGAGGACCCGGAGCTCTTCGAGACGCTCTTCCCCATGGACCTGCGCCCGCAGGGGCAGGACATCATCCGCACCTGGCTCTTCGCCACGGTCGTGCGCGCGCACCTCGAGCACGGCTCGCTGCCGTGGACCAACGCGGCCATCAGCGGCTGGATCCTCGACCCCGACCGCAAGAAGATGAGCAAGTCCAAGGGCAACGCCGAGACGCCGGAGGACGTCGTGCGCCAGCACGGCGCCGACGCGGTGCGCTACTGGGCGGCCTCGGCGAAGCTCGGGACCGACGCCGCCTACGACACGGGTCAGATGAAGGTCGGCCGCCGCCTGGCCATCAAGGTGCTGAACGCCACGAAGTTCGCGTTGTCCTTTGGCGCAGCCGAAGCAGGGAACCACCCCAGCGCGGAGGTGCAAGGCGACCTGCACGACGCTGTCACCCACCCGCTCGACCGGGCCATGCTCGCCGGCCTCTCCGACGTCGTGGCCAAGGCGACCGCCGGGTTCGAGGCCTACGACCACGCCCGGGCGCTGGAGGTCACCGAGAGCTTCTTCTGGACCTTCTGCGACGACTACCTCGAGCTGGTCAAGGACCGGGCCTACGGCGGTCAGGGTGAGGAGGCCGCCGCATCCGCTCGGGCGGGTCTGCGCCTGGCGCTCGACGTGCTGCTGCGCCTGCTGGCGCCGTTCCTGCCCTACTCCACCGAGGAGGTGTGGTCGTGGTTCCACGAGGGGTCGGTGCACCGGGCCGCGTGGCCGACGGCGGCCGACCTCGGTGACCTCGGTGCCGCCGACGCGGCGCTGCTGGGTGCGGTCGGCGAGGCCCTGGCGGGCGTCCGCAAGGCCAAGTCGGAGGCCAAGGTCGGTATGCGCGCCGAGGTGTCGTCGATCGTGCTGGCCGGACCGCAGGACTGGTGCGACCGCGTGCGCACCGCCGAGGCGGACCTGCGCGCCGCCGGCCGGGTGACCGGAAGCCTCGACTACGCCGAGGCGGAGACCCCGGAGGTCCGCGACGCGGTGCTCATCCCCGTGGAGAAGCCGAAGGCCTGAACCCGGCGCGTGCCATCGGGCTGGACGGCGAACCACGGGACGTCCCAGCCCGACAGCCGCAGCCGGCGCTCGGCGAAGCTGTCCGCGTCGAGCAGGCTGACCAGGCCGGTGGCCGGGTCGTAGACGTCGAGGACCTGGTCGCCGTCGCCGGGCAGCACGAGCACCACGTGCCGGGGCAGCACGGCGCTGCCGGCGTACAGCAGTGCCGGCTCGCCCTCGTCGACCACGTCGACCAGGCGGGCGTGGGCCGCGCGCAGCCGGCTCCTCAGGTCGCCGCGCAGCACCTCCACCGTGTAGCGGGTGCCGCGGCGGGAGGCGCCGAACTCGAGCTCCTTCCTCGCGCCCCAGGGCGGGGTGCCCAGTGCCCTGGGCCAGGGCACGTTGAGGCGCCGACCCCCGGCATACAGGCGGTTGGTGCGGTTCATGACCACCCGCTCGTAGGCCGCGAACCGCTCCGCCTCGGTGTCTCCCGGAGGCGCGTCGACGCGCGGGCCCTCGCCGGTGGTGATCCAACGGGCGAACTGCGGGTTGACCAGCATGCGCGCCACGGTGAGGCAGGCTGCCCCACAGCTGACCGGGCTCTGCTGCACCGGGCCCTGGTCACCTGCGCGCAGGCGGTAGCCGTAGCCGGTGGTCATGGGCCCATCTTTGCCCGCTCGCCCACCGCCGTCCACCGTGCCGTGTGACAGACGGTGCGCCGAGCTGCGGCAAACAGGTAACAAACTCGTATCCGTGGGCCCGCGGTGTCGGCCCGGTCGCCTAGGGTCGGGCGTCGTGAGGCGGGGACGGTTGCTGATGCTGGTGGGGGCGGTCACCACGCTGTTCGTCGGCGCGTGGGTGGCCTCGGCCGGCCCGGTGGCCCTCTTCCGACGCCAGAACCTGAGCGGCTTCAGCGAGCGCAGCGCGCGTGGCTCGGACTTCGAGGAGTGGAGCAACGTGCCTCCACCGCCGAAGAAGATCTACAGCTCGGCCGACGCCAACGAGACCGTCGTCGCCGTCATCGTCTGGGGCCTGCGGCTCCTCATCGTCGCCATCGTGGTGACGGTGCTCTTCCTGGTGGTCCGCGAGCTCTGGCAGCGCCGGCCGGTGCCGGTCGAGGAGCCCGAGCCCGGTGCGGCGATCGAGACCCTGCCCGACGTGCTGCTCGAGGGCGCCGCGTCGCGCATGGAGCACCTCGAGACCGGCACCCCCACCGACGCGATCGTGGCGTGCTGGGTCCGGCTCGAGGAGGAGGTCGCCGCGGCGGGCCTGAAGGAGGACCGCTCCCGCACCTCCTCGGAGGTGGTCGCCGAGGTGCTCGCCGAGCACGACGTCGACGCCGTGGCCCTCGCCGAGCTCGCGTCGCTCTACCGCGAGGCCCGGTTCTCCGAGCACGCGCTGACCGAGGCGCACCGGGCGCGCGCCCGCGACGCGCTCACCACCGTGCACGTCGACCTGCGGCGGGCGGCGACGAAGGAGGCCCTGCGCGCATGAGCCCACGCTCCCGCAGCCGAGCGGACCTTCCGCCGGTCAACCCGCTGCTCATCGCGGCCGCCGGCGCGGTCGTGCTCGGCGTGGCCACCGTCGGCGTCTCCTGGCTGACCAGCCCCGGGCTGCTCCTCGCGACGCTCGCCGTCGTGGGCAGCGTCGCGGTGCTCACCCAGCGCCTCGCCCAGTCGCAGAAGCCGCTGCACTGGCAGACCCAGCTGCTCGACCCCGACGCCGAGCGCGGAGCCGACGCCCGCGTGTCCGGCCTGCGCCAGCAGGTCGAGCTGGCCGCGAGGGGCAGCACGGAGAGCCACGAGCGCCTGCACGCCCTGCTCGCCGGACTGGCCACCGAGCGCCTGCGTGACCACCGGGGCCTCGAGCCCTCCGACCCCGAGGCGGCGGCCCTGCTCGGCCCCGACCTCACGGCATACCTCGCCCGGCGCCCCACCGGACGCCTGACCACCGACCAGCTGCACCGCCACGTCCAGAAACTCGAGGAGCTCTCGTGACCACCGTCTACTCCCTCCCCCAGGTCTGCGACCAGGCCCAGCGCATCCTCGCCGAGGTGGAGCGCGCCGTCGTCGGCAAGCGACGGGCCGCCGAGCTCGTGCTCTCGGGCATCCTGGCCGGTGGGCACGTGCTGATGGAGGACTTCCCCGGCCTCGGCAAGACGCTGGCGGCGCGCTCCTTCGCGCAGGCGCTCGGGCTCGGCTTCGCCCGTGCCCAGTTCACCCCCGACCTGCTGCCGTCCGACCTGACCGGCTCGTTCCTCTACGACCAGCGCAGCCACGAGTTCACCTTCCGCCAGGGGCCGCTGTTCACCGGCCTGCTGCTCGCCGACGAGATCAACCGCACGCCCCCCAAGACGCAGTCGGCCCTGCTCGAGGCGATGCAGGAGGGCCAGGTGACGGTCGAGGGCGAGACCTTCCCGCTGCCCCAGCCGTTCCACGTGCTCGCCACCGCCAACCCCGTCGAGTACGAGGGCACCTACCCGCTGCCCGAGGCCCAGCTCGACCGCTTCCTGCTGCGGGTCAACTTCGGCTACCCGACGCCGCAGGAGGAGTGGGAGGTGCTCCAGCGCCGCATGGCCCGCCGCCGGGAGGCCCAGACCGTCGGCCAGGTCACCGACGCCGAGGGGCTGCTCGCCATGCAGCAGGCCATCGAGGGCGTCACCGTCGACGAGACCGTGGGCCAGTACTGCGTCAGGCTCGTCGACGCCACCCGCCGTCACCAGCACCTGCTCATGGGCTCCTCGCCGCGTGGCTCGCTCGCGCTGCTCCTGACCGCCCGCGCGTATGCCGTCGTGCAGGGCCGCGACTACGTCACCCCCGAGGACGTCAAGGCCGTGGCGCACGCCGCCCTCGACCACCGCGTGACCGTGCGGCCGGAGCTGTGGATGAACGAGGTGACCGCGTCGAGCGTGGTCGAGTCGATCCTGTCGTCGACGCCCACCCCCGGCGCCACGACCGTCGCGGCCTCCGCGGCGAAGCCCTCCGGGTTCGAGCGGCCGGCCTCGGCGCCCACCCGCCGGTGACCGCTCCCGCCGAGCTCGCCGAGGAGCTCGCCCCGGTCCGGGCGACGTGGCGGCCCACCCCCGCCCTCACCAGGGCCACGGTGGTGGGGCTCGCCCTCGTCGTCTTCGGCGTGCTCGTGCGACGGCCCGAGCTGCTCGTCCTCGGCACCCCCCTGTTCCTCGTCTCGCTGTGGTCGTTCACCACCCGGCCCGAGCAGGCCCCCGTCGTCGCCGCCGGTCCGCGCCACCTCACCCTCCGCGAGGGACAGGCCACCCGCTGGGTCGCCGAGGTGCAGCCGGGCCCGGGCGTCGAGGACGTCGGGCTGGCGCTGATGGGCACGCCGCACACCGAGTTCGAGCCGGCCGGCCGAGCCGTGGCGACGGCGAGCGACGCCCAGGGGCCGGTCACCGCGGCAGTCGCCTGCCGCACCACCCGGTGGGGCCGCCGTCAGCTCGGCCCGGCCGTGCTCAGCATCTCGAGCGCCTTCGGCTCCCACCGGTGGGCACCCGACGTCGTCGAGTCCCGGCCGGTGACCACGGTGCCGCTGCCCGACACCTTCGCCGCCCGGGTACCCGTGCCACGCCCCGACGGCCTCGTGGGGCAGAACCGCTCCCACCACCCCGGCGACGGCGGGGAGTTCGCCGACATCCGGCAGTTCCGCTTCGGCGACCGGCTGCGCCGGGTGCACTGGCCGGTGAGCATCCGCACCGGCCAGCTGCACGTCACGTCGACCTACGCCGACCAGGACTCCGAGGTCGTCCTGCTCGTCGACGCGATGCACGACATCGGCACCAGCCAGGGCGTGGGCGGGCGCAGCAGCAGCCTCGACAACGCCGTCCGCGCGGCCGGCGCCATCGCCGAGCACTACCTGCGCACCGGCGACCGGGTCGGCCTGCGCGTGCTCGGCGCCCGCGGGGTGCCCGCGCTCGACTCGGCCGCCGGCAGGAACCACCTGCGCCGGGTGCTCGACACGCTGGCGCGGACCACGGCTGCGCAGGGCACCGTCGCCGACGAGAAGCGGCTGCGCGGCCAGCTGCGCGCCCGGGTGCCCGCGGGCGCCCTGGTCGTCGTGCTGACCCCGGCCATCTCACCCGACGTGCTCGGCCACGCACTGGCCCTCTCGCGCCGCGGCATCTCCGTGATCGCCATCGACACCCTGCCCCCCGAGCTGGCCTCCGCCGACCTCGACCCGCACCTGCTCGAGACCCTCATGCCCGAGGCCGACAAGACGCCGGACGCCTCACGGCTCGCCTGGCGGATCCGGCTGCTCGAGCGCGAGCACGAGATGCGCCGGGCCCGCGAGGCCGGCGTGCCGATCGTGCCCTGGGCCGGGCCGGGCACCCTCGACATCGTGCTGCGCGACCTCGGCCGACGCTCGCGCGCCCCGCGGGTGGTGAGCCGGTGATGTCGACCTCCCACCGCGTGCTGCGCGTCGTCATGGCCCTGTCGTCGCTGGGGCTGGTCGCCCTCGTCTACGCCGCGGGCGGCGGCATCCACCTGCTCGCCCTGGCGCTCGCCGTGGCCACGCCGTATGCCGTGAGCCGACCCGAGTCGGTCGCGGTCATCCTGCTGCTCGCCGCCCACGCGGTGCACTGGGTGGGCTCGGCGCCGGTCCCGCGGGGCTGGGGATCCTGGCTGTGGCTCCTGCTCGGCGCGTGGCTCGCGCTGCTGGTGCACGTGAGCGCCGCGGCGGCGGTCACCTGGCCGTCGGGGGCACCGGTCCCCCGGGCCGCGCTGCGTCGCTGGGGGCTGCGTACGGCCGCGGTCGCCCTGGCCACCGTGCCGGTGTGGGCGGCGTCGGCGGCCACGCGCGACCAGAGCCTGCGCGGCGAGGCGTCGATGACCTACGTTGCCCTGGCCGGGCTGACGCTGCTCGGCGCAGCGCTCTACCTCATCGCGCGCCAGTCGCCCCTCGCCCGCCGCTGACCCCCGCGCGGCGAAGGTGCACGACGCATCGGTGCCGCGCGGCTGGGAGCCAGCTGCGCGGCATACCGGTGGGTGGGTCAGGCGGAGCGCTTGCGCGGCCGCTTGGCCGGCGCCTCGACCTCGTCGCGTCGCACGATGGTCGGCAGGACGTTCTCGAGCACGACCTCACGGGTGACGACCACCTTGGCGATGCCGTCGTCGCTGGGCACGTCGAACATCACGGGGAGCAGGACCTCCTCCATGATGGCGCGCAGGCCGCGGGCGCCGGTGCCCCGCTTGAGCGCCTGCTCGGCGACGGCCTCGATGGCCTCGTCGGTGAACTCGAGCTCGACGCCGTCGATCTCGAACATCTTCTTGTACTGCTTCACCAGCGCGTTGCGCGGCTCGGTGAGGATCTTGACCAGGGCGTCGCTGTCGAGCGGCGAGACCGTGGTGATGACCGGGAGGCGGCCGATGAACTCGGGGATCAGCCCGAACTTCATGAGGTCCTCGGGCATGACGTCGCCGTAGGACTCGGCGAGGTCCTTGGGCGTGTGCAGCTCGGAGCCGAAGCCGAGGCCCTTCTTGCCGTTGCGCGACTCGATGAGCTTCTCGAGCCCGGCGAACGCGCCGCCGACGATGAAGAGCACGTTCGTGGTGTCGATCTGGATGAACTCCTGGTGCGGGTGCTTGCGCCCGCCCTGAGGGGGCACCGACGCGGTGGTGCCCTCGAGGATCTTCAGCAGCGCCTGCTGCACGCCCTCGCCGGAGACGTCACGGGTGATCGACGGGTTCTCGCTCTTGCGGGCGATCTTGTCGACCTCGTCGATGTAGATGATGCCCGTCTCGGCCTTCTTGACGTCGTAGTCGGCGGCCTGGATCAGCTTGAGCAGGATGTTCTCGACGTCCTCGCCGACGTAACCGGCCTCGGTCAGCGCGGTCGCGTCGGCGATCGCGAAGGGCACGTTGAGCATGCGGGCCAGCGTCTGGGCGAGGTAGGTCTTGCCACAGCCGGTGGGGCCGATGAGCAGGATGTTGGACTTGGCGATGTCGACCGACTCGGCGTCCTTCTTGCTGGTGGCCTCGCCTGCCTGGATGCGCTTGTAGTGGTTGTAGACGGCCACCGCGAGCGCCTTCTTGGCGACGTCCTGGCCGATCACGTAGCTCTGGAGGAACTCGAAGATCTCGCGCGGCTTGGGCAGCTCGTCGAGGCCGAGCTCGGAGGACTCGGCGAGCTCCTCCTCGATGATCTCGTTGCAGAGGTCGATGCACTCGTCACAGATGTAGACGCCCGGGCCGGCGATCAGCTTCTTGACCTGCTTCTGGCTCTTGCCGCAGAACGAGCACTTCAGCAGGTCGCCACCGTCTCCCATGCGTGCCACGTGACGGTCCTCCTCTAGTGGGTGTGCAACTGCAACGACGTCGGGCAGACGCTACCCGTCCACCCGGCCTGCAGGCTCCATTGAACGCCCCGAGTCGGCCCTGAGTCGCGTTTGTCCGCTGACAGCGGACAAGACCTGCAGTTGCCTTCCGGGCGGATATTCGTATCCTTTTCAACGAGGGGAGTACTTCCCACGAGCCGCACCGGTCAGTACGAGCGTCCCAACGTCGCTCCCGGTGCGGCGCCGCGTTCGGCATCCCGGCCGACAGCGGTGAAGGAGACCTCAGCTCGTCACGACGACCTGAGGACCACCATGTCACCATCCCTCCTTGCCGCTGCCGCCGACCCCGGTGCCGCCGGCAGCTCCATCGGCACCCCCGCTCTCTGGGGCGTCAGCATCGCCGCCGTCCTGGCCCTCGTGGTCCTCGACTTCCTGCTCACCCGCAAGCCGCACGAGGTCTCCATGCGCGAGGCGATCGGCTGGTCGGCCTTCTACATCGCCCTCCCCGTGGCCTTCGGCGCCTGGATCTGGAGCCGGCACGGCAGCCAGATCGGGCTCGAGTACTACACCGGCTACCTGGTCGAGAAGTCGCTCTCGGTCGACAACCTGTTCGTCTTCATGCTGCTGCTGGCCGCGTTCGCGGTGCCGAAGGAGCTGCAGCAGCGGGTGCTGCTCATCGGCGTCGTCGGAGCGCTCGCCCTGCGCGGCGTGTTCATCGCCCTCGGCGCGCAGATGCTGGCCCACTTCGACTGGACCTTCCTGCTCTTCGGCCTGGTCCTCCTCGTCACCGGCGTGAAGCTGCTGCGTGACGCGGTGCAGGGCGCCGACCACGAGATCGACATCTCGCGGATGCGCAGCGTGCGACTGCTCCGGCGGGTCATGCCGGTCAGGGACGACTACCACGGCACGCGGATGACCGTCCGTGACAATGGCCGCCGGGCCCTCACCCCGCTGGCCCTGGTCACCGTCGCCATCCTCGCCACCGACATCGTCTTCGCCGTCGACTCCGTGCCCGCGGTCTACGGCATCACGGGCGACCCGTACCTCGTCTTCGCGACCAACGCGTTCGCCCTCCTCGGCCTGCGCGCGCTCTACTTCGTGCTCGAGGGCGCCCTGTCCAAGCTGGTCCACCTCGGCTACGGCCTGGCTGCGATCCTGGGCTTCATCGGCGTCAAGCTCGTGCTCCACTGGGCGCACGGCATCTGGCCGGCCACCCCGGAGGTGCCGACGCTTCTCTCGCTGGGCGTCATCGTGGGCATCCTCGCCATCGTCACCATGACCAGCCTGCGAGCCAGCCGGCGCGCCGAGCTCGAGGCCGCGGCGGCGCGCACGCAGGGCGCCGCCGAGCCGGAGCCCGAGGCGGAGCCCGCCGGCCGCCACTGACCGACCACCCCGGGCCCAGATGCGTGAGGGGCCGCCCGCTCCGTTGAGCGGGCGGCCCCTCGGTGGGCGGTTGACGGACCCCAGACGCCACCGTGCGCCTGGATGGTGACCAGTGCCCTGCCCCACCCGGGTGCGTGGAAATGACACCGGGGGTGCCTAGACCCGCATGGCTCGGCGCGCGACCGTGGAAGGGCAGGGATTGCCACCGAACCGCTGAGGAGAGAGCCATGAACACGGTGTTCCGTGTCCTCGCCGCGACGGGTGCAGCCAGCGTTGTCCCCCTCGCCCTGGCCGGGCCCGCCCAGGCCACCACGCAGAACCACGACTCCGGCTTCGGCTGGGTCAGGGTCTGCCAGAAGATCCACAACTTCGACCACGACCGCGACTACTGGGGCGACTACGGCATCCGCGACTCGTCCAACCGCCACAAGACCGTGACCCTCGGGGGCAGGGCCTACGACTGCGAGACCACGCGGGTCAGGACGGGCTGGACCAAGGTCTATGTCATCGACTTCCCGCGCCACGTCTCCTTCGACAGGCACCAGGACGACAGCTACTGGTTCAAGGTCAGGAAGGGCGACACCTACACCGTGACATTCAGCTACCACGCCCGGGGCAACAGCAAGAACTGGCACGCGGACCGCGCGGCCTGACCCTGCCCGGGGAAAAGGTACGCCGCCCGCTCGAGGTGAGCGGGCGGCATACGTCTGCCTGTGGCGAAGTCAGACCTCGAGGGAGGCCTTGCGGGAGGCGAGCACCTCGTCGATGAGGCCGTAGTCCTTGGCCTCGCTCGCGCCGAGGATCTTGTCGCGTTCGATGTCCTCGTTGACCTGCTCGGGCGTGCGGCCGGTGTGGTGCGCGAGGGTCTCCTCGAGCCACGTGCGCATGCGCAGCACCTCGTTGGCCTGGATCTCGATGTCGGAGGCCTGGCCGTAGTCACCGCCGGCGAGGGCCGGCTGGTGGATGAGGATGCGGGCGTTGGGCAGGGCGAACCGCTTGCCCGGGGCGCCGGCGCCGAGCAGCACCGCCGCCGCCGAGGCGGCCTGGCCGACCACGAAGGTCTGCACGTCCGGGCGGATGTACTGCATCGTGTCGTAGATGGCCGTCATCGCGGTGAACGAGCCGCCGGGGCTGTTGATGTACATGAGGATGTCGCGGTCGGGGTCCTGCGACTCGAGCACGATCAGCTGGGCGATCACGTCGTCGGCCGAGGCGTCGTCGACCTGCACGCCGAGGAAGATGATGCGGTCCTCGAACAGCTTGGTGTAGGGGTCGAGGCGCTTCATCCCGTAGGAGGTGCGCTCCTCGAACTGCGGCAGGATGTAACGGCTGCTCGGGCCCGGGACGTGCACGCCGCCGCCCATCTGCGGGAGGTGGAGGCCGCCGTTCTGGTTGTGCGTCATGGGATCTGCGTTCCTTCTCTGGCGGTCGGTCACTTGGTCCCGCCGGCACCCGGCGTCAGGGTGGCGTCGCTGAAGACGTGGT
Organism: Knoellia sp. p5-6-4; assembly: GCF_029222705.1. Taxonomy (NCBI): domain Bacteria; kingdom Bacillati; phylum Actinomycetota; class Actinomycetes; order Micrococcales; family Intrasporangiaceae; genus Knoellia; species Knoellia sp. p5-6-4. Next base: position 611,498 of record NZ_JARGZF010000002.1, read on the forward strand.
CGACGAAGCCGTACTCCTTGGCCTCCTCGGCGGTGAACCAGCGGTCGCGGTCGGAGTCCTTGGTGATCTGCTCGAGGCTCTGGCCGGTGTGCTCGGCGATGAGCTCGGCCATCTGCTTCTTGATGTGCAGCATCTGCTCGGCCTGGATCTTGATGTCCGACGCGGTGCCGCCGATGCCGCCCGAGGGCTGGTGCATCATCACGCGGGCGTGGGGCGTGGCATAGCGCTTGCCCTTGGTGCCGGCGCTGAGCAGGAACTGCCCCATCGAGGCGGCCAGGCCCATCGCCACGGTGGCGACGTCGTTGGGCACCCACTTCATGGTGTCGTAGATCGCCATGCCCGCGGTGACCGAGCCACCCGGAGAGTTGATGTAGAGCCAGATGTCCTTGTCGGGGTCCTCGGCGGCGAGCAGCAGGAGCTGCGCGCAGATGGCGTTCGCGTTCTCGTCGCGCACGTCCGAGCCCAGGAAGATGATCCGCTCCTTGAGCAGGCGGTTGTAGATGTGGTCGTCCAGACCACCCTGCGGCCCGTTCTGGGCCACGATCTCAGTGCTGCTCACCATGTCTCCGTTCAGGCTGGTTGCGCTTGCTGGCTGGTTGCTCACGCTGACCCTAACGCCCGCGTCCGCGGCGGAAGTCCCCGGATGTGTCGATGTTCGCCGTCAGCGCACAAGCCGGTATGCCGCGTCGGCACCGTCGCGTGCCCGCTCAGGCCCGCGCCCAGCGCGCCGGGAGGTGGGCTACTCGGCTGCGGCAGCCGCCGCCTCGTGCTGCGCGCGGACGCGCTCGGGCTCGCGGACGGCCGGCAGCACCAGCAGCGCCACGACGAGCAGGGCGCCCACGGCGAGCAGGGCCCTGAGGATGCCGAAGTGGTCACCGAGGTAGCCCAGGAGCGGGGGCCCGGCGATGAAGGCGGTGTAGCCGATCGTGGCGACCACCGAGATCCGGGCGGCGGCCCGCTCGGGGTCGTCGGCCGCGGCGCTCATGCCGACCGGGAAGCCCAGCGAGACACCCACACCCCAGATGGCGGCGCCGAGGTAGGCGAGCGGAACCGTGCCGAAGACGACGAGCAGGCTCCCGATGCCGGCGACGACGAGCATCACCCGCAGCACGGCCACCCGTCCGAAGCGGTCGAGCAGGCCGGTGCCGGCGATGCGGCCCAGGGTCATGAAGGACAGGAAGGTCGCGAAGGCCAGCACGCCGGCCCAGGTGGGAAGGCCGTAACCCTCGACGAACGCGACGGAGACCCAGTCGTTGGCGGTGCCCTCGGTGAAGGCGGCGACCAGCGTGAGCACGCCGATCATCAGGGTGCGGCGCTCGGTCCAGGCCGACAGCACGCCCAGGCGGGCACGGCCGCCGGAAGCGGCCGGGTCCTGCGCGCCGGACGCGGCGTCCGCGTCGCCCTCGGACTCCAGGGCGCGCGGCAGGAACGAACGGGTGGCCCACAGGCAGACGGCGACGATGACGACCACGGCGGCCAGCAGGTGAACCGTCAGGGGCACCTGCCGCCAGGCCATCAGGGCGCCGATGAGCGCGCTGACGACGGTGCCGCCGGAGAAGGCGGCGTGGAAGCGGGGCATGATGTTGCGCCCGAGCAGGCGCTCGACGCTGGCGCCCTCGAGGTTCATGCCGACGTCCCAGACCCCGACGCCGAGGCCGAGCAGGAACAGGCCGAGCGCGACCAGCCACCGCTCCCCCACGACGTCGACGCCGACGCCGACCACGGTGGCGCCGACCGCCGTCGAGCCGAGGCCGAGGGCCACCGAGCCGGCGGCGCCGATGCGGTGCGAGATCCACCCGGAGGCGGGAAGGCCCACGATCGACCCGGCCGAGAGGGCGAGCAGCGTGGTGCCGAGCTGGCCGGCGCTGAGGCCGAGGGTCTGCTTGACGTCGGGGATGCGCGACGCCCAGGTGGCGAAGGCCATGCCGTTCATCGCGAAGATGATGAAGACGGCGTTGCGGGCCGCCAGGAGGCGCTCGGTGCTGAGGGTGGGCTGCTGGGTCACGGGCACGGCTCGCTCGGAAGATCTGGTGGGTGGAAGTCGTGGTCGAATCGATTCGACCGAATCGATTCGATAGTGTGTCGCCCATGGCCGCCACCCGTCAAGCCCGCGCCACCCTGCGCGAGGTCGCCGACCGGGCCGGCGTCTCCACCTCCACGGCCTCGCTCGTGTTCAGCGGCAAGGGCCCGGTGGCGGACGAGACCGCCGCACGGGTGCGCAGGGCCGCGACGGACCTCGGGTACACCGGGCCCAACCCGCTGGCCTCCTCGCTGCGCCACGGCCGGGCCGGCGTGGTCGGCGTCATCGTCGAGGGACGCCTGCTGCACGCCTTCCGCGATCCGTTCGCCGTCAGCGTGCTCGACGGCCTCGCCCAGCAGCTCGACGCCATCCCCGCCGGGATGCTGCTCATCGCCCAGTCCCAGGACGACCCCGGGCGCATCGTCCCCCAGCTCGCCGGCTACGCCCTCGACGCGGTCGTGTTCTCGCTGTGCGGGCCCATGCACAACCCTGTGGTCGACCACCTCGCGGCGCGCGGCATCCCGATGGTCGGCAACGGCTCACCGGACGACCCGCGCGTGGCCCAGATCCGGCTCGACGAGCGCGGCGCGAGCGCCTCTGCCGCGCGCCACCTGCACGACCTCGGCCACCGCCGGGTCGGCCACGTCGCCATGCAGCTTCGAGCCGACAGCGCCACCGCGCCCTTCGTCTCGTCCGACCTCGCCTCGGCGGAGTACGCCGACGCCCGCGACCGCGCGCTCGGTTTCCTCGACGTCTTCGGCGACGGGGCGCCCATGGTCGAGACCGCGATCCCCGACGTCGACGAGGGCCGCCGCGCCGGCCGGCTGCTGCTCGACGTGCCACAGGAGCAGCGCCCCACCGCCGTCGTCGCACAGTCGGACCTGCTGGCGCTCGGCGCCATCCGGGCCGCCCAGGACCTCGGGCTCCGCGTGCCCGAGGACGTCAGCGTCACGGGCTTCGACGGCATCGACCTGCCCTGGTACGCCGGCACGCTGACGACGGTGCTGCAGCACGGCGAGGAGAAGGGCCAGCAGCTCGGCGCCATGGTCCAGGCACTGCTGACCGGGGACACCGTGGCCGACCTCGTCATGCCCACCGAGCTCCGGGTGGGCACCACGACGGCTCCCCCGGCGCCGACCCCCGGCGCCACCGCCTGAACGGCGGTCAGTTCCCCAGCGCCTGCGCGCCGCCCTCGGCACCCGCGCCCTCGGCGTGCCGGAGCGCCACGACGTGGACCGTCAGGAAGTGCCGGCCGTCGGGAGAGGTCATCGCCCCCTCGAAGTCGGCGAGCTCCTCGGTCACGATGCCCGCGTGGGCTTCCCACGCCGAGCCGGCGCGCAGCACGTCCCAGACGTGCTCGAGGCGGTACGAGGCCTCCCAGGCGGGGACCTCGGGTGCACAGCGGCACAGCGCGATGACCAGCTGGTCGGGGTCCGCGGTCGAACCGACCTCGACCTGGTCGAAGTAACCGCTCTCCTCGAGCTCGCCTCGCAGCCCGGTCTCGAGCTCGAGCACCTCGAGGGAGCCCGCGGGCACGGCGTTCTCCTGCACCGCGGTGCGGAGTTTGTGGAACGAGGTGACGTCCATGGCGCGATGGTCTGGCGGCCCGCGGTCGGCGTCCAGAGCCCAGACCAGATCCGTCCGTTCAGCGGACCGCAAGTCGGACAGGTCCGACTTGACGTCACGCACAACGGCGTAGGCCGCGGCTGGACAGTGTCCAGCCGCGGCCTACGTCGAAAGCGGGAGAGCTCAGGCCTTGTCGGCCGCACCCTCGGAGGCCTCGTCGGCACCCTCGGGCTGCTCGCCCTCGGCCGGCTCGGCGAGGTCCTCGGCCACGTGCTCGAGGCCCGGACGCTCGTTGAGCTCGTTCAGGTCGACGGTGTTGCCGTCGCTGTCGACGATCGTGACCT